>JAYPFZ010000061.1:0-14776 GCA_038126555.1 Betaproteobacteria bacterium
TGGATATGTGGTGATTGAGGATGCTGAAGTCGATGGGATGAAAAGCGCAATTGCCCAATCCCAAGAGCACAGCGGTCAGGACCAGACCGCCCAAGCCATTCACTTGGCTGGCAACCAAACAGCCCAGAACCAAACAACCCAGGGCAGCCAGCAAGACAGGCACAGCGCCAAAGCGATCCACAAAGAAGCCGCTGAGTGCTTGACCGATCCCAGAGATGACAAAGAACACCGAGACCGACAAACCCAGTTGGGCATATCCCAGCCCAAACACTTGGCTGAAGATGGGAAACATCAGGGGCAACAGCAGGTGCGAAAAGTGCGAGCCTGCATGCCCGATGCCAACCAAGCCAATGATTTTCCAGTCTTTTTTGACTTCTGGGCGGGACAAAGCATGCGCAAAAAACATGCTGGCCATTATGCGCCCGAGCGCACCCAGGCATCACCTCACGCGAAGCCTCAACCCCGCCTGAGCGTCACCTGGATGACGGTCGATTTCTGGTTCAAGCCAAGGCTTGGAAATGGAATTGGCCTGGCGCCTGGATGGGGTCGACCGAGACCTCAATGGTCTGTTTGGGCAAAAAACGACCTTCCAAAATCAGTTTGGACAAGGGGTTCTCAATCCGTTGCTGAATGGCCCGTTTGAGCGGACGGGCACCAAAAACAGGATCAAACCCCACTTTGGCCAACTCGGCCACGGCATTCGGCAAGACCTGAAGCGACAGATCGATTTGAGCCAAACGCTGAGCCAGCACCTGCAACTGAATGTTGGCGATGGCTTCGATGTGCGTCGATCCCAGCGCATGGAAGACCACCGTTTCATCGATGCGGTTGAGAAATTCGGGGCGCATGTGTTGCTTCAACTCGTCCCAGACCGCTTCCTTGATGTCTTCAGGCGGCTGGCCGGTCATGGCTTGAATGCGCGCAGAGCCCAAGTTAGAGGTCATCACGATGACCGAGTTTTTGAAATCGACCGTTCGACCTTGGCCGTCGGTGAGCCGACCATCGTCGAGCACTTGCAGCAACACGTTGAACACGTCGGGGTGCGCTTTTTCCACTTCATCGAGCAACACCACGCTATAGGGCTTGCGCCGAACGCTCTCCGTGAGATAGCCCCCCTCGTCATAGCCCACGTAGCCCGGCGGGGCGCCAATGAGCCGACTGACCGAGTGCTTCTCCATGAATTCACTCATGTCAACCCGAATCAAATGATCCTCGCTGTCGAACAAAAAGCCAGCCAAGGCTTTGCACAATTCGGTTTTGCCCACACCCGTTGGCCCCAAAAAGAGGAAGGAACCCGTTGGGCGGTTGGGGTCGCTCAGGCCGGCTCTGGCCCGGCGAATGGCGTTGGCCACAGCGACGATGGCTTCGTCTTGCCCCACCACGCGCTGGTGCAACTTGTCTTCCATGGCCAGCAGCTTGTCGCGCTCACCTTGCATGAGCTTCGAGATGGGAATGCCCGTTGAGCGAGAAACCACCTCGGCAATTTCCTCTGCGCCCACTTGGGTGCGCAACAGCTTGTTCTTTTGATGCTGGTCTTGGTCACGCTCATTCACTGACTTGAGCTGCTTTTCCAATTCTGGCAGTCGGCCATATTGCAACTCGGCCACCCGATTGAAGTCGCCCTGACGCTTCAAGTCTTCAATTTGGTGCTTGAGTCGATCGATTTCCTCTTTGATCTGCGCCCCACCCTGAGCCGCTGATTTTTCGACGGTCCAAATTTCTTCCAAGTCGGCATACTCGCGACCGATTTTTTCAATCTCCTCTTCAATCAACGCCATGCGCTTTTGAGAGGCCTCGTCTTTTTCTTTGCGCACCGCTTCGCGCTCAATCTTGAGTTGAATGAGGCGACGATCGAGTCGGTCCATGGACTCGGGCTTGGAGTCAATTTCAATCTTGATTTTGGCTGCGGCCTCATCGATCAAATCAATGGCTTTGTCCGGCAAAAACCGATCGGTGATGTAACGGTGGGAGAGTTCGGCCGCCGCCACAATGGCGGGATCGGTGATTTCAACACCGTGATGAACTTCGTATTTCTCTTGCAGGCCCCGAAGAATCGCAATGGTGGCTTCCACCGTCGGCTCGCCCACCAGAATCTTCTGAAAGCGACGCTCCAAGGCGGCATCTTTCTCGATGTATTTGCGATATTCATCCAACGTGGTGGCGCCCACACAATGCAACTCACCCCTGGCCAAAGCCGGCTTGAGCATGTTGCCGGCGTCCATCGCACCTTCCGCTTTGCCAGCGCCAACCATGGTGTGCAATTCATCGATGAACACAATGGTTTGCCCTTCTTCCTGGGCCAATTCCTTGAGCACGGATTTCAGTCGCTCCTCGAACTCACCTCGGTATTTCGCCCCGGCCAGCAATGCGGCCATGTCGAGCGAAAGCACCTTCTTCCCTTTAAGGCTGTCGGGCACCTCGCCATTCACGATCCGTTGGGCCAAACCCTCCACGATGGCGGTTTTGCCCACCCCCGGTTCGCCAATGAGCACCGGGTTGTTTTTGCTGCGGCGTTGCAGCACTTGAATGGCGCGCCGGATTTCATCGTCCCGGCCGATCACGGGGTCGAGCTTGCCAGCTCGGGCACGCTCGGTGAGGTCGAGGCAATATTTCTTCAACGCTTCACGTTGAGACTCCGACCCCGGTGAATCAACCTTTTGGCCGCCGCGCACCTTTTCGATGGTTTGGGTCAGTTGCTGTGCGGAGAAACCAGCTTTGCGCAGGGCTTCCCCCAGGGCACCTTGGTGCTCGGTGAGGGCCAACAAGAACCACTCACTGGCCACAAATGCATCTTGGTGCTTATGGGCTTGCTTTTCGGCTTGTTGCAGCAGGCCGATGAGTTCCCTGCCAATCTGAACCTCCGATAGCCCCTCCACTTGAGGCAGTTTTTGAAGGGCCGTGGCCACAGCCAGTTCCAACTGTGACAAATTGCCCCCGGCTCGGAGCAACAAAGACCTGGGGCCTTCATCCTGCGCCAACATGGCCTTGAGGACGTGGGCAGCCTCCACATAGGCGTGATTCGATTGGACCGCAAGGGTCTGGCCTTCTGACAAGGCTTCTTGAAATTTGGTGGTGAATTTATCGATTCGCATGATGAACCTTTCAACGACTGTTCACCAGATGGGGACGATTCCACCCATTTCAAGCTTGAGGGCTAATCCCCCATTTGGCAGCCGCTTGATCATCGGTGACGCGGGCATCGACCCAACGCGCGCCCTCGGGCGTTTGCTCTTTTTTCCAAAAGGGCGCGTGGATTTTCAAGTAGTCCATGAGAAATTCACAGGCTTGGAAGGCCTCACCCCGATGGGCGCTGCTGACCACCACAGCCACGATTTCATCTTTGGGCAAGAAATGACCCACTCGGTGAACCACGGCCACCCGGTGGATGGAAAAACGGGTACGGGCTTGGGTGACCATGTCAGCGATCGCACGCTCGGTCATGCCGGGGTAATGCTCCAGCCACAAATCAGAAACCGCATCGCCTTGATTCCGATCACGGGTGACGCCCAGGAAGCTCACCACCGCACCCGATTCCGCATCGCCAGCCAAAAGCTCATCAATCAGGGCTTGCAGGTTGAAGCGGTCTTCTTGAATGCGCACCAAATCCATGACCATTAGCCTCCCGTGACGGGCGGAAAGAAAGCCACCTCATCGCCATCGCTGATGCACGCATCGGGTGCGGCCATGGACTGGTTGATGGCCATGCGCACCACTTGATCGGCGCCCAAAGCCTGGGCAAAGCGCTCGTCTCGGGCTGCCAATTCGAGGCGAAGCTCGCCCAGCGTGTTGGCTTGGGTCTCCCAAACCTCGTCAGACCGGTCGAGTCGTTCGCGCAAAGCTGCAAAAAATCGGAGTTGCAATTTCATGTCAATGCGTGGCCCAAGGAATGAAGTTAACCCAATCTCCTCGCTGGATCACCTGGCCGCTGGGGACATCCACCACCCCATCGGCCCACGCCACCGAGGTCAAAACCCCAGAGCTTTGGTTCGGATACAGATCCAATCCACCGTCGGCATTGCGTTTCACGCGAATGAATTCACGGCGTTTGTCGGGTTTGGGCCAATCGAAATCAGCGCGCACCGACCATCTCGGCAAGCCCACTTGCGAGCTGCCTTGCCAGGCCAACAAGAAAGGCCGAACCAAGAGCATGAAGGTCACGAAACTGGAGACCGGATTGCCGGGCAATCCCATGAAAAAGCACGCGGTGCTGTTGCCCGCAGCCTGCAATCGACCAAACGCAAATGGCTTGCCTGGTTTCATGGACAGCGACCAGAGTTTGAGCTCACCCATGGACTCCACGGCGGGCTTCACGTGGTCTTCTTCCCCCACCGAAACCCCACCGCTGGTCAAGATCAAATCGTGTGAATCGGCCACTGCGGCCAGCGCCTGCTGCGTCAAATCGAGCCGATCAGGCACCATGCCTAAATCCGTGACTTCGACCCCCAGCCGTTCAAGCAGGGTTCGCAAAAAATACCGGTTGGAATTGAAGATGGCACCCGCAGGCAGATCTTTCGGGGCCAGCGTGCCTGGCATCACCAACTCATTGCCGGTGGAGAACAAAGCCACCTTGGGCTTTCGGCTCACCCAAACCTTGGCTAAACCCAGGCTCGCGAGCAAGCCCAGTTGCGCGGGGCTCAAGCGGTCCCCTGTCTTCAAGACCTCGCAGCCTGCCATGATGTCTTCGCCCGCACGCCGGATCCATTGGCCAGGTTTGGGCGTTTCATCCACGCACAGTCGACCTTGATCGTTCAAATGTGCCAGTTCTTGCATCACCACGGCGTCAGCGCCATCGGGGACTGGAGCGCCCGTAAAAATGCGGGCCGCTTGGCCCGCCAACAAGGGCTGGGCGGTATCCCCTGCGGTGATGCGTTGCGCAACATCAAGACCCGTTGAGGGTTCGGTCAAGTCCGCACATCGGATGGCCCATCCATCCATGGATGAGTTGTCAAAGGCAGGGACATTCAGTTCGCTGACAACGGCTTGTCGCAGCACCCGGCCATCGGCTTGCATCAACTCGACTTCAACGGCAGGCAACAGCGGTTGTGTCCATTGCAGGAGGTCAGCGAGGGCTTGGTCCAGTTCAGCCAATGGTGCACGTGGTTTCATGGCTTCAAACCTTCAGGGCGTGTTCTGCGATGTAACGCTTGATCAGATCGACATCGGCCGGCATGACCTGAAATTGCTTGGGCTGCTGCATCAAATGGGCAAAACGCTCAGGCATGGGCGGGTTCTGGCCCAAGGCCTCGAACATGGTCTCGGAGAATTTGATCGGCAAGGCCGTTTCCAACACCATCAGACCCACCGACGGATCGCGATGTTCCATCGCCACTTTCAGACCATCGGCCGTGTGTGGGTCAATCCAGTCGCCCCACCGTTCGTTGGCCAACTGAATGGTGCGAATGCGGTCGCTGTGCGTGCTTTTCCCACTCAGAAAGCCGTAATCGGCAAAGCTTCGTTCAAAGGCCGGCTCTTGGGAAAGATCGAAAAGCCCATCCTGGGTCAAGGCATCACCAAACAGGGAGCGGGTGCGCTCCCCATCACGACCCAATAGATCGAAGATGAAACGCTCAAAATTGCTGGCCTTGGAAATGTCCATGGAAGGACTGGTCGTCTCGTGCGTTTGTGAAGCGCTTCGAACTTGATAGCGGCCCGTTTTGAAAAACTCGTCCAAAACGTCGTTTTCATTCGTGGCCACCACCAAATGCCGCAAGGGCAAGCCCATCATGCGAGCCACGTGGGCTGCACAAACGTTGCCAAAATTCCCGCTGGGCACACACACGTCCAGGGGCTGGTCATTGGATTGGGTGACTTGGAAATAGCCAGCGAAGTAATAGACCACTTGCGCCAACAGACGAGCCCAATTGATGGAGTTCACCGTGCCAATGCGATATTGGCGCTTGAAACTCAGGTCATTCGAGACCGCTTTAACCAAATCTTGGCAGTCATCAAACACGCCTTCAATGGCCAAATTGTGAATGTTGGGATCCAGCAAGGTGAACATTTGGGCTTGCTGAAAGGGACTCATGCGTCCATGAGGACTGGTCATGAACACCTGGATCCGAGACTTGCCACGCATGGCGTATTCAGCCGCACTGCCGGTATCGCCAGAGGTGGCGCCCAGCACATTGAGGTGATCGCCCCGACGTTCCAACTCATACTCGAAGAGATGCCCCAACAGCTGCATGGCCATGTCTTTGAAAGCCACCGTAGGCCCATTTGAGAGGCCCAGGATGTGGAGGCCTGGCTCGAGTGTTCGTGCCGGCGCGATGCGAGGATCCCCGAACACTTCGCTGCGGTAAGCGGCATGGCACAAGCGATGCAGATCGGCCGCGGGAATATCGTCGATGAACCGCTCCAAAATGCAGAAAGCCAACTGAGCGTAGCCTTGCGACTGGAAGGTCTGACGCCATTGGGTCAGCGTCGCCCCATCAACCTGAGGGTAAGACTGCGGCAAATAAAGGCCACCATCGGGTGCAAGACCCTCTAACAAGATGTCACTAAAGCCTTTGCGTTCCGCGTGACCTCGGGTGGACAAATACTTCATCAGTTCAACTCTTCCTTGCGAATCCGAACAATGTCGCCATGCACCGAGGGAATGGCCGACATGGCCTTCAAAGCCTGATCCATGCGGGACTCCTCACACTCATGGGTCATGATGATGAGGTCGGTTTGATTCAAAACCGCACCTGCGGGGCGCTGCAAAACCGCGTCGATACTGATCCCTTGCTTGGCCAATACCCCAGTCAATTCGGCCAGCACACCCGCTTGATCATTCACGCGCAAACGCAAGTAATAAGACGTCACCACTTGCCCCATGGGGAGCACGGGCAAATCTGACAGGGAATTGGGCTGGAACGCCAAATGGGGCACGCGATGTTGGGGGTCTGCCGTGAGCAATCGCGTCACATCGATCAGATCGGCGACAACCGCACTGGCTGTGGGTTCGCTGCCTGCGCCTTTGCCATAAAACAAGGTGGTTCCAACGGCATCGCCTTGCACCATCACGGCATTCATGGCGCCTTCAACGTTGGCAATCAGGCGCTTTTCAGGAATCAAGCAGGGGTGAACCCTCAGCTCCACCCCTTGATCGACCCGTTTGGTGATGCCCAGCAACTTGATCCGGTAGCCGAGCTGCTCGGCATAAACGATGTCTTGGGTATCCAGCTCAGAGATCCCCTGCACATGGGCTTTGTCGAATTGCACGGGAATGCCGTAGGCGATGGCTGACATGATGGTGGCCTTGTGTGCCGCATCCACCCCTTCCACATCGAAGGTGGGGTCAGCCTCGGCGTAACCCAGGCCTTGCGCTTCAGCCAGGGCTTGGGCGAAGGTCAAACCCCGAGAGCGCATTTCAGACAAGATGTAATTGGTGGTCCCGTTGATGATGCCGGCAATCCACTCGATGCGGTTGGCACTGAGCCCCTCTCGCAAGGCTTTGATGATGGGGATCCCTCCGGCCACAGCCGCCTCAAAAGCCACTGTGACCCCTTGCGCATTGGCTGCCGAAAAAATTTCCGTGCCATGCACCGCGATCAGAGCCTTGTTGGCGGTGACCACATGCTTGCCAGCACGAATCGCCTGCAACACCAAGTCTTTGGCCACACCGTATCCACCAATCAACTCGATCACGATGTCGATGTCTGGGTTTTGAATCACCAATTGGGCATCGGCGACAACTTCGGCGCGCCCTTGAACAATGGATTGCGCCCGTTCGGTGTTGAGGTCAGCCACCATGGCGATTTCAATGCCACGTCCGGCTCGACGAGCAATGTCGGGCTGATTGCGAGTGAGCACCTCAAACGTGCCCGCACCAACGGTGCCAATACCCAAGAGTCCAACTTTGATCGGTTTCATGCTGCGACACGCTTTCTGTAGGTTTCAAGATAAGAGGCAATGCGACCAATGGCCTCTTTCAAATCGTCTTCATGGGGTAGGAAAACAATTCGGAAGTGATCGCTGTGGGACCAGTTGAACCCACTGCCCTGAACCAATAGCACCTTGGTTTTTTGTAACAAATCCTCGATGAAGGCTTGATCGTCTTCAATCGGATACATCTGGGGATCCAATTTAGGAAACATATAGAGGGCAGCCTTGGGCTTGACGCAAGTCACGCCCGGAATTTGGGTCAATAACTCGTAGGCCAAATCGCGCTGCCGGCGCAGACGACCACCAGGCTGAACCAAATCTTGGATGCTTTGATAGCCGCCCAATGCCGTTTGAATTGCCGACTGTCCAGGAACGTTCGCACACAAACGCATCGAGGACAGCATGTTCAGGCCTTCGATGTAATCTTTGGCAACGGTTTTATCGCCCGACACCACCATCCACCCGGAGCGGTATCCACAAGAGCGATAACTCTTAGACAGAGAATTGAACGTCAGCGTCAGGACGTCATTCGACAAGCTCGCCATGGCGGTGTGCTGAATGTCGTCATAAAGCACCTTGTCATAGACCTCGTCGGCAAAGATCACCAGCCCGTTTTCACGTGCAATTTGGATGATCGCCAGCAGGGTTTCATTCGAATACAAAGCACCGGTTGGGTTGTTGGGATTGATGACGACGATCCCTTTGGTTTTGGGTGAGATTTTTTTGCGAATGTCATCCAAGTCGGGCATCCACTCCTTGCTTTCATCGCACAGGTAGTGAACGGGAGTCGCGCCAGACAGACTCACAGCCGCAGTCCACAAGGGGTAATCGGGTGCGGGGATGAGCAACTCGTCCCCCTCGTTGCACAAGGCGTTGGTGGCCATGACAATCAATTCGCTGGCGCCATTGCCCAGATAAATGTCATCCAATGACACCCCTTGTACACCTTGCTGCTGGGTGTAGTGCATGACCGCTTTGCGAGCGGCAAAAATGCCTTTGCTGTCAGAGTAAGCCGCAGCACCTGGCAGATTACGAATCATGTCCTGTTGGATTTCTTCAGGTGCATCAAAACCAAACACCGCCAAATTTCCGATGTTGAGTTTGATGATTTTCTGCCCCTCCTCCTCCATTTGACGCGCTCGGTCAAGCACAGGTCCACGAATGTCGTAGCAGACGTTGGCCAATTTACTTGACTTGAGAATGGGTTTCAAACCGAGCTCCTGAAATAGGGGGGAAACCTATAATTTGATCATAGTTTTCAATGCCTTTTCATGCATTTCCCCCATGAAACTTCAACCCGAACGCAGCCCACATCAAACCGTCACCAGACTGGAGGGCCAAGAAGTCATCACCAGCCAGGGGCATCGAACAAGTGACCCTGTTTATCTGGCACATGACGGACGCTTTCAGCCCTTGCCCCATCAAGCCTTCGACAGCAGTTTGGCGGGTTGCCTGAACGGCTTGCCCTTGGATGCAATTGAAATACTCATCATCGGGACAGGCAATTCGACCCTGCTCTTTCCACCAGCATGGCGACAACAATTGAAGTGGCCACGTCTGGGCATCGAATCCATGTCCCTCTCAGCCGCTTGCCGCACCTACAACGTCTTGGCCATGGAAGGTCGAAAAGCAGGCTTGTGTGCCGTGCTTTCTTCCTGAAGTCTGGTATCCGAAGTGGGAGCTCATGAGGGCCAATTCGTTTGCAGTAAAATGGGCTTTGTTTGTTGCTCAACTTTGCAGGCGCGTTAGATCCCATGGCCATTGTTCTGAATAAACCCTTACCCGAGTTTGAAGCCCTAGCGACCAACGGTGTCAAAGTGACGAATTCGTCACATCACGGTCACATTGTGGTGCTTTACTTCTACCCCAAAGACAACACGCCCGGTTGCACCACGGAAGCCATGCAGTTTCGCGATAAGTTCAAAGATTTCACCAAGGCCGGTGCCGTGATCTTTGGCGTATCCCGAGACAACATGCGCTCCCACGATGGCTTCAAAGAGAAGCTGGAGCTCCCCTTCGAGTTGATTGCTGACACCGAAGAAAAGCTTTGCCACATGTTCGGCGTCGTCAAAAACAAGATCATGTACGGTAAGAAAGTTAAAGGCATTGAGCGCAGCACCTTCTTGGTGGGTCCCGATGGCGTGCTCTACGCTGAATGGCGTGGACTCAAAGTGCCTGGCCACGTTGAAGAAGTGCTCAAAGCAGTGAAGGCCCTTAAAAAGGCCACTGCTGTCGCTTAAATCGACTCTGTGTCACGAATCACTGCTTGCCAACCCGCTGAATTGGCCGTGTGCACGGCTCCCTCAAGGGCCGCCTCAACTTTGAGGCGGCTTTTTTTATTGAACGATTGAGTTGTCATGCCCTTGCCCAAAGCACCCACACAGAAAGCAAACCTGTTGGATGAACGTTTGCTCAAACAAACTGGACTCAAGGTCAGCCCAGCCAAGAAACCGTCGGTTGCCCAATCGAATCAGGCGATCAAAAAGCCTGCACACGCTGCAAACGCAATGCAGCCAATGCCCACCTCCCCCGCGGCGACCAAAACCAGCCCGCTGGAAAGTGCTCCTGCAAGTCCGACCAAAAACAAGACCTCGAAGCCACGCGCCAAGGTGAGCAAATTATTCGTGCTGGACACCAATGTGCTCCTGCACGATCCCATGAGCTTGTTCCGATTTGAGGAGCATGACATTTATTTGCCCATGATTGTTTTAGAGGAGCTCGACAATCACAAAAAGGGCATGACGGAGGTTGCGCGCAATGCGCGTCAAACCAGTCGCACCTTGGATGTATTGGCTGGCGATGAACTCGCCGACATCAATACAGGCCTTCCTTTGAGTCATGCCGGACACCGCGAGGCCTTGGGCAAGTTGTTCTTTCAAACACAGGCCCTCAAGCGCTCCTCTCCCCTGAACCTCCCGCCAGGGAAGGCCGACAACCAAATCTTGGAAGTGGTTCAGTCACTCAAGGAGGCTCACCCCCAACGACCCGTGGTGCTGGTTTCCAAAGACATCAACATGCGGGTCAAGGCACGCGCGCTGGGACTGGAAGCCGAAGACTACCAAAACGACATCACCTTGGATGACGGCGATTTGCTCTACCCCGGCAGCATCGCTTTGCCCGCCAACTTTTGGACGCAGCACGCCAAAACCATCGAAAGTTGGCAATCGGGCACTCAGACTTTTTATCGACTCACTGGCCCCATCGTCTCCAAACTTCAACCCAACGAGTTTGTTTACTTCGAGTCTGCCGATGAGCCCTCGCTGTATGCACGGGTGGCTGAAGTTCAAGGTCAATCGGTCACGCTCCGCACCCTCAAGGATCACTCGCACGGCAAATATGCGGTTTGGGGAATCACGGCCAAAAACAAAGAACAGAACTTTGCCCTCAACCTGTTGCTCGACCCCGAGATTGACTTCGTGACTTTGACGGGCACCGCTGGAACTGGCAAAACCCTGATGGCCTTGGCCGCTGGCCTCACGCAAGTGCTCGACGAACGGCGCTATTCCGAAATCATCATGACCCGCGCGACGGTGAGCGTGGGCGATGACATTGGCTTTTTACCCGGAACCGAAGAAGAAAAAATGGGGCCTTGGATGGGCGCCTTGGATGACAACCTGGAAGTGCTTGCGAAAACCGACACCAGCGCGGGTGAATGGGGGCGTGCAGCAACGAATGAATTGATCCGCTCCAAGGTCAAGATCAAGAGCTTGAATTTCATGCGGGGGCGAACCTTCATGAACAAATACGTGATCATTGACGAAGCCCAGAATCTGACGCCCAAACAAATCAAGACGTTGATCACGCGTGCCGGCCCCGGCACAAAAATCGTGTGCATGGGCAATCTGGCTCAGATTGACACGCCCTACCTCACCGAAGGTTCATCGGGCTTGACCTACGCGGTGGACAAATTCAAAGGCTGGCCCTACAGCGGCCACATCACCTTAGCTCGAGGGGAACGTTCCCGGTTGGCAGATTTCGCGAGCGATGCCCTTTAAAGGCTCAGTAGTCTGAGCCCGAACTGAATAAGGACTCGAATTTGGTGATGGGCTTCAAGAAGGCCAATTTCACCGTGCCCGTTGGGCCGTTACGCTGCTTGGCAATGATGACCTCTGCCACACCAGGCTCCTTGCTGTCCTTGTTGTAGTAGTCGTCCCGATAAATGAACATGATGACATCCGCATCTTGCTCAATCGCGCCGGATTCGCGCAAGTCACTCATCATTGGGCGTTTGTCAGTGCGTTGTTCGACACTTCGATTGAGCTGAGACAGCGCAATCAAGGGGCACTGCAACTCTTTGGCCAGCATCTTCAGGCCTCGCGATATTTCTCCCAACTCAGTTGCTCGGTTGTCGCCATCACCACCTGAGCTACCGCTCATCAATTGAAGGTAATCCACAACGATCAAGCCGAGCTTGCCACAGCGCCTGGCCAGTCGGCGCGCGCTGGCACGCAACTCGCTCACCGTGAGGCCTGGCGTTTCATCAATGAACAATGAAACCGTGCGCAACTGCTCAACGGCGTCACTCAATCTGGGCCATTCTTCATCGCTCAATTTACCGGTGCGTAACCGCGACTGGTCAATTCGCCCCATGGAGCCCACGATACGCACCGCCAACTGAGAAGCACCCATTTCCATGGAAAACACGGCCACAGGTAGGCCCTCATGGATGGCTACATTTTCGGCAATGTTGATGGCCAACGCGGTTTTCCCCATGGAGGGTCGAGCAGCAAGCACCAACAAGTCACCAGATTGCATCCCAGAGGTCATGCGATCGAAGTCGATGAAGCCCGTGGGCACGCCAGTGATGTCATTCGGGTTTTGAGACATCTCCTCGACTCGATCCAACAACTCCACCACCAGAGTGTCCATGGACTGAAAGCCTTGGCGCATGCGGGCGCCCTCTTCTCCAATGTTGAAAACCTTTTGTTCGGCTTCATCCAGAATTTGAGGAACAGGCTTGCCTTGAGGATTCAAAGCCGTGGTGGCGATTTCATCGCTGACACTCACCAAACGCCTCAGAATGGAGCGCTCACGCACAATCTCGGCATATCGGCGGATGTTGCTGGCGCTGGGTACAAACTGAGCCAAAGCATTGAGCTGACTCAAACCGCCCACTTCCTCAGCCTTGCCTTGCGTTTGCAGATGCTCAAAAACCGTGATCACATCGGCAGGCCGGCTAGCCACCACCAACTGCTGAATCGCAGCAAAAATCAATCGGTGCTCATAGCGGTAAAAGTCTGCCTCAGTCACCACATCGCCCAAACGATCCCACGCGGAGTTGTCCAGTAACAATCCACCCAGGACACTTGACTCAGCCTCAATGGAATGGGGAGGTATACGCAAACGCTCTTGCCCCCATTGACCATCCATCGATTGATTCAATTCAGAACTGTCCATGCAAATCCAAATTCAGAAACGTGAAATTAAGGATCAAAAAACAAAAGCCGCTCGGGCGAGCGGCTTTCATGGTAGCAAGAAACCGATCAGGCGGTTTCACCGTAGACCGCGATGGGGAGGTCAACAACCACGTCGGTGTGCAACACCAACTGAACAGAAGTATCGCCCACCGTTTTGATCAAACCGTTCACCATGCGAACTTGCGACTTGGCCACCTCAAAACCCAACTTGGACAGCTCGGAAGCAATGTCAAAGGTGGTGATGGAGCCAAACAAACGTCCGTCCACACCAGCTTTTTGAGTCATCTTCAGGGTGACATTACCCAGCTTTTCAGCTTGCTGCTGAGCAGCTGCAAGCTTGTCAGCGGCCAATTTTTCGAGCTCTGCACGACGCTGCTGGAATCCGGCCAAAGCCGCATCCGTCGCGCGACGAGCACGGCCTGAAGGGATCAAGAAGTTGCGGGCATAACCGTCTTTGACTTTGACGATATCGCCCAAGTTGCCAAGGTTCACGACCTTGTCGAGAAGAATAACTTGCATGAGAACTCCTTAGACCTTGTGCTGATCAGTGAAGGGCAACAAGGCCAAAAAGCGAGCGCGCTTGATGGCAGTGTTCAGCTGACGCTGATAAATGGCACGGGTACCGGTGAGTCGAGCCGGAATGATCTTGCCATTTTCAGCAATGAAATCACGCAGCGTATCGACGTCTTTGTAGTCAATCTCTTCCACGCCAGCGACAGTAAAGCGACAAAAACGCTTGCGCTTGAACAGTAGAGATTGGGAATTGCGCTTGGGGCGCTTGTCTTTGTTCGTTTTCTTAAAGGTTGCCATGATGGACTCCAGACGAATTCAATGGTGAGATCAAGCTTGCGAGTCGGCTTGCTGGGCTTTGCGGGCCTCTTCGCGCTCGACAGACTTCATCATGACGGAAGCGGCGGTTTCAGCGCGTTTACGCTGAACGGTCAGGTGACGCAAAACCGCATCATTGAATTTGAAGGCCAGTTCCAATTCAGCCAGCACCGACTGGTCGGCTTCGATGTTGAGGCAAATGTAATGTGCCTTGGCCAATTTGTTGATCAGGTAGGCCAACTGACGGCGGCCCCAATCTTCCACTCGATGGATTTGACCACCGCCAGCGGTGATCATGTTCTTGTAGCGCTCCAGCATGGCTGGAACCTGTTCGCTTTGATCCGGATGGATCAGCAACACGATTTCATAGTGACGCATGAAAACTCCTTATGGATAAAGCCACCCCCAGCGTCTCGATGGGAGGGGCAAGGCAAAACCAAGATTATAGGCCGGTTCGGGCAGGTTTCGGGCGATCGTGGCCTCGGCGGATCAGACTGACCACAATACCGACCAAAAACCCCAATGGAATGCCCAAAACCCCTGCAGCCACCGGTTCTAAGCCCGCAATGCGAGTCAACTCGGCGTCAAATCCAAACCACTCCGAAATCGAGGGCTGGTTGATCGCGATGTAAATCACCGCCGTTGACATTCCCACAACCATGGAG
>JAYPFZ010000062.1:0-14760 GCA_038126555.1 Betaproteobacteria bacterium
GGGTGGAGGTTCACCTTGAACTGGTGCTGGTTAATTGTCTCATGGGGTGATTCAGTAGATTGGTTACAGTGAAACTAGACTACACCACGAAGAATCAACCACTTCACCCCATTGACCAACATTGGCGGCCTCATCACCCGCCCTCGCCGACCGCCCCTATGAAGATCACCGTTGAAACCACCGTCTGTGCGCCCATCGACGCAGTCTGGCGCGCCTACACCACGCCCGAAGACATCGTGCAATGGAACGCCGCCTCCGACGACTGGCACACCACCCAGTCCACCGTCGACTTGCGCGTGGGCGGTGCGTTTTCGTCGCGCATGGAGGCCAAAGACGGCAGCTTTGGTTTCGACTTCGCGGGCACCTACACGCGCGTGGAAGCGCCCCATGTGCTGGCCTATGCTTTTGGCGACCGCCAAGCCACCGTCACCTTCACGCCCACCCCTGCGGGTGTGCAAGTGCGTGTGGCGTTCGATGCCGAAACCCAGCACACGCCCGAAGAACAGCAAAGCGGCTGGCAAGCCATCCTGAACAATTTCAAGCGCCATGCCGAGCTGCACGCGCCCACCCAACCCTGAAAGCCCTGCCCCATGACCACCCTCACCTTTGACGCATTCAAAGCCCAAAAGCTGGCCGAAGGCTACGACGAAGTGCTGCTACGCGAATGGGCGCCCAACCTGGTGAACGAGCCGCACACCCACCCCTTTGACACCCACGCGTTCGTGGCCGAGGGCGAGTTCTGGCTCACCGTGAATGGCCAAACCACCCACTACGGCACGGGCAGCACCTTTGAGTTGGCGCGGGGCATCCCCCACGCCGAGCGCTACGGCACCGAGGGCGCGGTGTTTTGGGCGGCACGCATCAACCCGGCATAACGCCCCCGGCATAAAAAAACCCCGCCAGTTTTCGCCGGCGGGGTCTGGGTTCAAGCCTTGTGGGCTTAAACCGTCACGCTTTTCGCCGTCTCGGCGTATTCGTCGATCTGGTCAAAGTTCAGGTATTTGTAAACATTGGCCGCGTCTTGGTTGATGATGCCCACGGCCTCTTGGTATTCGGCCACGGTGGGCAGCTTGCCCAGCTTCGAGCACACCGCTGCCAGCTCAGCGCTGGTGAGGTAGACGTTGGTGTTTTTGCCCAAGCGGTTGGGGAAGTTACGCGTGCTGGTCGACACCACGGTAGCGCCCTCGCGCACTTGCGCTTGGTTGCCCATGCACAGCGAGCAGCCGGGCATTTCGGTGCGAGCACCGGCGGCACCAAAGTTGGCGTAGTGGCCTTCTTTGATCAGCTCGGTTTCGTCCATCTTGGTGGGCGGGGCCACCCACAGCTTCACCGGAATGTCGCGCTGACCGCCCAACACTTTGGAGGCGGCGCGGAAGTGGCCAATGTTGGTCATGCAAGAACCAATGAAGGCTTCGTCGATCTTGGCGCCAGCGACTTCGCTCAGGAACTTGGCGTCATCGGGGTCGTTGGGGCAGCACACGATGGGCTCTTTGATCTCGGCCAGGTCGATGTCGATCACGGCAGCGTATTCGGCGTCCTTGTCGGCTTGCAGCAGGTTGGGTTTGGCCAACCAGGCTTCCACGGCCTGAATGCGGCGCTCCAGGGTGCGCTTGTCTTCGTAGCCGTTGGCAATCATGTTCTTCATGAGCACCACGTTGGACTTCAAATACTCGGTCACCGAGTCTTGGTTCAGCGCAATGGTGCAACCTGCAGCCGAGCGCTCGGCAGAGGCGTCGGAGAGCTCGAAAGCTTGTTCCACTTTCAGGTCGGGCAAGCCTTCAATTTCGAGAATGCGGCCAGAGAAGATGTTTTTCTTGCCTTTCTTCTCCACGGTGAGCAAGCCAGCCTTGATGGCATACAGCGGAATGGCGTGCACGAGGTCGCGCAGGGTCACGCCGGGCTGCATCTTGCCTTTGAAGCGCACCAGCACCGACTCGGGCATGTCCAGGGGCATCACGCCAGTGGCGGCACCAAAGGCCACCAAGCCCGAGCCTGCGGGGAAGGAAATGCCAATGGGGAAGCGGGTGTGCGAGTCGCCGCCGGTGCCCACGGTGTCGGGCAACAGCAGGCGGTTGAGCCAGCTGTGAATCACGCCGTCGCCGGGGCGCAGGGCCACGCCACCACGGTCGCTCATGAAGGCGGGCAGTTCGCGGTGGGTTTTCACGTCCACGGGTTTGGGGTAGGCGGCGGTGTGGCAGAACGACTGCATCACCAAGTCGGCCGAGAAGCCCAAGCAAGCGAGGTCTTTGAGTTCGTCGCGGGTCATGGGGCCGGTGGTGTCTTGCGAGCCCACGGTGGTCATCTTGGGTTCGCAGTAGGTGCCGGGGCGAATGCCTTTGCCTTCGGGCATGCCGCAAGCACGGCCCACCATTTTTTGCGCCAGGGTGAAGCCTTTGCCGCTGTCCACAGGGGCTTGGGGCAGGCGGAAGGCGGTGGATGCGGGCAGGCCCAGGAATTCGCGGGCTTTGCCGGTGAGGCTGCGGCCAATGATCAGGTTGATGCGGCCGCCAGCGCGCACTTCGTCGAGGAGCACGTCGCTCTTGAGGGCGAAGGTTTCGATGGTTTCACCGTTTTTGGTGAGCTTGCCGTCGTAGGGGTGCACTTCGATCACGTCGCCCATTTCGAGCTTGGAGACGTCGACTTCAATGGGCAAGGCGCCAGAGTCTTCTTGGGTGTTGAAGAAGATGGGGGCGATCTTGGCGCCCAGGGTCACGCCGCCAAAACGCTTGTTGGGGGTGAAGGGAATGTCTTGGCCGGTGGCCCAGATCACGCTGTTGGTGGCCGACTTGCGGGAAGAGCCCGTGCCCACCACGTCGCCCACGTAGGCCACGAGGTTGCCTTTTTTCTTGAGTTCTTCAATGAAGGCGATGGGGCCACGCTTGCCGTCTTCTTCGGGTTTGAAGGCTGCGTCGGGGCGGGTGTTTTTGAGCATCGCCAAGTAGTGCATGGGGATGTCGGGGCGGCTCCAGGCGTCGGGCGCGGGAGAGAGGTCGTCGGTGTTGGTTTCGCCAGGCACCTTGAACACGGTCACGGTGATGCTCTTGGGCACTTCGGGGCGGCTGGTGAACCACTCGGCGTCGGCCCAGCTTTGCATCACTTCTTTGGCTTTGGCGTTACCGGCTTTGGCTTTCTCGGCCACGTCGTGGAAGGCATCGAACATCAGCAGGGTTTTCTTCAGGCCTGCGGCAGCCACGTCGGCCACTTCGGCGTCGTCGAGCAAATCGATGAGGGGCTTGACGTTGTAGCCACCCACCATGGTGCCCAGCAACTCGGTGGCTTTGGCTTTGGAGACCAGGCCCACTTTGATGTCGGCGTGGGCCACAGCGGCCAAGAAGGAGGCTTTCACCTTGGCGGCGTCATCCACGCCGGGGGGCACGCGGTGGGTGAGCAGCTCCATGAGGAAGGCTTCTTCACCAGCGGGGGGCGCTTTGATGAGCTCGATCAGCTCGGCGGTTTGCTGAGCAGACAACGGCAGCGGGGGGATGCCCAAGGCGGCGCGTTCGCTCACGTGGTCACGGTAGGCTTTCAACATGATGTTCTCCAGGCGTTTGAATCAGTGGGTGGGTTTTCGGTATTGAACGACTTCGGTGTCGTCGTCCAACAGGGTGTTGGGTTGGTTTTGCGCCATGCGCTCGGCACGCGCTTGCTCGGGGGTTTGGCAGCCATCGGCGAGGCGTCGGCCTTGCTTGGAGCTCATGAGCATGGACTTGGCGGGCAGCTGAATCCACTCGGCGCCACGGGCTCGGTCTTCGAGGCGAACCGCACCCGACTCGGTGGGCACGGCGGTCATTTCGTAAAACACTTTCACGCCCAATTGCACGTGAAAGCGCGGCACGTCACCGCCCATGGAGACGATGCGCACCTTGACGTTGTCGGCGCAGGTGATCTCGCCTTGTTGCACCAGGGCCGACAACGCCACCGCGCTGGGGGCGGCGTCGGCAGGCTGGGCCTGAGCGGCCAAAGCCATCAGGGACACGCTGGCAACAACGAACGGTCGGATCATGATGGGCTCTCCCTGTTTCAGGCGCCTGGGGCGACAAAGTAGCGGGACAAAGATTCGGGCATGGCCCGGCCGGTGGCATGTGCACGTTGTAGCACTTGCCAAAAAAACCGATAGCTCGCGCGGTCATGCAATTGGCCGTCGTGGCGAATGGGGGCCCACTGGGCTGCCAATGCCTTTTCAATGATTTGAACGCCGGTGTCGATGTCGGCCTCGGAGGGCGACATGGCTTGCAAGATGGGGCGAATTTGCGAGGGGTGAATGCTCCACATGCGGGTGCAACCCAACTCTTGAGCGGCGCGTTGCGCGGCGTGCGCAAAGGCAGCGAGGTCGTTGAGTTCGGGCACCACGCAATGCGAGGGCACTTTGCCGTGGGCATGGCAGGCGCTGGAAATGTCGAGCTTGGCGCGCACCACCAAGGGGTGGCTGAACTGCCCGGCAATGCCCATGCCCACCGAGGGAATGGCGCCGGCATGCGCCGACACGAAATCCATGACGCCAAAACTCAGCGAGGCCACGCGCGGGTGCGCGGCAATGTCGAAGGCGTTGTGCACGGCCTTGGGCGACTCGATGAGCGCGTGCAAGGCCAAGCCCGGCGCGCCCGCCGCATCGACAGCGGCCACTGCGGCGTGAATGTCGGCCACGCTTTCGACTTTGGGCACCATGAGGTGCGCCAGCCGCTGGCCCACGCGGGGCACGATGGTGGCAATGTCGTCGGCAAAGCTGGGGTGATCGACGGGGTGCACGCGCACCGCCACACGGGCGCTGGGCGCGGCGCTGGCGGCCAGCTCGCTCACCAGCAAGGCGTGCTCGTGCTCGCCACCCACGGGGGCGCCATCTTCGCAATCGAGGGTGGCGTCGAACACGCAGGTGCCGAACTCTTCGGTCATTTCAGCCTGCAATTGCAGGGTTTTGCGCATGCGCACCTCGACCCCGCTGTAGTGGTCGCACACCGGCATTTGAACCATGCCGGCTTGCGCCCCCAACAACACGGTGTTGGGGTTCAGGGGGTCGTTGTCTACCGGGGTGCGCATGGCAGTTGGTAGCCTGCTCAGATGAGGTGGGCCACGCCGGCTTGCTCGTCGGTGAGCTCTTTCAGGGTCTTGTCGATGCACTGCTGGCTGAAGGCGTCGATGTCCAGGCCTTCCACGACTTTGTATTCGCCGTTTTCGCAGGTGACGGGGAAGCCAAACATGACATCTTTGGGAATGCCATACCAGCCTTGCGAGGGAATGCCCATGGTGACCCACTCGCCTTTGGTGCCCAAGGCCCAGTCGCGCATGTGGTCGATGGCGGCGTTGGCTGCAGAAGCTGCCGACGACAGGCCACGAGCCTCAATGATGGCCGCGCCACGCTTGCCCACGGTGGGCAGGAACACGTTGGCGTTCCACTCTTGGTCGTTGATCATGGTCTTCACCGATTCGCCATTGATGGTGGCAAAGCGGTAGTCGGCATACATGGTGGGCGAGTGGTTGCCCCACACGGTGAGTTTCTTGATGTCGGCCACGGCTTTGCCGGTTTTGGCAGCGATTTGGCTGGCCGCACGGTTGTGGTCCAGGCGCAGCATGGCGGTGAAGTTTTTGGCGGGCAGATCGGGGGCCGACTTCATGGCGATGTAGGCGTTGGTGTTGGCGGGGTTGCCCACCACCAGCACTTTGACGTTGCGGCTGGCCACGGCGTTCAGGGCCTTGCCTTGCACGGTGAAGATTTGGGCGTTGGCGGCCAACAAGTCGGCGCGCTCCATGCCGGGGCCACGGGGGCGAGCACCCACGAGCAAGGCGTAGTCGGTGTCTTTGAAGGCGGTCATGGGGTCAGCGTGGGCTTCCATGCCAGCCAGCAGGGGGAAGGCGCAGTCTTCCAATTCCATCATCACGCCCTTGAGGGCCTTCTGAGCTTTTTCGTCGGGGATTTCGAGCAATTGCAGGATGACGGGCTGGTCTTTGCCCAACATTTCGCCGGAAGCGATGCGAAACAACAAGGCGTAACCAATTTGACCAGCGGCACCGGTAACAGCAACGCGAACGGGTTTTTTGCTCATGGAAGGCTCCAAAGTGAAAGGGTTGAAATCGGGCTTGCCGGGAGTTTACCCCTAGATGACCCGGGAAAACACTTCTCTTGTGTCTTATAGAAGATATGATAGGGGCCACCCCATGACGCTGAGCTGACGTTGCCATGTCCACCACCACTGCCCCCCTCATTGACGAGTCCAACGGCTCGCGTGGACCGGCATTTGCCCCCCTGTATCTGCAAATCAAGTCCCTGATCCTTCAGGCTTTTCAGGCCGGCGAATGGAAGCCCGGCGAGCCCATTCCCAGCGAAATGGAGCTGGCCAGCCGTTACCGGGTGAGCCAGGGCACGGTGCGCAAGGCCATCGACGAACTCGCCGCCGAAAACCTGGTGATTCGCCGCCAAGGCAAAGGCACGTTTGTGGCCACGCATTCGGCCCAGCACGTGCGTTTTCGCTTTTTGCGCCTGGCCCCCGATGTGCCCAGCGACGACGGCAGCATGGGCGCGGCCACCCGCACCATCATCGAGTTCAAGCGCATGCGCGCCACCTCCGAGCTGGCCAAAACCTTGGGTCTGCGCAGCTCCGACTCGGTGTTTCACGTCAAGCGGGTGCTGGGGTTTTCGGGCAAGCCCACCATTCTTGAGAACTTATGGCTACCTGCCGCCGCCTTCAAGGGGTTGAGTGCCGAGCAGCTCAACGCCGATCGCGGCCCCATGTATGCGCTGTTTGAAACCAAATACGGGGTGCGCATGGTGCGCGCCGAAGAGCGGCTGCGGGCCGTGCTGCCCACCGAGGAGCAGGCCCAAACCCTGCAGCTGCCCCTGGGCACGCCTTTGCTGCGCGTGGATCGGGTGGCCTACACCTACAACGACCAGCCCATGGAAGTGCGCCAAGGCTATTACTTCACCGAGCACCACCACTACCGGAACGAGCTGAGTTAATCCATTCATAAGCAAGGAATGAACTGTCCTCCGGACGACCTTTCTCGGTGCAATCCCCATGTCAGCGTGGCGGTGTGCAATAGAATTTTTAGTCCTCACTGAAGACGATCTCCGGTTCAACATTTGGAATGAACGAAAGACCTTACCCATGAACGAAACCGCTTCCTCAAAACCCGAGTTTCGAAACATCAATGCATTCAAGGACTTAACCACTTACCGACTGCCCCCAGCTGGTTGGGTTTCCATCCTGCATCGCGCTTCTGGCGCCCTGATGTTTTTGCTCCTCCCTTTCATCATTTGGATGTTCGACACCTCGGTGTCATCGGAAATTTCCTTTGGCCGCTTCACGGCCGCCTTTGAACAAGGCCTGGGTCCTGCCCCCGGTTGGTTCATCAAACTCGTGGCCCTGGCCCTCATCTGGGCTTACCTGCACCACCTGATTGCCGGTATGCGCCACCTCTACATGGATGCCAAGCACGCCGTCTCTAAAGAATTCGGCAAGTCTTCTGCGGTGTTCACCCTGGTGGTGAGCGTGGCGCTGACGCTGGCTCTGGGTGCCAAGCTCTTTGGCCTTTACTGATTTCTAGGAAGGAAAGCACCATGTCCGTGAATTACGGTTCCAAGCGTGTCGTGGTCGGCGCCCATTACGGGTTGCGCGACTGGCTCGCCCAGCGGGTCACTGCCGCTCTGATGGGCCTGTTTACCCTCATCGTCTTGGCCCAAGTGGTATTCACCGCAGGCCCCATCGGCTACGACAAGTGGGCCGGCATCTTCTCTGCCCAGTGGATGAAAGCGCTGACTTTCGCCATCGTTGTGGCCCTGATCTACCACGTGTGGGTCGGCATGCGCGACATCTGGATGGATTACGTCAAACCCGTCGCTGTGCGCTTGGCACTGCAAGTATTCACCATCGTCTGGCTGCTCGCTTGCGGCGGCTGGGCCATTCAGGTTTTGTGGAGGCTCTGAACATGACCAGCAACCAACTCCCCCGTCGTCGCTTCGACGTCGTCATCGTGGGCGCAGGTGGCTCGGGCATGCGTGCCTCGCTGCAACTGTCTCGCGCTGGCCTCAATGTGGCCGTGCTCTCCAAAGTGTTCCCCACCCGTTCACACACGGTGGCTGCCCAGGGCGGCATCGGGGCGTCGCTGGGCAACATGTCCGACGACAACTGGCACTACCACTTCTACGACACCGTCAAGGGCTCCGATTGGCTGGGCGACCAAGACGCCATCGAGTTCATGTGCCGTGAAGCCCCCAAGGTGGTTTACGAGCTCGAACACATGGGCATGCCCTTCGACCGCAACCCCGATGGCACCATTTACCAGCGCCCCTTTGGCGGCCACACCGCCAACTACGGTGAAAAGCCGGTGCAGCGCGCTTGCGCCGCCGCCGACCGCACGGGCCACGCCATGTTGCACACGCTCTATCAGCAAAACGTGCAGGCCCGCACCAACTTCTTCGTCGAGTGGATGGCCCTCGACCTCATTCGCGACGCCGACGGCGACGTGGTGGGCGTGACCGCCCTCGAAATGGAAACCGGCGAGCTGCACATCCTCGAAGCCAAGACCACCTTGTTGGCCACGGGCGGTGCTGGTCGCATCTTTGCGGCTTCCACCAACGCCTTCATCAACACGGGCGATGGCTTGGGCATGGCTGCACGCGCAGGCATTCCCCTGGAAGACATGGAGTTCTGGCAATTCCACCCCACGGGCGTGGCCGGTGCGGGCGTGTTGCTCACCGAAGGCTGCCGTGGCGAAGGCGCAATTTTGCTCAACAGCAATGGCGAACGCTTCATGGAGCGCTACGCGCCCACCCTGAAAGACTTGGCGCCGCGCGACTTCGTGTCCCGCTCCATGGACCAAGAAATCAAGGAAGGCCGTGGCTGTGGCCCCAACAAAGACTACGTGCTCCTCAAGCTCGACCACTTGGGCGCTGACACCATTCACAAGCGTCTGCCTTCGGTTTACGAAATTGGCGTGAACTTCGCCAACGTCGACATCACCAAAGAGCCCATCCCCGTGGTGCCCACCATTCACTACCAAATGGGTGGCATTCCCACCAACATCAATGGCCAAGTGGTGGTGCAAACCGCCAACGACCACAACGCGGTGGTGAATGGCTTGTATGCCGTGGGCGAATGCTCTTGCGTGTCGGTGCACGGCGCCAACCGCCTGGGCACCAACTCCTTGCTCGACTTGTTGGTGTTTGGCCGCGCTGCGGGCAACCACATCGTCGACTTCAACCTGAAGAACAAGCACCACAAGCCCCTGCCCGCCGATGCGGCCGACCGCACCCTGGCACGCTTGGCGCGTTTGGACAGCTCACCCAAGGGCGAATACGCCCAAGACGTGGCCAACGACATTCGCTCCACCATGCAACAACACGCCGGCGTGTTCCGCACGCAAGCCAGCATGGACGAAGGCGTTCGCAAAGTGGCCGAGTTGCGCTTGCGCACCCAAAACACCGGCCTCAAGGACAACTCCAAGGTGTTCAACACCGCTCGCATCGAGGCCCTGGAAGTGGACAACCTCATCGAGTGCGCGCAAGCCACCATGGAGTCGGCCGCTGCTCGCAAGGAATGCCGTGGCGCACACACCGTGTCCGACTACGAGCGCCCCGCCGATGACGCCGTTGCCCCCTTGGGCCGCGACGACGCCAACTGGATGAAGCACACCTTGTGGCACAGCGAGTCCAACAGCCTGACCTACAAGCCGGTCAAGCTCAAGCCGCTGACGGTTGACACCGTTCCCCCCAAGGTTCGCACGTTCTGATCGCCCGGAGTTCAATCATGCAAAAACGCACCTTCAAGATCTATCGCTACGACCCCGAAAAGGACGCCAAGCCCTACATGCAAACCGTTGTGCTCGAGCTCGACGGCAACGAACGCATGTTGCTCGATGCCCTCATCAAGCTCAAGGCACACGATCCGTCGCTGTCCTTCCGCCGCTCTTGCCGTGAAGGCGTGTGCGGCTCGGACGCCATGAACATCAACGGCAAAAACGGCCTGGCTTGTCTCACCAACATGCTGACCCTGCCCGAGACCATCGTGCTCAAGCCTTTGCCGGGTCTGCCCGTCATTCGCGACCTCATCGTCGACATGACGCAGTTCTTCAACCAATACCACTCCATCAAGCCCTACTTGGTGAACGACACGCTGCCCCCCGAAAAGGAGCGTCGTCAGTCCCCCGAAGAGCGCGAGGAGCTCGACGGCCTTTACGAGTGCATCTTGTGTGCCAGCTGCTCCACCAGCTGCCCCTCGTTCTGGTGGAACCCCGACAAGTTCGTGGGCCCGGCCGGTTTGCTGCAGGCCTATCGCTTCATTGCCGATAGCCGCGACCAAGCCACCGCCGAGCGTTTGGACAACCTGGAAGATCCCTACCGCCTCTTCCGTTGCCACACCATCATGAACTGCGTCGACGTGTGCCCCAAGGGTTTGAACCCCACCAAGGCCATCGGCAAGATCAAAGAACTCATGGTGCGCCGCGCCGTTTGATGCGCACCTGACTCGGCCCCCTGCCATGGAAGCGAACCCCTCGTTTCAAGACACCTCGGTGGGGGACTCCTCGCTCGATGGTCTGCCAGCCCAGCAAGCGCTGAGCGCCCAGGCCTTGAGCAAACTGCGTTGGCGCTGCCGGCGCGGCTTGTTGGAAAACGACTTGTTCATCCAACGCTTTTTTGAGGCGCATGCCGACCACCTCACGGTGGGCCAGGCCCAGGCGCTTTATGAGCTGATGGACTTGTCGGATAACGAACTGATGGACGTGTTGCTCAAGCGGCGCGGCCTGCCAGAGAACAAAGACCAAGCGCCAGTGCGCGAGGTGCTTGAAATGCTGTGGGCATGAGCCCTCAGGACTAACCAGGAAAAACCATGAAACAAACCGATTACACCGCAACCCTGTCGTTCAGCAACGGCCAGCCCAGCGTTGAAATGCCCGTCTATGCTGGCTCCATTGGCCCCGATGTGATCGACATCCGCAAGCTGTATGCCCAAACCGGCATGTTCACTTACGACCCTGGCTTTTTGTCCACTGCGTCTTGCCAGTCCACCATCACCTACATCGATGGCGACAAAGGCGAATTGCTCTACCGTGGCTACCCCATCGAGCAACTGGCCCAGCATTGCGATTACCTCGACACCTGCTACTTGCTGCTCAACGGCGACTTGCCCGACCAAAAGCAACGCGACGACTTCCACAAGCTGGTGAACCAGCACACCATGGTCAACGAGCAAATGCAGTTTTTCCTGCGTGGTTTCCGCCGCGATGCTCACCCCATGGCCATCCTCACCGGCTTGGTGGGCGCCATGTCGGCCTTCTATCACGACAGCACCGACGTGCATAACCCCGAGCACCGCCACATTGCGGCCATTCGCCTGATCGCCAAGATGCCCACCCTGGTGGCCATGGCCTACAAATACAAGAGTGGCCAGCCCTACCAATACCCCCGTAACGAACTCTCTTACGCCGGCAACTTCCTGCGCATGATGTTTGGCACGCCTTGCGAAGACTACGTGGTCAACCCCGTGCTCGAGCGCGCCCTCGACCGCATCTTCATTCTGCACGCCGACCACGAGCAAAACGCCTCCACCTCCACGGTGCGCCTGTGCGCATCGTCGGGCACCAACCCCTTCGCCGCCATCTCCGCTGGCGTGGCCTGTTTGTGGGGCCCTGCCCACGGCGGCGCCAACGAGGCTTGCCTGAACATGCTCGAAGAAATTCAAGCCATGGGCGGTGTGGCCAAAGTGGGCGAGTTCATGGAGAAGGTCAAGGACAAAAACTCTGGCGTCAAGCTCATGGGCTTTGGTCACCGCGTTTACAAAAACTACGACCCCCGCGCCAAGCTCATGCAAGAGACCTGCAACGAAGTGCTCAGCGAATTGGGTCTGGAGAACGACCCCTTGTTCAAGCTGGCCAAGGCCCTCGAAAAGATCGCCCTGGAAGACGACTACTTCGTGTCGCGCAAGCTCTACCCCAACGTGGACTTCTACAGCGGCATCGTGCAGCGCGCCATTGGCATTCCGGTGAACCTGTTCACTGGCATTTTTGCCCTGGCCCGCACCGTCGGCTGGATTGCCCAGCTCAACGAAATGATTGGCGACCCCGAATACAAAATCGGCCGTCCTCGCCAGTTGTTCACGGGTGCCGAGCGTCGCGACGTCAAGCCTTTGCCCAAAAAAGCCTAAGCCCAGCGCCGACCTCACCCAACCCCGCTTCGGCGGGTTTTTTTTTGCCTCCTCGGCTGACGCGCAAGCGGCTGGCCGCGCGGGGCTGCGCCTTAGAATGTTTGCCTCCGGCGATGCGCCGGAATTCCCGCAACCGCAACGCTTGCCTCAGGACACCCACATGGCCCGCACGCTCTACGACAAGATCTGGGACGAACACGTCGTCCACACCGAAGAAGATGGCACCGCCCTGCTCTACATCGATCGCCACCTCGTTCACGAAGTGACCAGCCCCCAGGCCTACGAAGGCCTGCGCCAAGCCGGGCGTCCGGTGTGGCGCACCTCGTCGATTGTGGCCACCGCCGACCACAACACGCCCACCACGGGCTGGGAGCGCGGCTACGACGGCATCGACGACCCCATCAGCAAAGAGCAAGTGCTCACGCTGGACAAAAACATCAAGGCCACGGGTGCCGCGGCTTATTTCCCCTTCCTCAGCAAACGCCAAGGCATCGTGCACGTGATTGGCCCGGAAAACGGCGCCACCTTGCCCGGCATGACGGTGGTGTGCGGCGACTCGCACACCTCCACCCACGGCGCGTTTGGCGCACTGGCCCATGGCATCGGCACCTCGGAAGTCGAGCACGTGATGGCCTCACAAACGCTGATTGCCAAAAAAGCCAAAAACCTGCTCATTCAAGTCGAAGGCCAATTGCCCAAGGGTTGCACCGCCAAAGACATCGTGCTGGCCATCATTGGCCGCATTGGCACGGCTGGTGGCACGGGCTACACCATCGAGTTTGCGGGCTCTGCCATTCGCGACCTCAGCATGGAAGGCCGCATGACGCTGTGCAACATGGCCATTGAAGCCGGCGCACGCGCGGGCTTGGTGGCCGTCGACGACAAAACCATCGACTACCTGCGCAACCGCCCCTTGTCGCCCCAAGGCGTGGCCTGGGACCATGCCGTGGCGCACTGGAAAACCTTGCACTCCGACCCGGGCGCTCACTTCGACCATGTGGTCAAGCTCGACGCCACGCAAATCCTGCCGCAAGTCACTTGGGGCACGTCGCCCGAGATGGTCTTGCCCGTCACCGACCGCGTGCCCGACCCCGACAAAGAAAAAGACGCCAACAAGCGCAGCGCCATGGAGCGCGCCCTCACCTACATGGGCCTGGAGCCGGGCAAACCCCTCAGCGACATTCGCGTCGACAAGGTCTTCATTGGTTCGTGCACCAACAGCCGCATCGAAGACATTCGCGAGGCCGCTGCGGTGGTCAAACGCATTGGCCAAAAGGTCGACAAAGGCGTCAAGCTCGCCATGGTGGTGCCGGGCTCTGGCTTGGTGAAAGAACAAGCCGAGCGCGAAGGCCTGCACACCATCCTCATGGCCGCTGGCTTCGAGTGGCGTGAGCCGGGTTGCTCCATGTGCTTGGCCATGAACGCCGACCGCCTCGAACCCGGCGAGCGCTGCGCCTCCACCAGCAACCGCAACTTCGAAGGCCGTCAAGGCAATGGCGGCCGCACCCACTTGGTGAGCCCGGCCATGGCCGCAGCTGCGGCCATTCACGGCCACTTCGTCGACATTCGCCAGTTCGCCTGAGATCGAAAAGGTTTTGATCATGGAAAAATTCACTGTTCACAAAGGCCTGGTGGCCCCCATGGATCGGGAAAACGTCGACACCGACGCCATCATTCCCAAGCAGTTCCTCAAGTCCATCCAGAAAACCGGCTTTGGCCCCAACCTCTTCGATGAGTGGCGCTACCTCGACAAAGGCGAGCCCGGTCAAGACGTGAGCCGTCGCAAGCTCAACCCCGACTTCGTGCTCAACCAGCCGCGCTACCAAGGCGCCTCGGTGCTGCTGGCGCGTCGCAACTTTGGCTGCGGCTCGTCGCGCGAGCACGCCCCTTGGGCGCTCATGCAATACGGCTTTCGCGCCATCTTGGCGCCCAGCTTCGCCGACATCTTTTTCAACAACTGCTTCAAAAACGGTTTGCTGCCCATCGTGCTGCCTGAGGCACAAATGGACTTGCTGTTCAACGAGGTGCATGCCTTCCCGGGCTACGAACTCACCATCGACCTGGACCGCCAAGTGGTGATTCGCCCCCAAGGCGAAGAAATGCCTTTTGAAGTGCAGCCCTTCCGCCGTTACTGCCTCATGAATGGCTTTGACGACATTGGCCTCACCTTGCGCCACGCCGACAAAATTCGCGCCTTCGAGGCCGAACGCCTCGCGCGCATGCCCTGGCTGGCTCAGACCCTTTGAACATTGGAACGCTCATGAAAATCGCTGTGTTGCCGGGTGACGGCATTGGAACGGAAATCGTTGCCGAGGCTGTCAAAGTCCTCAAGGCCCTGAACCTCAACCTCGAAATGGAAGAAGCCTTGGTGGGCGGTGCCGCCTACGACGCCCACGGCCACCCCCTGCCCGAATCCACCCTGAAGCTGGCCATGGCCTCTGACGCCGTGCTGTTTGGTGCGGTGGGCGACTGGAAATACGACACCCTCGACCGCCCCTTGCGCCCCGAGCAAGCCATTCTGGGCCTGCGCAAGCACATGGGTTTGTTTGCCAACTTCCGCCCCGCCATTTGCTACGAGCAGCTGGTGGGTGCTTCCAGCCTCAAGCCCGAGCTGATCGCCGGCCTCGAC
>JAYPFZ010000063.1:0-14727 GCA_038126555.1 Betaproteobacteria bacterium
GAGGCTCTACACCCCATACTCCCTTAGCAGGGGAGCACCTTCGGCCACTCGGTCACGTTTCCAGGTGAGGGGAATTATGCCTGATTATGGTCGAGGTCAAAAGCCTTGTGCAGTGCGCGCACCGCCAGCTCCATGTACTTCTCGTCGATGACCACCGAGGTTTTGATTTCAGAGGTCGAGATCATCTGAATGTTGATGCCCTCTTCGCTCAGCGAGCGGAACATCTTGCTGGCCACACCCACGTGCGAGCGCATGCCAATGCCCACGATGGACACCTTGCAAATCTTGGCGTCGCCCGTCACTTCGGGCGAACCCAACGAAGGCAACACTTCGTTTTTCAGCAGCTCAATGGCGCGCGCGAAATCGTTGCGGTGCACGGTGAAGCTGAAGTCGGTTTTGCCATCCTTGCTGATGTTCTGGATGATCATGTCCACTTCGATGTTGGCTTGTGCCACGGCGCCCAAAATTTGATAGGCAATGCCGGGCTTGTCCGGCACGCTCATGACAGAAATTTTGGCTTCGTCGCGGTTGAATGCAATGCCAGAAACAACGGCTTGTTCCATTTGTTCATCTTCCTCAAAAGTGATCAGCGTGCCCGATGCGGCTTCTTCTTGAATGTCAATGTCCCAGGGCGTGAAGCTCGACAGCACGCGCAAAGGCACTTTGTATTTGCCTGCAAACTCAACCGAACGAATTTGCAAAACCTTGCTGCCCAAAGAGGCCATTTCCAGCATCTCTTCGAAGCTCACCGTTTTCAGGCGGCGGGCCTCGGGCACCACGCGCGGGTCGGTGGTGTAAACGCCATCGACATCGGTGTAAATGAGGCACTCGTGGGCTTTAAGGGCGGCTGCCACGGCCACGGCCGAGGTGTCGGAGCCGCCACGCCCCAAGGTGGTGATGTGGCCTTGATCATCAATGCCCTGAAAGCCCGTGATGATGACCACCTTGCCCGAGTCCAGGGCCTGGCGCACGCGCACATCGTCGATGGATTCGATGCGGGCCTTGGTGTAGGCGCTGTTGGTGCGCACGGGCACTTGCCAGCCGGTGAAGCTGATGGCGGGCATGCCCTCGGCTTGCAAAGCCAAGGCCAGCAAGGCCGACGAGGCTTGCTCGCCCGTGGCCGCCAGCATGTCGAGTTCGCGCAATTGGTCGGCGGTGACGGAGCCGGGGCTCAGCTCTTTGGCCAAGCCCAGCAAGCGGTTGGTTTCACCACTCATGGCCGAGGGAACCACCACCATTTGGTGGCCTGCTCGCGCCCACTTGGCCACGCGCTTGGCCACTTGCGAAATGCGCTCGGTAGACCCCATCGAGGTGCCACCGTATTTATGAACAATGAGTGCCATTTGATTGCTAAAGAGAGGAAGTGGGCGCTTCGGGCCCAAAGTCAAGCGGGCGATTGTAGCCAACCAGTGCTTCGCCTTTCCTGACGACACGCCCCTGCCCCACCTTCAGATCGATGTGATGGCCACGCGTTTGGCAGGCCCGAATTTGGCTCATCAACGCTTGCAATTGGGCCGTGCTGGGCGGCAGGTTTTGCGCGTTCAGCCACACCCGCAACACGTTGTGCAAACGCGCATCGCTCAAGGCTTGCAAGGCCGCAATGCGCGGCGGCTGGCCACACTGCGCCAAGTCGGCCTGCCCCACTTCCAAAAGCAAGGCCTGCGCCTGTGCCGCATGCTGGGCCGTGCGCGCAAACGTGGTGCGCATGGCCGGAAACTGCGCTTGCAACACGGGCAGCACCTGGTGCCGAATGCGGTTGCGGGTGAAGCGCTCGTCTTGGTTGCTGGGGTCTTCTTCCCAAGGCACGCCCGCTTGGGTGAGCCAAGCGCGAATGGCCTCGCCCGGCACACTCAGCCAGGGGCGAAAGAAAACCACCCCGTGGCGTTCCATGCGTTCGGGCATGGCGGCCAAGCCCGGTAGCCCTGCGCCACGGGTCAGGGCCAGCAACACGGTTTCCACTTGGTCATCGGCATGATGGGCCAACACCACGCCCGCGCCCTGCCCCAAGGCCAAGGCCGCACGGGCCAGGGCCTCGTAGCGCGCCTGTCGGGCTTCTTGTTCCAGGCTCTGGCCAGGCTGCAGCGCCAGGCTCAGGCGATGAATGCTCAGGGGAACGCCCAACCGCTGGCAAAGGGTTTGGCAATGGCGCTCAAAGTTCGCGGCCGAAGCCTGCAAGCCATGGTTCACGTGCACCGCCTGCACTTGCCCAGGCCAGCGTTGGTGGCAGGCCAGCAGCAAGGCGGTGGAATCGGCCCCACCGCTCAGGGCCACCACCAGGGGTTGAGGGGGAGCGAAGGCCTCCCAATCGGGCCCGGCCCATGGCCCGGTGGGCAAAGGCTCAGGCGGCTTTGGTGTCGCTGAATCGCCCATAGGCCTGCAAGCGCTCGTAGCGGCGGTCCAGCAAGGCCTTGACGCCCAAGTCGTCGACCAAGCGCAGGCTTTCAATGAGGCCGCGCTTGAGCTGGGCGCACATTTGGCGCGGATCGCGATGCGCGCCGCCCACCGGTTCGTTCACGATTTTGTCGACCAGGCCCAAAGCCTTGAGGCGATGCGCGGTGATGCCCAGCGCCTCGGCCGCATCGGCGGCGCGATCGGAGGTTTTCCAGAGGATGGAGGCACAGCCCTCGGGGCTGATCACCGAGAACACCGCGTATTGCAGCATCAGCACCTGATCGGCCACGCCAATGGCCAAAGCGCCACCGGAGCCCCCCTCACCAATGATGGTGGAGATGATGGGCACTTCGAGCTGGGCCATTTCAAAAATGTTGCGGCCAATGGCTTCGCTTTGCCCGCGCTCTTCGGCATCGATGCCGGGATAAGCGCCAGGGGTGTCCACAAAGGTGAACACGGGCAGCTTGAATTTCTCGGCGGTTTTCATCAGGCGCAAGGCCTTGCGATAGCCCTCGGGCCGGCTCATGCCAAAGTTGCGCAGGGTTCGCTCTTTGGTGTCGCGGCCTTTTTGGTGGCCCAACACCATGCAAGGCGTGCCGTTGAGTCGGGCCATGCCACCCACAATGCTTTGGTCGTCCGCAAAGTGGCGGTCACCGTGCATCTCCACAAAGTCGGTGAAGATGTCGTTGAGGTAATCCAGCGTGTAGGGCCGCTCGGGGTGGCGCGCAATTTTGGTGATCTGCCACGGCGACAAATTGGCGTAGATGTCTTTGGTGAGCTTGACGCTCTTTTTGGTGAGCTGGTCAATTTCGGCAGAAATGTCCACCGCCGAATCGCCTTGCACATAGCGCAGCTCCTCGATCTTGTTTTCCAAGTCGGCGATGGGTTGCTCAAAGTCGAGAAACACTTTTTTAGCCACAGCGAGCTCCAGATCGAACAGGGTTAATAGGTGACTGGAAGGGGGTCGAGCGAGCGCCACATGTACCAAGTGGCCACGCTGCGAAACGGCTCCCAGGCTTGGGCCACTTCGCGCGCATCGCTGCGGCTGACGGCCTCACCCGAAAAATAGTTTTGGCTGATGCCTTTGATCAACCCGAGGTCATCCAAGGGCAAAACATTGGGGCGCAGCAAATGAAAAATCAGGAACATTTCGGCCGTCCAGCGACCAATGCCCCGAATGGAGACCAACTCGGCAATCACCGCTTCGTCGTCCATGCCAGCCCATTGGTTCACATGCACGGTGCGGTTGGCAAAGTGCATGGCCAGGTCGACCAAATACTCCACCTTGCGCGCCGACAAGCCCGCTTGCCGCATGTCGTCGATGCGCAGTTTGAGCAAGGCGGCGGGCGTGATTTTGCGGGGCAGCAACTTCACCAGTTTGTCCCACACCGATTGCGCCGCCTTGACCGAGATTTGTTGCCCCACGATGCTGCGCGCCAAGGTCACAAAGGCATCGCCGCGCGAGGCCAAACGGGCATCGCCAAACAGGGGAATGATGCGCCGCATCACGCGGTCTTTTTTGGCCAGGTAGGCGCAGGCCTCTTCCCAATAAGGGGGCACTTGCTCCACAACAGACGTGGGATTGGGCATCAGGCTTTCTCCCAGGTGGTGCCTGTGGGGGAGTCTTTGAGCACAACGCCTTGCTCGAGCAAGGCTTTGCGAATGGCGTCGGCTTGGGCAAAGTCTTTATTGGCTTTGGCTTGAGCGCGAGCCTGAATTTGCGCCTGAATGGCCGATTCGTCAAGGGCCACCCCCGCTTGCAAAAAGCGTTTGGGGTCGTCTTGCAGCAAGCCCAACACCCCGCCCAAGGCCTTGAGCAACGCACTCAATTCGGCCGATTGATGCCGGTTCACTTCAGAGGCCAGCTCGAACAACACGGCCACGGCTTCGGGCGTGCCGAAGTCTTCATTCATGGCCTGCTGGAATTGCTGGGCCAAGGGGTGCGACCAATCGATGGTCGTGGTGGCCTGGGGTGGCACGGCGTCAAGCGCGGTGTAAAGCCGCTTGAGGGCAGCGCGCGCGTCATCGAGATGGCTCAGCGCGTAATTGAGGGGGCTGCGGTAGTGGCTGCGCACCACAAAGAAGCGCACGGTTTCGGGGTCGTATTCGCGCAGCACGTCGCGAATGGTGAAGAAGTTGCCCAAGCTCTTGGACATTTTTTCGTCGTCGACGTTGATGAAGCCGTTGTGCATCCAGTAGCGCGCCAGCGTCACGCCGTGCGCGCCCTCGCTTTGGGCAATTTCGTTTTCGTGGTGGGGGAACTGCAAGTCCGCCCCTCCGCCGTGGATGTCGAAGGTTTCGCCCAACAAGGCGCAACTCATGGCCGAACACTCGATGTGCCAGCCCGGTCGGCCTTTGCCAAAGGGGGCGTCCCATTGCGCTTCAGGGGGTTCGTCGGGCTTGGCCGACTTCCACAACACAAAGTCCAAGGGGTCTTGCTTATCGCCCTGAACGGCCACGCGTTCACCGGCTTGCAATTCGTCGAGCGATTTGCCCGAGAGCTTGCCGTAACCCGGAAAGCGGCGCACCGAATACAGCATGTCGGCGCGATCGCCGGCATAGGCCAGGCCTTTGGACTGCAGGGTTTGAATGAGCCCAATCATTTGGGGCACATGGTCGGTGGCTTTGGGTTCGTGGGTGGGCCGCTCCACGCCCAAGGCGTCGGCGTCTTGGTGCAAGGCATCGATCATGCGCGCCGTGAGCGCGTGAATGGTTTCGCCATTGGCTTGTGCGCGCTGAATGATCTTGTCGTCGATGTCGGTGATGTTGCGCACGTAGGTGACGCGATAACCACTGGCCTTGAGCCAGCGTTGCACCACATCGAAGGCGATCATGGAGCGGGCATGCCCCAGGTGACACAAGTCGTAAACGGTCATGCCGCACACATACAAGCGAACATGCCCAGGTTCGAGCGGCTCAAACGCTCTCACCTGCCGTTGAAGGCTGTCGTAAATCCGAAGTCCCATGATGTTGTGATTGAAAGCGGTGGCGCCAGGCCAGCTCAGGAACAGTGCCCTAAAATTGATTCAGTATATCCACCCCACCTTTCAACCGGCGGGGCTTGTTCAACGATTCTATTCACCTTCAGGCATGCAGTTTTCACTCCGAATCGTGCCCACCTTGGCGCTCGTTTGGGCCTTGGTTTTGGCCTTGCCCGCCCTGAATGCGCATGCGCAATCGGCGCTGTCGGCGCCCTTGAGTGCAACGGCCACCATTCAGCAATGGATTGCCCGCGATGCCCCTCAAGAAGCCATGAAGGTCATCGAGCAGCGCTTGCGCCAAAACCCCAACGACCCCAACTTGCGCTTCCAAAAAGCCTATGTGCTGGAGTTGCTGGGCCAAACCGACTTGGCCATCGCGCAATACGAAGCCCTCACCGAAATGCACCCCGAGTTTTCAGAACCCCAGAACAACCTGGGCGTGCTGATGGCGGCCAAACAAGAACTCGAACAAGCCCAGGCCCGCTTCGAATTGGCCTTGCGTGCCAACCCCCACAACCAGATGGCCCGTGAAAACCTGGCCGACGTCATGATTCGCTTGGCCCAGCGCCAATACCAGGCTGTCCAAAAGGCCCAGCCCAACAACCCGCGCATCCAAGCCAAGCAAGAGGCCTTGGTGCCTGTTCTCCAACTCCTGAAAGCCCAGCCATGAATCGTCGTCAACTGCTCTCGTGGGCCTTGAGTGCCTTGGCTTTGTTTGGTGCCTCTGGGGCCCAAGCGCAAGCCCACCCCCAAGTCACCTTCCGAACCAATTTGGGCAACATCGTGGTGGAGCTCTACCCCGAGCACGCCCCCAAAACCGTGGCCAACTTTGTGCGCTATGTGCAAGAAGGCCACTACAACGGCACCATCTTTCACCGCGTGATTCCCAACTTCATGGTGCAAGGCGGCGGCTTCGATGCGCAATTCCGTGAAAAGTCCACCCATGCACCCGTGAAGCACGAGGGCCGTCAAGCCCTGGCGGGTGGGCTTCGCAACGCCACGGGCACCTTGGCCATGGCGCGCACGGCCGACCCCCAATCGGCCACGGCTCAGTTCTACATCAACGTCAACAACAACAACTTTCTCGACCCCGTTGAGATCCCGCCCGGCGACCCCGTGCCTTACTTCCAATACCGGGGCCGCACCTTCCGCAATGCCCCTCGCGCGGCCTTGCTGGAGTCGCCCCAACTCATTGGCTACACCGTGTTTGGCCGTGTCATTCAAGGCATGAACGTGGTGCAACAAATTGTGCAAGTGCCCACGGGCGCTGGCGGCCCCTTCCCTACCGATGTCCCGCGTCAGACGGTGACGATTCTTCAAGCCACCCTCTCGAAAGGACAACCATGAGCAACCCCATCATTGATCTCGAAATCCGCGGTCATGGCACCATCACCTTGGAATTGGATGCCGAAAAAGCACCCGGCACCGTTGAAAACTTTCTGGCCTACGTCAACAACGGCCACTACGACGGCACGATTTTTCACCGCGTGATCGATGGCTTCATGATCCAAGGCGGCGGCTTCACCGAAGACATGTCGCAAAAGCCCACCCTCGATGAAATCACCAACGAGGCCAACAACGGCTTGAAAAACGACGCCTACACCATCGCCATGGCGCGCACCGGTGAACCCCACTCGGCCACGGCTCAGTTTTTCATCAACGTCAGCGACAACGACTTCCTCAACCACACCGCGCCCTCGCGCCAAGGCTGGGGCTATGCCGTGTTTGGCCGCGTCACCGAAGGCCAATCCGTGGTCGATGCCATTCGCAAAGTGAAGACGGGCCGTCATGGTTTCCACGACGATGTGCCCAAAGAAGCCGTGGTGATTGAAAAGGCCACGGTTCGCTGAGCCGATTGCCCACCATGGCGTCCATCGCCGAACCGACCCCAGACTGGCACCTTCCGGCGTGCACTGGGGTCAGTTTCATTTCCGACCTCCATTTGCAGGCCAGTTGCCCACGCACGGCGCAACGCGTGTTCGAATGGCTGGCCCAACGCGAGCCCGGCCCCTTGGTGATCTTGGGCGATTGGTTTGAAGCCTGGGTGGGCGACGACGTCTTAACCTCCCCAGAGGCCGAGTTCGAGCGCGAATGCGTGAATCGCTTGCGCCAAGCCGCCGCTCAGTCCCCCGTGGCTTGGGTGTGTGGCAACCGCGATTTTTTGGTGGGCGCTGAGGTGCAGCGCCAAGTGGGCTGGACGGTGCTCACCGACCCGGCCACGGTGCACACCCCTTTTGGCCGATGTGTGGTCAGCCACGGCGATGCGTGGTGCGTGGCCGATGTCGACTACCAAGCCTTTCGGCAGCAGGTGCGCTCGCCCGAATGGCAAGCCCAGTTTTTGGCGCAACCCTTGTCGCAACGATTGGCTTTGGCGCAAGGCATGCGCGCACAAAGTCAGCATGTGCAAGCCCAACGGGAAGTCCATGCCGATGTGGATGCCGACCTCGCCAGCCAAGCCCTACAGGCGCGACAGGCCCAACACCTGGTGCATGGCCACACCCACCGGCCAGCCGATCAGGCGTTGGCACCCGGTTTGTGGCGGCATGTGTTGAGCGACTGGGACCTGGAAGACACCCAGCACCCCCGCGCCCAAGTGCTGCACTGGGACGCGAGCGGTTTTCACCGCGAAGACCTCTAAGCCTTCAACGGCGGCCCAGCAACACCTTCAAGGCGTCTTGCAATCGGCGCTCACCGGCTTCGGTGTGCTCGGACGCCAGCAGCTTGGCCACATCTTCGGCCCAAGTTTGCTCGGGCGATGGGGCCTGGCGCTGGGTCAGCAACTGCAACTGATACGCCCGACGGGCGTCTTGCTCTTGGGCTGGCGTGGGCAGGCCCGCCGCCATGTCCAACCGCACCCACTGGGTGACAGGCGCCGCTTGGGGCGCGGCCGCCACAGCGGCTTGCCAGGCTTGCCATTGGCTGGCCGTGAGCGATTTGCCCAACAGCTTGGCCGGCGGCACGGCCTGGGGATCGCGGCCCTTCCAGGCTTGCATCAGCTCGTGCAAATGCTCGCCATGGGCTTGGGCGCTCAGTTGGCGCAGGGCCTTGTCGGCTTTTTCTTGAATTTGGCGTTGGGCATGGAAAACGGTGTCCGACAAACGGGGGCCACGCGGCGCCCGGTCATCGCGGCCACCCTCACGACCACCGTCGCGCTGGCCTCGGCCCATGGGCTTGCCGGGGCGTGCACCCTGGCCACGAGGGCCCGCACCGGGCACTTCGGCTCGAACAGCTTTGTGTCGGTCATCGCCACGCACGGCAATCAGGGGTTTGGCCGGTGCGGCCGCAGGCTTGGTCGCCTCAGCGGTGTCGGCGGACTCGGCAGCCCCCTCAGGGCTGGCTTCGCCTTCGGCAACAGCAGGGGCCTCGGTGGGGGCCTCGGTCGGGGGAGTTGCGGGGCTGGCTGAAGCACTGGCCGCAGGCGGGTGCAAGGCTGCTTGCAAGGCCTCACGCGCGGCTTGAATGCGAGCGGCATCGCGGGCGGCAATCGCATCGTCCAAGGCTTGAATGGCGGCCATGACCTGTTGCTCATGCGCGTTGAGCGGCGCCGACGGGGCCGCATTTCCACTGCGGGGCGCGCCGCGTGCGGGCTTGGGCGAACGGGCAAAGGCCTCGTCAAGCGGCTGACGGAACGACTCCCAGAGTTTTTGGCTCAGGCGACGCTCAATGGGCATGTGTTGCGAAACGGTTTGCCAGGTCTGTTGCAAGGCTTTGATTTCAGCCACGGGCAAGGGCGATTGAGCGCCCAGGGCTTTGGCTTGCTCAATCAGGGCTTTGCGCTGCGCGATGTTGGCCTTCACGGCGGCATGCCAAGGCGCCTCGGCCGCTTTGATGGCGGCTTTCCAGGCGGGCTGAATCTGCTGGAACGCTTTTTCGCTCAAGTGGCCGCCGTGGCGCCACTGGTCGTTGAACTGCTGCAAGTCGCGTTGCACTTGTTTCCAGTCGGGTTGTTCGGGCAGCGCCTGCGTCCAGGCTTGCACTTGGGCAATCAGGGCTTCGCGCTGGGCCAGGTGCGATTGGTTTTGCTCGCGCACGCCATCCACCCATTGCTTCACAAAGGGGTAGGCCCGGTTGCAGGCTTGGTCGAATTTGCGCCACAGCCCGTGGTGCACCGGGGCCTTGTGATCGAGGTCTTTCCAGGACTGACGCAGCTGTCGCAATTGCTGTTGCAACTGACGAACCGGCAACGCGGCTTCCCAGTGGCCAGCCGGGGCCGGAGCGGGGGCCGGAGCGGGGGCTGGTTCTGCGGGGGCAGCCGCTTCGGCTTCAGGCTCAGCGGGGGCTGCCGGTGTGGCTTCAGCGGGGGCTTCCGGTGTGGCTTCAGCGGGGGCTTCCGGTGTGGCTTCAGCGGGGGCTTCCGGCGTGGCTTCAGCGGCCTCAACGGGGCTGGCTTCGTCGGCCACCCAATGGGTCAAGGCCAGGGCTTGCTCCAACAGGGCTTGACGCTCGGCATGCACCGCTTGGCGCAATGCGATTTGCTCTGGGGTTTCTTCGGGTTTGGCCGGTGCCGCGGCCGGCGTGGTGGTTTCGGTGGCGGTGGCCGGCGTTTCGGTCACGGGGGCTGCGGCACGCACGGGGCGGCCTTCGCGCAGCGCACGCAAGGATTCGTCCCAGGCGGCGACGCCGGGCAAGGGCGCTTGGGCATCGGCTTGGGCCGCTTGGGCCAGCGTTGCGGCGGCCTCGAAGGCCGTCCAAGCGGCTTGCAGCGACGCTTGCGATTGCTCGATCCAGCCGGGGTATTTCAAATCCACATGCGGCCAATCGGCGTGGGTGGTGAGTTCGCGCAAGGCGTCCAGGGCACGGTGCACGTCTTGGTTCAATCCGGCGAGGGCGGCCAAGGCGTCGGGCCAATCGCGCGCGCTCAGGTTGTCCATGCGCTGCATGAGCAAATGCACGCTCTCGCGTTGCACCATGCACTGTTGTTGCAGGTCTTCCACCGACTTGATGCGGTCGGCCAAGCTGGCCTTGAGTTGCGACAAGGGCTCTTTGGACAGGGGCGCACCGGCTTTGGCGGCGTCACGAATCCAGGCCAAGGCGTCCCCCATCACGAAGGGGTGCTGCGACAACACCTGCTGGGCTTTGTTGGACCACTCGGTGACCAAGGCCTCTTGGTGTTGCTCGCGCTTGAGCAAATCGATGGCCTCCTTGAGCACCTTGGCTGCGCCTTTGTCGCGGGAGCTCATCTCGCGATGCACACGCACCAGGTCTGTCAATGCAGGCTGCTCATCGAGCCAAGCCTTGAGCAATTGCGCGCGCTCTTGGGATTGGCTGGCCGAAAAGGCACCGTGGGTGAGGGTGTCCAACTCGGCATGCGAGGCGGCGCTAGAAGGGGCTTGTTCGTCTGAAGTCATGATCTCGATCTTTATCAGACGGAATTATCGGCGCAATGCCCGGCATTTGGCGGTTTTCCCCGTCCACTTAAAATTTCGGCTCACCCCCCACAACACCCATGGCCTGGTTTCCCACCTTTCGTCGACAACTGCGCAGTGCTGCAGCCGATCTCCTGAGCGGCTTCATGATGAGCACGCACAGCAGCTTGGCCATGTTCGGCATGTTGGTGTTCGTGAGCTTTTTGGTCTTCAGCATTCAGCCCCAATGGCGCGAAGACACCCAGGCCCGCTTGCTGAGCTGGCTGCAAATTCAGCACTACAGCCGCTTGCACCCCTTCAGCGAAGACAACGCTTTGGAGCGCACCACCGTCGCCAACCCCAAAGACCTGCCCCGCCAGCAAGCCTTGCTGGTGAAGTGGCTGTCGCGCCAATACCGGGTGGCGCCTGAGCCCTTGAGCGCCGTGGTCACCGAGGTGTTCGAGCTGGCCCCCAAAAACCACATCGACCCGGTGCTGGCCATTGCCCTCATGGCCGTGGAGTCGGGCTTCAACCCCTATGTGCAGGGCCCCAAGGGTCAGCAAGGCCTGATGCAAGTGGAGCCCGAGTGGGGCCAAGCCCGCAGCCGAGCCTATGGCGGGCCCATCGCGCTCTTCGACCCCATCACCAATGTGCGGGTGGGCTTGGGCCTGCTGCGCGAGCAGTTGTCGCAAAACGAATCGGTTTTCCAAGCCCTCAAGGCCTATGCCCTCGAAACCCACCTGCCCGACGAAGCCGCCCAAGCCAACCGGGTGCTGGCCTTGTATCGCCGCCTCATGCAGGTGAGCACGGGCCACAAGCAAGTGGCCGAACCCGAACGGGTCTACCAGTCGGCCACCGTCACCGTTCAGGTGGAAAGCTTGGGCGAGCGTTTGTGGCGCTCGGCCTTGGTGTTCCTGGGCCTGGGCACCGACGACACCGAATTCGACCTCGCCCCCGCCGAAACCCCGGCGCCTGCCGAAACCCCGGCCGCCACCCAGCCCAACCCCGTGGCGGGCCCCCAAGCGCCCGCGACCGACTGATAAACTCGCCTCCGCGTGCAACTGGCGATAGGGTCGACACCGGCCTGACGTGGAGCGCAGACCCTCGCGGTCTTGCCCAACCACTGGGGAGCACGCCAACCCGTTGGGGTTGATCAGCCGTTCGCCTGGGCAGCCCTGACACCGCTTGGGGCTCACCTCAAAATGGAACGCACATGTATTCACGCCAACAGCTGATTGAACAAACCGATCCCGAAATCTGGGCTGCCATTCAGGCCGAAAACCGCCGCCAAGAAGATCACATCGAGCTGATCGCCAGCGAAAACTACGCCTCGCCCGCCGTCATGGCCGCGCAAGGCTCGCAGCTCACCAACAAATACGCCGAGGGCTATCCCGGCAAGCGCTATTACGGCGGTTGCGAGCACGTCGACGTGGCCGAGCAATTGGCCATCGATCGCGTCAAGCAATTGTTCGGTGCCGATGCCGCCAACGTGCAACCCCACTGCGGCGCCTCGGCCAACCAGGCCGTGTTCCTCGCCTTCCTCAAGCCCGGCGACACCATCATGGGCATGTCGCTGGCCGAAGGCGGCCACCTCACCCACGGCATGCCGCTGAACATGAGTGGCAAATGGTTCAACGTGGTGTCCTATGGCCTGAACGCCCAAGAAGCCATCGACTACGACGCCATGGAGCGCAAGGCCCACGAGTCCAAGCCCAAGCTCATCATTGCCGGTGCATCGGCCTATTCCCTGCACATCGACTTTGCGCGTTTTGCCAAGGTTGCCAAAGACGTGGGCGCGATCTTCATGGTCGACATGGCCCACTACGCCGGCTTGGTGGCCGCGGGCGCCTACCCCAACCCAGTGCCCCATGCCGACGTGGTCACCTCCACCACCCACAAGAGCCTGCGTGGCCCCCGTGGCGGCATCATCCTCATGAAGTCCGAGCACGAAAAAGTCATCAACAGCGCCGTGTTCCCTGGCCTGCAAGGCGGCCCCCTCATGCACGTGATTGCGGCCAAGGCGGTGGCCTTCAAAGAGGCCCTGTCCCCCGACTTCAAAGCCTACCAGCAGCAAGTGGTGCGCAACGCCCAAGTGGTGGCCCAAACCCTCACCGAGCGCGGCCTGCGCATCGTGAGTGGCGGCACCCAAAGCCACGTCATGCTGGTCGACCTGCGCGCCAAAGGCATCACCGGCAAGGAAGCCGAAGCGGTGCTCGGCCAGGCGCACATCACCATCAACAAAAACGCCATCCCCAACGACCCGGAAAAACCCATGGTCACCAGTGGCGTTCGTGTGGGCACCCCCGCCATGACCACCCGTGGCTTCAAGGAAGAGGAAGCCCGCCTCACCGCCAACCTCATGGCCGATGTGCTCGATGACCCGCGCAACCCCGACCACATCGCCAAGGTGCAAGCCCGGGTGAGCGAACTCACCGCCCGCTTCCCCGTTTATCGCTAAGCCATGAAGTGCCCGTTTTGCAGCCACCCCGAAACCCAGGTGGTTGAAACGCGGGTGGGCGAAGAAGGCGACGTGATTCGCCGCCGCCGTCGGTGTGTGTCGTGCGACAAGCGCTTCACCACCTACGAGCGCAGCGATGTGGCCTACCCCACCATCGTCAAAAAAGACGGCCGGCGCATCGAATTCGATGCCAGCAAGCTGCGTGCGTCCATGCAACTGGCCCTGCGCAAACGCCCCGTCAGCACCGATCAACTCGACGCCGCTCAAGAGCGCATCGAAGAGAAGTTGCTGGCCATGGGCGTGCGCGAAGTCGCCTCCACGCGCTTGGGCGAACTGGTCATGCGTGAACTGAAAAAAATGGACAAAGTGGCTTACATCCGCTTTGCCAGCGTCTACCGCAGTTTTGAAGACATCGACGAATTCAAAACCCTGGTCGACGAAGTTCGCCGCTAAGCCACACCCCACTCACCCCCACGCTGGGGCCCTGCTCACCACACTTTGGTGAAGGCATCACACCGGCGCCAACCGGCGCCGGCTGAAGATGCCCGCATGAACCTCACCGAAACCGTGGTGGCCACCAGCCTCCTGAGCCTCATGGCCTCGTGGGCTTGGCCCAGCTGGCAACACGCCAGCCAGCACACCCTCATTCGCCAGCGGGCACTCGCCTTGCAGCGCGATGTGCAATGGGCCCAATGGCAGGCCTTGCGCACCCAACAACCCATTCGCATCGAACCCCTGCCCGCCTGCGCCTCGGCCACCACAGGCAGCTGGTCGTGTGGGTGGCAATTGCGCACCGAAGGGCCAGGGGCTAAGCGCTTGCGGGTGCAGGCCTTTTCGCCAACGGTGGGCACCATGGTCGCCGCACAAGCCCAGGGCTGGCAAATCGACGCGCAAGGCCACTGGGCCAGTGGGGCGCTGCGGGTTGAATTCACCCCCGCCGCATCGCCCTCGCCCACCGCACCGGCCCTCACGGCCTGCATCGCCAATACCGGCCGCTGGCGGTTTCAGCTGGGGCGGGGTTGCAGTTCATGAGTCCGGCGGCCACCCCGTTCGCCAGCCTTGGCCGCAGTGCCGGGTTGGTGACCCTCGAAGCCTTGCTGGCCCTGAGCCTCTTGGTGAGCGCGGGCCTGGGCAGTTGGCGTGTGGGGGTCAATGCCCTGCGACAGCTGCATCGCGAAACGCAAATGGCAACAGCGGTGCAGTGGCTGGACAACGCCGCCGAGTCCTTGCGCCTGTGGCCAGGCCAGCTTCAGGCGTGGCCGCGTTTGGCCATGGCCGCCAGTGGAGCCCAAGCCCATGCCTGCGAGGCCCAAGCCTGCACCTTGGCCGAATGGCAAACGGCCGAGGCCCAGTGGTGGCTGGGCTTGCTGCGCTTGCAATTGCCCACCGTTGCGCCGCAATGGTCGTTCGATCACACCTTGGTGTGGCAAGTGCAATCCACCCCCATGACTTTGCCCTTGGCGAAATGGGAGCTGCAATGGCCCAACAGCCCCAACCCCAGCCTGGTGCTCTGGACCGCCCCATGACCCCCTCCCACTCGCCCGGTTGGAGC
>JAYPFZ010000064.1:0-13550 GCA_038126555.1 Betaproteobacteria bacterium
TGTTTTGTTCCACCCCCAGCGTGGGGTTGAGTCGTGCGGTTTCCCGAAAGCAAGCCATGGAGATGCTGCTCACCGGCGACTTCATCGACGCCCAAGAAGCCGTCCAACAAGGGCTCATCAATCGGTGTGTGGCGCCAGAGGCGATGGAGGGCGTGGTTGAGCGCTGGTGCGATTCCATCCTGAATAAACCAGCCGTGGCGGTGAGCATGGGCAAGCAATTGTTCTATCGGCAGTTGGAAATGGGCTTATCGGCGGCCTATCAAGCGGCGGGTGAAACCATGGCCTGCAACATGATGGACGAATCTGCCCAAGAGGGGTTCGCGGCCTTCTTGGAAAAACGCACCCCCAATTGGCGACGCTGATTCACGCTACAGTTACTTTTTTTCACTCAATGGTTGCTTGGTCATGGTGTCTGGTTTGAGCATTCGTTTGCATGGTTTGACGGCACAAGCCCTCTCGCAACAATTGATGGCGCACCTCAAGCCCCTGGGGCTGGACGAATGGGCCGTTTGCGAGCCAGACGATGGCCAAGGGCAACTCAGGGTGCGTTTGGCGTCTGAGGCCTTTGCGCGTTGGTGCCCCGATCACGACACCCTCCATGCCACCCAGCGCCACCCAGCGCCTTTCCCCTCCCTGGAGCAGGCCGTTCGGTGGGAGTTGTGGCTGGCCTGGTTGGCTTCCCCGATTGCCCTGAGTTTTGAGTCGTGGGCCGATGTCATGAGTGCCGAGCGGGTGCGCTGCTTGTTGAGTCACAACGCCCGTCGCACCTCCATGGATTTCCACACCGAGGAAGCGACCCGCCCGCCTGCCCACTGGACTTATCACGAAGACACCGGCTTCACCCTGTTGCCCAATCAAGATCTGGTGGAGGCCTTGATCTTGGCCACCCAGCCTGAGATCTCGGGGCAGGTGTATGCCTTTTCTTGTTACCGGGCCACAGAATATGTGGTGGTGCTGTCGATTGCCCAAGAGCTCAAGGCCCATCACCCCCGCTTGTATGAGGCGTTGCAAAACCACTGGCGGCAAAAAGCCATCATGTCCGAAGACTTTCACGCCACCTTCTTGGTGGAGTTGGGCTCTGTGCAACAACCCCTGCCCATGCATTGGTATGTGCCCGGTGACCGGGTTTGGTTCAAAAACCCGCACTTGCCTTCGACCGACGCCACGGGCTACGAAGGTTCGTGGGTGGTGTATTTGGGGCAGGGCTTGTTTTGCAATTTTTGGCAACACACCAAGCCTTACACCCTGGAGCACAAATGCGTGGAAATCTTCCATTGGCGCGATGGCTTGTTCATCGATGCCCAAGGGGAGGCGCAAATCAACGAAGACCGAGTCAATGCGTTGACGGATCAATCCTTGGCTGACCCCGAGGCGAAGGCTCGCATCTTGTCGCTGATGCAGCGCTTCCGAGACCCCATGGGGGTTTATGCCCAAGGGGGATGCATGGACGCCACCCGCGAAGTGCCACTCAAGCTGTTGCCTGAGCATTGCCAAGTGAATCTCCCCGCCCTGTGACCCTGGTGGTCAGGGCTGACTAAGATCTCCGCTGTGAAGGAATGAGGTAAAGCCATGTTGGATTGGTTGCGATTGGAATCTCTGGGGCTCAGTCCCGCTCAAGTCAACGAGCTCAGCGTGATTTTTGTGCGTGTCCCTTTGATTTTGGTGGGGGCGTGGGTCATCTCGCGCGCAGCGCGTCGCGCCATTCGCTTGCTCACCCAGCGCGTGAGTCAGCGCAGCGATGACTCCGACGCCATCAAACGTGCCGAAACCTTGGGGCACGTCACCCGCTATGTGATTTCTGTGCTCTTGACCTTGGTGGCCGTGATGCTGGTGCTCAGCGAATTCGGCTTCAGCCTGGCCCCCTTCTTGGGGGCGGCAGGTGTGGCGGGTTTGGCCGTGGGTTTTGGTGCCCAGAGCCTGGTGAAGGATTACTTCACTGGGTTTTTCTTGCTGCTTGAAAACCAAATTCGGCAGGGTGATGTGGTGAAGTTGGGAGAGCAAGTCGGCGTCGTCGAAGAGATCACGCTGCGATTCGTGCGCCTGCGTGATTACGAGGGCAGCGTGCACTTCATTCCGAATGGCACGATCTCTGTGGTGACCAACATGAGCTTGGGTTTTGCCCAGGCCGTGGTGGAAATTGGCGTGGCTTATCACTCCGATCTGGAGCAGGTCATGGCGGTGATGCAGCGGGTCAGTCAGGAGTTGCGCCAAGACCCCAAGTGGTCGGATCGCGTTTGGGCCGATCTGGAGATGGCGGGTGTCGAGCGATTTGATGCCTCATCGATCGCACTGCGGGCCCGCATCAAGGTCAAGCCGCAGTCCCAGTGGGAAGTGCGTCGCGAATACCAAAAGCGGCTCAAAGCGGCTTTTGCCGAAGCGGGCATTGAAATTCCCTTCCCACAAATGACCCTGCATCAGGCCAAATCCGCATGAGCGTAGGCGCCACCGAGCCGCCCCTGAGCCCTTGGCGCTGGTGTGTGGCCCCCATGATGGATTGGACCGATCGCCACTGCCGTTACTTTCACCGGCGCATCTCTGGCGTGGCCCGGCTCTACTCCGAAATGGTCACCACTGGCGCTTTGCTGCATGGCGATGTGCCACGCCACCTCGACTTCAATCCAGAGGAACACCCCGTGGCCCTTCAGTTGGGAGGCAGCGACCCCCAAGCCCTGGCCCAATCCGCCCGTTTGGGCGAGCAATGGGGTTACGACGAGATCAACCTCAATTGCGGTTGTCCTTCAGACCGGGTTCAGCGCGGCACCTTTGGCGCCTGCCTCATGGCCGAGCCCCAGCGCGTGGCCGAAGGCATTCGGGCGATGCGCGATGCGGTGAGCGTGCCGGTGACCGTCAAGCACCGCATTGGCATTGACCGCTCAGAGTCCTACGACTTTGTGCGCGATTTCGTGGGCACTGTCGCCGAGGCGGGATGCGAGGTGTTTGTGGTCCATGCGCGCAACGCTTGGCTGGATGGCCTGTCACCCAAAGAGAACCGCGAGATTCCACCGCTCAAGCGCGACTGGGCCGATCGATTGAAGCGTGATTTCCCCAACCTCACCGTGGTGCTCAATGGCGCCATTCAGTCGATGGACGATGTTCAACCGCATTGGCATGCGGTCGACGGCTTCATGGTGGGGCGATCGGCTTACCACCACCCTTGGTGGATGCGCGAGTGGGATTTGGCACAAGGGCGAACGCCCCCGACGGACAGCCGGGAGGCAGTGGAGGCTGACCTGGTCGACTACATGGAGCGCCAAGCCCAGCAAGGGGTGCCTTGGTCGAACATCGCACGGCATGCTTTGGGCTTGTGGTCGGGCCAGCCCGGCGCGCGACGCTGGCGCCAAGTTTGGAGTGACCACCGCCTCAAGGGTGAGGCGCCGCGCTGGGTGCACCAACGGGCCACTGAGGCCCGACTGGCTGGAGCCAATCAGGCCGATTCCGCGACGCCGCCCACCACCTGACTGAAGCCGCCGTCCACGTAAGTGATCTCGGCGCTCACGCCAGCGGCCAAATCGCTCATCAAAAATGCCGCCACATTGCCCACATCTTCAATGGTCACGTTGCGGCGAATGGGCGACGCTTGCTCAACCGCCGACAAAATCTTGCCAAAGCCCTTGATGCCGCTCGCAGCGAGGGTCTTGATGGGGCCCGCGCTGATGCCATTGACCCGCATGCCCCGCTTTTGGCTGCCCAGGGATTCGGCCAAATAGCGAACCGAGGCCTCCAGCGAGGCTTTGGCCAGACCCATGGTGTTGTAGTTGGGCACGGTGCGCAAGGCGCCCAGATAGCTCAGGGTGAGCAGGGCCGAGCGGTCGTTGAGGTAGGGCAGGGCGGCTTTGGCCATGGCCGGAAAGCTGTAGGCACTGATGTCTTGGGCGATTTGAAAGGCCTCGCGGCTCAAGCCGTCGAGGAAGTCCCCGGCAATGGCTTCCCGCGGGGCAAAGCCGATGGCGTGCACAAAGCCGTCGAAATGGCCCCAGTGCTGAGCCAAGCCTTGCATCGTGGCTTCAATTTGAGCGTCCTGGCCCACGTCACACTCAAACACCAAGGAGGAGCCGAATTCGGCGGCAAATTCAGTGATTCGATCTTTGAAGCGCTCGCCCACATAACTGAAAGCCAATTCAGCACCCTGCGCATGGCAAGCCTTGGCAATGCCATAGGCAATCGAGCGGTTGGACAACACGCCGGGGATGAGAAATTTTTTGCCGGACAAAAAGCCGTGGTTGGACATGGGTGCGCTCCTCAATCAGTGATGGCCGAGATTCTCGCACGCAGGCCCTGGCTAGCTCCCCAAATGCGTTAGAATGACGGCCAATTCGACCACATGGGCGGCCAATTAACCGCCCATTTTTTTTGGGCGTTTGGACCTGAGCTACAGGTGAAAACGGGAGAGCGCAAGGCATGCAGACCTTGGTGGCACAAACGGTGCAAGGCATGGGATACGACTTGGTGGAGCTGGAACGCTCGGCCGGTGGAACTGTGCGCGTCACCATCGATCACCACTGGGTGCCTGGTCAGCCCGAGCGTTTCATTCAGGTGGAAGATTGCGAGCAAGTGACTCGCCAACTCCAATATGCCTTGGACGTCGATGGCGTCGACTACAAGCGCCTCGAGGTGTCCAGCCCCGGCATCGACCGACCCCTGCGCAACGAGGCCGATTTCGCCCGTTTTGTGGGTCAAGTCATCGACATCACCTTGCGTCAGCCCATGGGCGGACAAGCGGCCGGCCTGGTGGCCGCCAATCGCAAAAAATTTCGTGGCACCTTGGAAGCCACCGACAGTGCGGAGGAATGGCAAATCGTCTGGCGCGATGAGCCCGAATCCAAACCTGGTTTTCGCCCTTCGAAAAAGCGCGCACAGGCCCCTTTGCAGGCCTTGCGGTTTCGTCGTGAGGAATTAAGAGAGGCGCGCTTGGCGCCCATTGTGAACTTCAAGGGCCGCTCGCCCTTGCCCGATGCTTCTGAAGAGGTCCATCATGAATCGTGAAATGCTGATGTTGGTTGAGGCGATTGCCCGTGAGAAAAACGTCGACCATGACTTGGTCTTCGGTGCGGTGGAGTCGGCCCTGGCTCAAGCCACCAAAAAATTGCTTCAGTCCGACAAGGAACAGCCCGTTGAGGAGGCTGACATCCGCGTGGCCATCGACCGTGAAACCGGCGAATACGAAACCTTCCGTCGCTGGTTGGTGGTGCCCAATGAGGCGGGTTTGCAAAACCCAGACGCCGAAGAAATGCTCATGGACGCCCAAGAGCGCCTGCCCGACGTGCAAGTGGGCGATCACATCGAAGAGTCCATTGATTCAGTGCCCATCGGACGCATTGGCGCCATGGCGGCCAAGCAGGTCATTCTGCAAAAAATCCGCGATGCCGAGCGCGAAATGTTGCTCAACGACTTTTTGTCGCGTGGCGAAAAAATCTTTGTCGGCACGGTCAAGCGCATGGACAAGGGCGACATCATCGTTGAGAGTGGCCGAGTCGAAGGCCGCTTGCGCCGCTCTGAAATGATCCCCAAGGAAAATCTGCGCAATGGCGACCGGGTGCGCGCCATGATCATGGAAGTGGACACCACCTTGCGTGGCGCCCCCATTGTGTTGTCACGCTCCGCCCCCGAGTTCATGGTGGAGCTGTTCCGTCAGGAAGTGCCTGAAATCGAGCAAGGCCTGTTGGACATCAAATCCTGCGCCCGCGACGCGGGTTCTCGCGCCAAGATTGCTGTGCTGTCGCACGACAAGCGCGTCGATCCCATCGGCACCTGCGTCGGCGTTCGGGGCACCCGTGTGAATGCCGTCACCACCGAACTGGCGGGTGAACGAGTCGATATCGTGCTGTGGAGTGAAGATCCTGCCCAGTTTGTGATCGGTGCGCTTGCTCCGGCCAACGTCATGTCGATTGTGGTGGATGAAGAAAAACACGCCATGGACGTGGTGGTTGATGAAGAAAACCTGGCCATCGCCATCGGACGCGGCGGTCAAAACGTGCGTCTGGCCTCAGACCTCACGGGCTGGAAAATCAACATCATGGACGCTGCCGAATCGGCCCAGAAACAAGCCGATGAAATGCAAGCCATGCGCGAGTTGTTCATGTCCAAGCTCGATGTCGACCAAGACGTCGCCGACATCCTCATTGAAGAAGGTTTCACCAGCCTGGAAGAAGTGGCTTATGTGCCCATGCAGGAAATGCTGGAGATTGAGTCCTTCGACGAAGACACCGTTCAAGAGTTGCGCGCTCGTGCCAAAGACGCTTTGCTGACCCTTGAAATTGCGCGCGAAGAAAGCGTCGAGGAAGTCTCGCAAGATTTGCGCGACCTCGAAGGCTTGACGACCGATCTCATTGCCTTGCTCTCCCAAGCTGGCGTTCACACCCGCGATGATCTGGCCGATTTGGCGGTCGATGAGCTCGTGGAAATCACGGGCCAGTCGGAAGACCAAGCTCGCGAACTCATCATCAAAGCCCGCGAACATTGGTTTGCCGGCCAGGCTTAACGGATATGGAAGGACCACGCATCAATGACGAGAACGACCGTTTCCGAATTCGCCAAAGAGCTCAAAAAAACACCTGAAACCTTGCTCGACCAGCTGGCTGCCGCTGGCGTGAGCAAATCGGGGGTGGGCGATGAGCTCAACGATGACGACAAGCAAAAATTACTGAGCTACCTCAAAGCCAGCCACGGCACCGACGCGCCTGCACGGAAAAAAATCACCTTGGTGAAGAAGTCCACCAGTGAAATCAAGCAGGCCGACGCCACCGGCAAGGCCCGCACCATTCAAGTGGAAGTGCGCAAAAAACGCACGTTCATCAAGCGCGATGAGTCCGAGGCGGAAGCCGTGCCCGAAGCAGCGCCCGTGGCAGCAGCCCCCGTTGATGTGATCGACGAGGCCGAGAAAGCCCGTCGCGAAGAGGAAGCGCGTCGCCACGCGGAACTCATTCGTCGTCAAGAGGAAGAGGCCGAGCAGCGACGCCGTGCTGCCGACGAGGCGCAAGAGGCTGCTGCGCGTCAAGCCGCCCAAGCCCAAGCCCCCGTGGCCGCCGAGCCTGTGGTTGAGGCTCCAGCTGCCCAAGCGCCTGTGGCTGAAGCACCCGCACCCGCTGAGGCTGCCCCGGCTGTTTCGGTGGCGCCGACGGCTGATGAATTGAAAGCCCAAGCGCGCGAACAAGAGCTGCGTCGCCGCAAGGCCATGGAAGAGGCCGAGGCCATTCGCGCCATGATGAATGCGCCCAAGAAAGTCTTGGTCGCCAAAAAGCCTGAAGAGGCCAAGCCAGCCCTCAAGGGGACCTTGCACAAGCCTGAAGTCAAAACCGCTGCAGCCAAAACTGCAGGCGCGGGCGGCAAAGATGGCAACAAGGAAGTCAAGAGCTCCAAACTGTCATCGAGCTGGGCCGACGATGCGGCCAAGAAAAAGGAAATCAAAACCCGTGGCGACAGCAGTGGCGGCGTGGGTCGCAACAACTGGCGCAGTGGCCCGCGAAACCGTCGGGATCGCGACCGCGACGAGGCCCGTCCGGCTGAACCCGCCGTGTTCCGCGCCCTCGAGGTGCACGTGCCCGAAACCATCACGGTGGCCGAGCTCGCCCACAAAATGGCCGTCAAGGCTTCCGAGGTCATCAAGCACCTCATGAAGCTGGGCCAAATGGTCACCATCAACCAGCCTTTGGACCAAGACACCGCCATGATCGTGGTGGAAGAAATGGGCCACAAGGCCATCGTGGCCGCCTTGGATGATCCGGAAGCCTTCACCGAAGAAGAATCCTCTTTGCATCAGGGCGAGGCCCGAACCCGCGCCCCTGTGGTGACCGTCATGGGTCACGTGGATCACGGCAAAACCTCGCTGCTCGATCACATTCGCCGCGCCAAAGTGGCTGCAGGCGAAGCCGGTGGCATCACCCAGCACATTGGTGCCTACCACGTTGACACCCCACGCGGTATGGTCACCTTCCTCGATACCCCGGGTCACGAGGCCTTCACCGCCATGCGCGCACGGGGTGCACAGGCGACCGACATTGTGATTCTGGTGGTGGCCGCCGATGACGGCGTGATGCCCCAGACCAAAGAAGCCATTCGCCACGCCAAAGCGGCGGGCGTGCCCATCGTGGTGGCCGTCAACAAAATTGACAAGCCCGAAGCCAACCCCGACCGCGTCAAAGGCGAGTTGGTGAGCGAAGAGGTGGTGCCCGAAGAATACGGTGGCGATTCCCCGTTCGTCGAGGTGTCGGCCAAAACGGGCCAAGGCATCGACGACTTGCTGGAAAACGTGTTGCTACAAGCCGAAGTGTTGGAGCTCAAAGCCCCCATCGAGGCCATGGCCAAGGGCTTGGTCATTGAAGCGCGCTTAGACAAGGGCCGTGGCCCTGTCGCCACCATCTTGGTGCAGTCTGGCACCCTCAACGTGTCGGATGTGGTGTTGGTGGGTCAAACCTACGGCCGCGTTCGCGCCATGCTGGACGAAAACGGCAAGCCGGTGAAGTCGGCTGGCCCCTCCATCCCGGTTGAAATTCAGGGCCTCACGGAAGTGCCTCAGGCTGGCGACGAATTCATGGTCATGGCCGATGAGCGTCGTGCGCGTGAAATTGCCACTTACCGTGCGGGCAAGTTCCGCAACACCAAGTTGGCCAAGCAGCAGGCCGCCAAGCTCGACAACATGTTCTCGGACATGGCTGCCGGCGAGGTGAAAAACCTGCCCATCATCATCAAGGCCGATGTGCAAGGCTCGCAAGAAGCCTTGGCTGCCTCGTTGCTCAAGCTTTCCACCGACGAAGTCAAGGTGCAGCTGGTGTATGCCGCCGTTGGTGGCATCAGCGAGAGCGACATCAACCTGGCGATTGCCTCCAAGGCGGTGGTGATTGGCTTCAACACCCGTGCCGACGCTGGTGCACGCAAGCTGGCCGAGGGCAATGGCATTGAGCTGCGCTACTACAACATCATTTACGACGCCGTCGATGACCTCAAGGCGGCGATGTCGGGCATGCTCACGCCAGACCAGAAAGAAGAAGTCATCGGCATGGCCGAAATTCGCCAGGTTTTCCGCATCAGCAAAATTGGCTCCATTGCCGGCTGTATGGTCACCTCGGGCATCGTTCGTCGCAATGCGCGCTTGCGCTTGCTGCGCGACAACGTGGTGGTCTTCACGGGCGAGCTCGACAGCCTCAAGCGCTTCAAAGACGACGTGCGTGAGGTCAAGGAAGGCTTTGAATGTGGTTTGAACCTCAAGGGTTACAACGACATCAACGAAGGCGATCAAATCGAGTTCTTCGAAATCAAGGAAGTGGCTCGTAGCCTCTGATCACCGCGCATGCGCCACAAGAGAAATCACGTTGCTCACCGAAGTCACCAGGTCGCCGATCAAATTCAGCGCGACCTGGCTGACCTCATCGCGCGTGAACTCAAGGACCCGCGCGTGGGCATGGTCACTTTGCAAGCGGTGGAAATCACACCCGACTACGCCCACGCCAAGGTGTTTTTCAGCGTGCTCGGGGGCGACCCAGAACTCACCGCCGAAGGCCTGAACCAAGCCGCCGGTTTTTTGCGCAGTGCCTTGTTCAAGCGTTTGCACATCCATACGGTGCCCACGCTGCATTTTGTGTTCGACCGCACGCCTGAGCGCGCCTCCGACATGAACGCCTTGATTGCCAAGGCTGTGGCTTCCCGCTCCAAGGACGAATGAGCATGAACGCGCCAAGCACCAGGGTGCAGCGGCGCCCTGTGCATGGGGTGCTGCTCTTGGATAAGCCATTGGGTCTGTCCAGCAATCAGGCTTTGCAAAAAGCCAAGTGGTTGTTGCGCGCTGAAAAAGCCGGCCACACCGGCACGCTCGACCCGCTGGCCACTGGCATCTTGCCGATTTGCTTTGGCGCCGCCACCAAATTCAGTCAAATGCACCTGGATGCAGACAAAGCCTACGAAACCACCGTGCGCCTGGGGGTGACCACCTCCACCGGTGACGCCGAAGGCGAGGTGGTGGCTCAACAACCGGTCACCTGCACCCTGGGTCAGTTGGTGGAGACGCTCGATCGGTTCACCGGCGACATTCAACAAATTCCGCCCATGCACAGCGCCTTGAAAAAAGAAGGCAAGGCCCTCTACGAATATGCAAGGCAAGGGCTAAGCGTCGAGCGTGAGCCCCGCACCGTGACCATTCATGCGCTGGAGTTGCTGCACGCCGAACTCAACGGGCCCAGCCCAGAGCTGCGCTTGCGGGTGCATTGCAGCAAGGGCACTTACATCCGAACGCTGGGTGAAGACGTGGCCAAGGCTTTGGGCTGTGGGGGGCATTTGTCCATGCTGCGTCGCATCCAAACGGGGCCGTTTTCAGTGAGCCAGTCGGTGAGCCTGGCTGAGCTCGAAGCTTTGGATGAAAGCCAGCGATTGGCAAAGTTGCTGCCGGTGGCTGAGTTGCTCCCCGAGCACCAAACGGTGACCCTGAATGCCCATGAGGCTGGCCGCTTCCTCAGCGGTTTGCGTCGCCGCGGGCAGTGGCCCGACGCGTCCCGTGTGGCCGTTTGGGGGGATCGTCCCCGTGCATTTTTAGGCACCGCGCACATCCGTGCCGGTGAGTTGATTCCAGAGCGTTTGCTCACTCCCATCGAAATTCAAACCATTCTTGAGGTTATGTCATCATGAGTCGTCCCATTCGAAACATCGCCATCATTGCGCACGTTGACCACGGTAAAACCACCATGGTCGATCAGTTGTTGCGCCAGTCGGGCACCTTTGCCGCCCATGAAAAGGTGGAAGACACCGTGATGGACAACAACGCCATCGAACGCGAGCGCGGCATCACCATCTTGGCCAAGAACTGTGCCGTTCGCTGGAACGACACGCACATCAACATCGTCGACACCCCGGGCCACGCGGACTTTGGTGGTGAGGTGGAACGGGCTTTGTCCATGGTCAACGGCGTGCTGTTGCTCATCGATGCGCAAGAAGGCCCCATGCCCCAAACCCGCTTTGTGACCAAAAAGGCCTTGGCCTTGGGCCTCAAGCCGATCGTGGTGGTCAACAAGGTGGACAAACCCGGCGCGAATTGCGACAAAGTCATCAACGCGGCGTTCGATCTCTTTGACAAATTGGGCGCCAACGACGAGCAGTTGGATTTCCCGGTGGTTTATGCCTCTGGCATCAATGGCTGGTCTTCCCACAACGAGGGTGCGGCTGGTGAGCGCTGGGGCGAAGACATGTCGGCTTTGTTCGACACCATCCTCAAGCATGTGCCAGCTCACGAGGGAGACGCCACGGCGCCCTTGCAGCTGCAAATTTCGGCGCTCGATTACTCCACCTTCGTGGGTCGAATTGGTGTGGGGCGCATCAACGCGGGCACCATCAAGCCAGGCATGGACGTGTTGGTGATGGAAGGCGAGTCGGGGCCCACCCTCAAGGGGCGCATCAACCAGGTGCACAAATTCCAAGGGCTGGATCGCGTCCAGGTGACCGAAGCCGGTCCGGGCGACATCGTCCTCATCAACGGCATCAGTGAAATTGGCATCGGCGTGACGGTGACCGATCCCGACCAACCCAGTGCCATGCCCATGCTCAAGGTTGATGAACCCACCTTGACCATGAACTTCTGCGTCAACACCTCGCCGCTGGCGGGCCGTGAAGGCAAATACGTCACCAGCCGACAAATCTGGGATCGCCTGCAAAAAGAGCTCCAGTCCAACGTGGCCTTGCGGGTCAAGGAAACCGACGAAGACGGCATTTTTGAAGTCTCGGGTCGTGGTGAATTGCACCTGACCATCCTCATTGAGAACATGCGTCGTGAAGGCTACGAGTTGGCTGTGTCCAAGCCGCGCGTGGTGTTCAAGCAAATCGATGGCGTGTTGTCTGAACCCATTGAGTTGGTCACCGCTGACATCGAAGAAGGCCACCAAGGCGGCGTCATGCAAGCCCTGGGTGAACGCAAAGGCGACTTGGTGAACATGGAGCCCGATGGCCGTGGTCGGGTTCGCTTGGAATACCGCATCCCTGCGCGAGGCCTGATTGGCTTTTCCAACGAATTTTTGAACCTCACGCGGGGGTCGGGTTTGATCTCCAACATTTTCGACGGCTATGAAGCCCATCGGGGCGACATTGGTGGTCGCAAAAACGGCGTTCTCATTTCCATGGACGACGGCGAAATCTTCACCTACGCCTTGGGCAAACTCGATGACCGCGGCCGCATGTTTGTGAAAGCGGGCGACCCGGTGTATGAAGGCATGATTGTGGGTGTGCACAACCGCGACAACGATTTGGTGGTCAACGCCACCCGCACCAAGCAGCTCACCAACTTCCGCGTCAGCGGCAAGGAAGACGCCATCAAGATCACGCCGCCGATCGACCTCACCTTGGAATATGGGGTGGAATTCATCGAGGACGATGAACTGGTGGAAATCACCCCCAAGAGCATTCGTTTGCGCAAGCGCCACCTCAAAGAGCACGAGCGCAAGCGCGCCAGCCGCGAAACCACGGCGGCCTGAACCCCACGAAAGGATTGCCTGTCATGAGTCACATTCAATGCGAGGTGAAAGCGGGGGTGGGCTACATCACCTTGAATCGCCCCCAGGCCTTGAATGCCTTGTCGCTGGACATGATTCGCGACATCACCCAAGCCCTCTTGGACTGGCGTGACGACGAAGCGGTGCAAGCCGTGGCCCTGCGTGGCATGAGCAAGGCCGGCGAATTTGGGGCCTTTTGTGCGGGCGGTGACATTCGTTTCTTTCATGCCGCAGCGCTCGCTGGCGACCCGCGCTTGGAAGATTTCTTCACCGAGGAATATCGGCTCAATCACCTGATTCACAGCTACCCCAAGCCCAGCCTGGCCTTCATGGACGGCATCATCATGGGTGGCGGCATGGGATTGGCTCAGGGCTGCACGGTGCGCATCGCCACCGAACGCACCCGCATGGCCATGCCCGAGACCCTGATTGTCTTGTTTCCCGATGTCGGCGGCGGCTACTTTTTAAGCCGTTGTCCCGGCCACTTGGGCGAGTATTTGGGCTTGAGTGGACAACATTTGGATGGTCCTCAAGCCGTCGAGGCGGGGCTGGCCGATGTGGTGGTTCCCAGCGACCAGCTGCCCCGTTGGTGGGCTCAATGGCTCCCGAGCGTGGCGACCCACACAACGCCTTCACGACTGCGCGAAGCCGCCCAACGCGAGGCCGCTCAATCGGTGGTGTCGGGCGAAGGACCGTTGGCCCACCGAACCGAGATCGATGCCGTTTTCGGTGCACCCAGTTTGGAAGCGGCCATTCAAGCGCTGGCCCAGCACGAGGCACAGGGCAGCGCCTGGGCCCAGGCCACCCGTGAGGCATTGACCAAGCGTTCCCCTTTGATGCTCAGCGTCACCTGGCAGCAAATTCGGCGTGCCCGTTCCTTGTCGGTGGGTCAAGCCTTGCGCATGGAGCGTGACCTGGTTCGCCACTGCTTTCACCCGATGCATTTGTCGTGCACCACGGCGCAATCCGACACGGTGGAAGGCATTCGTGCCTTGGCTGTCGACAAAGACCACCAGCCGCGTTGGCGGCATGGCGATCTGGCTGAAGTGACCGCAGACCAGGTGCAGGGCTTTTTCGAGAGCCCCTGGC
>JAYPFZ010000065.1:0-8606 GCA_038126555.1 Betaproteobacteria bacterium
GTGATGCCGCCCATTCCAGCTTCGATTCGCTCGCGCATCATGTTCACCTCAGGCACCACCGGCAAGCCCAAGGCGGTGGTGTATGACCACGGACGCCGATGGCTGGGCGAGTTGCAGCAATTGGCGCACTGGGACTTCAAACCTGCCCCAGGCGATGCGGTTTTGCTCATGACCCCTTACATCCATGGCTCGGGCTTGTTGGCCAGCGCCTGGATGAGCCAAGGCGGCTTGGCCGTGGTGGCCCAAGGGGCCGATGGGCCCCGGGTCTTGCCGTGGCTCACCGGTGAGCGCAACCTACCCGGTCAACGCTTGCGTGCGGTGTTCGCGCCGCCCACCGTGTTGGCCAAATTGCACCAAGAGCTCGATCGCAGTGGGGCCGCAACGGTGGCTCCAGTCGAGGTGATCTTCACCGGCACCCAGCCCCTCACACCGGGCCTGCACGCCTTGACCCAAGGCCGTTGGGGCGATGTGATTCGCATCACCTATGGCAAAACCGAGTGCATCAACCCCATCACCGTGTTGCCGCCTCATGCCGTGGCCGCAGGGCTTGCCGAGGGGCAACGCTTGGGTGGCGCGTGTGTGGGCTGGCCTGCCCTGGGGGTGGAAATTCGTTTGGGCCCACCCGATGGCCAAATCAGTGAAGCCCGCCCCGAACAAGAGGTGTGGCTGCGGGCCGCGCACATGAGCAATGGCTTGATCGATGCCCAAGGCTGGCGCGATCACGAGTGCCAAGGCTGGCATGCCACGGGCGACTTGGGCGCTTGGGACGACCAAGGCCGTTTGCACCTGGTGGGGCGAATGGCCGATGTGATGAAAACCGGCGGTTACAAGGTCAACCCCGACGAGATCGAGGCCACGTTGAGCGGCATGCCCGAATGCCCGGTGGTGGCGATCACCTCCGTGCCCTCGGAATACTGGGGTGAGGTCTTGGTGGTGGTGGCCGAACAGCCCATGCCGGCTTGGGTCGAAGCCGTCAAAGCGCGGGTGGCCAGTTTGTCGTCGCACAAGCGGCCACGCTTGTTTGTGGCCTTGAACGCCTTTGACCGCTATGCACAAGGCAAGGTGAGCCGACGCCGATTGCGCGAACAGGTGCTAGCGGCACACACCTTCACGGATGGGCCGCATCCGGCACTGGCTCCGTGGGCTGGTTCGACCCCGTGACGCCTTGGTAGGCGTGCCAGCTGGCGTGGCCAATGAGCGGCCCCATCACCAGCAAGCCCAAAAAGTAGGGCAGCATGGACACCCCAATGAGCACGGTGATGAGTGCACCCCAAAGCATCATCACGCCCGGGTTGGTGAAGCATGCGCGCAGGCTCACCAGGGCGGCTGAGATGGCGTCACAACGTTTGTCGAGAATCATGGGAATGGACACCACGCTGATGCCGTAAATGAGGCCTGCGAACACCCCACCCACACACACGTAGGTGATGATGAACTCCAGGTTGGCGGGGTCGGTGAGCAGCTGCAACAGGTTCACCTGAGCGGGCATGGTGTTGAAGCTCACGGCAAACACCACCATGGCCGAGCGGCCCCACAGCATTTCAAGAATGAGCAACAAGCCCGCAAACAGGCTCAGTGAGCCCACGGCGTTGGTCCAGGCCAGCATGGACTCGCCCAAATCGGGCTCGGGTTCGCCATACCAATCCAGTCGCTGCCAGCGTCGGCTGATGTCGTAGAGGCCCAGGCTCAGAAAGGGCCCCATGAGCAAAAAGCCAGCACTCAGGGCCAGCACATCGGCTGGGGAATGGTTGAACACCCAGTAGAGCAATTGCCCCATGAGGAAGAAACAGCCGCCATAAAAAAACGTGGCCCAAGGGCTGCGCCGCACATCGTGCCAGCCCAAGGCCAGCCAGCGAAAAGGGTCACGCCACGACAGCGCTTGAATGCGGGTGTAGAGCACACTCGACGACGGCGGGGCGTCGTCAGTGGCGGTCTCGTTGGGGGTCTGCAGGGGCTCCGTCATGAGGGTGCATCTTGTCAGGTTGCGAGCCGCAAAGGTGCAGGGTTTTCATGAGCCTGAGTGCCAATTCGGCCGGCGGCTCAACTTGTCGCACAATGGGCACCCAAGGAGTTTGGTCATGCAGCAACACACCTTGGGTCATTCCGACATCCGCATTCACCGGCTGGGCTGGGGCCTCATGTCCTTGTCTGGCTTGTATGGGCCCAGCAGCGACGACAACGGCCGACGGCTGATTCGCGAGGCGGTCGAGCTGGGCTTCGATTTCCTCGATTCGTCCGACATGTATGGCTGGGGCCACAACGAAACCTTGCTGGGCCAGGCCATGGCAGGGCAGCGCCAGCGCATTCAATGGGTCACCAAGTTCGGTCAGGTCCGGGGCGAGGGCGGCAAAAACGGGGTGAACGGCCGGCCTGAATACGTGCGTCAAGCCTGTGAGGCGAGCCTGGACCGGCTGCAAATCGACTGCATCGACTTGTATTACGTCCACCGCATCGATCCGCAAGTGCCCATCGAAGACACGGTGGGGGCCATGAGCGATTTGGTGCGTCAAGGCAAAGTGCGCGCCATTGGCCTGTGTGAGGCCCACCCCGACACCATTCGCCGCGCCCATGCGGTGCACCCGCTGAGTGCGGTGCAAACCGAATACTCTTTGCTGTATCGCGAGCCCGCCGAGGAAACCCTGCGCACCACGCGTGAGCTGGGCATCTCGTTTGTGGCTTATGCGCCGCTGGGGCGCAGCCTGCTCACGGGTCAAGTGCAGTCGCGCGAGGAGGTGGCCAACGACCGTCGCAACGACCACCCCCGATTCCATGCGGGCAACTTCGAACACAACCGCCAATTGGTCCAACCCTTGGTGCAGCTGGCGCAACGCAAGGGCTGTACACCTGGCCAGCTGGCCTTGGCGTGGTTGCTGGCCCAGGGCGACGACATCGTGCCCATTCCGGGCACCAAAAGCATCCAACGCTTGGTGGAGAACCTGGGGGCCTGGTCAGTGCAACTCAGCCCCGAGGAGCTGCAAGCCTTGGATACCGCCTTTCCACCCGGCGCCGCGCAAGGCGAGCGCTATCCCCTAGGTGGCATGAAAGGCGTTTACCTCTGACGCTGGGCGCACCCGTTCACTTATGATGTCTGACAACTTGTCTATGACTTCGAGGTGTGCATGAGATCCATCCGCGTTCGCGACCTGTGGTCGCAAAACCAATGTGCGTTCAATGGCTGGCTGGCCATTCCCAATTCGCTCAGCGCCGAGGCCATGGCCCGTGCGGGCTGGGATTCGGTCACCATCGACCAGCAACACGGTTTGATCGATGACGCCTCGTTGGTCACCATGCTTCAAGCCTTGGCAGCCAGCCCTTGCACCCCCATGGTGCGCGTGCCTTGGCTGTCGCCTGCGCCCATCATGCGTGCGCTCGATGCAGGCGCCTTGGGCATCATTTGCCCCATGATTTCCACCGTGGATGAGGCGGCCCAATTGGTGGAATACACCAGCTATGCCCCCATGGGTGGGCGCAGTTTTGGACCCATTCGCGCGGCCATGGTCGATGGCCCCGATTACCAAGCCAGCGCCAATGCCCGCATCATCCGGTTTGCCATGATCGAGACCCGTCAGGGCTTGGACAACCTCGACGCCATCTTGCAGGTCGAAGGCTTGGACGCCATCTACGTGGGTCCCTCCGATTTGTCCTTGTCACTGGGCTGCAAGCCCACCCTCGACGACGTTGACCCCACGGCGGCGCAAGCCATTGCGCACATTCTGGAACGTGCCCACGCCCATGGGCTCAAGGCGGGCATTCACAGCCAAACGGTGAACTACGCCATTGCACGACGCCAGATGGGCTACGACTTGGTGACCACCTCGTCGGACTTGCGACTCATTGCCGCTGGTGCGCAAGAAGCCATCAAGGCTTGGAAGGCCTGAGCCTCACTCGCCCAAAATGACCGCGCAGGGGGCTTTGATGTGAAGCTGCTTGCGTTGGTCTTCACAGCGCTTCATGCTGCGGCGTGAGCCCTCCGAGCCAATCTTGATGTAGATGGAGCAGGTGAAGATCATCTTGTCTTGCTCCGAGGTGCTGTCCCAAGCGGTGGCACAGCGACCGTTTTCACCCAGGTTGGGCTTTTCGCGGTTGTAGGCCCGCTGCACGGCATTGGGCAATTTGCGAAATTCGATGGCCGGGTAGCCGTCGCGACTCAAGGCCCAAGCGGGGCCGGTGCACACACTGCACGCCAAGATCAAGGGGGTTAGCCAGGACTTCATGGGGACTCCTTGGGGGCATCAGGCCAGCGGTTTTTGGGCCACCAGACCCAGCAAGCCCGAGGGGCCGTGGTGACCGTCGCCTTCGTGAATGTCGGCTTCGTAGGTTCGCAAGTCGAGCCATTCGTAGCCTGGGAAATAGCTGCGCATGAGGGCTTCGTCGTAGAGGTGTTCCAGCTTGCCAGGGCCCCCCGTGTTGTGTTCGAGTTGCTTGGGCGTATAGCCTTGAATCAGCACCCGGCCGCCGGGCTTGAGGCAGGCGTCGATGCGGGCAAACAGCGCATCGCGCTCACTGGGCGGGGCGAATTGGAAAAAGATGCCCACCACGTGGTCGAAACGGGCTTCACCCCAATCGAAATCGGCCCAGGCGCAACAGGTGAAGGCCACCGTCACCCCCTGGGCTTGCGCCAGGCGTTGGCCCTTGGCGATGGCGTTGGGCGAGAAATCGAAGGCCTGCACCTGGTGGCCCTGTTGGGCCAACCACACCGAGTTGCGACCTTCACCATCGGCCAGGCACAAGGTGAGGCCGGGTGAGAGCAGGTGACCCTGTTGCTTCAGGTAAGCGTTGGGCTCGGTGCCAAAGAGGTAGTCGGGCCGATCAAAGCGACGGTCCCAAGTGTGTTGTGGTTGAGTGAAACCCGCGTTCTGTGTCATGCCCCTAGCTTACTGTAGACCCAAGGCCACAGTGACCACAGCAGCTTGACCCAAGTCAATCGCGGCCAGCGCGCGTTGCAGCGCGGGGCGCAATTCGTCGGGCGTTTGCACGCGCTCGGCATGGGCGCCAAATGCGGCCCCCACGGCCTCAAACCGTCGGGTGGGGTTTTGCAGTCGGGCTTGGTAATCGTCGCGGGCGTGGGCCTGGCCATCGGGGTGCACCCGCAACACGGCCTCTTTCACCGCTTGCCAGCCCCCGTTGTCCAGCACCACGGTGAGGATGGGCAGGCCGTAGCGCTCGGCCGTGGCATAGACGGAAGACGGGGTGGAGAAGTGAAAGCCGCCGTCCCCCACGATTTGAATCACACGCCGATCGGGTCGGGCCAGTCGAATGCCCAAGGCCATGCCCCCGCTGTAACCCAGGCCGCCCCCGCCACAGCCCACCAGCGTGCCGGGATGGCGACGCGGCAAGTGTTGCAACACAGCGGGCACATTGCGAATGGCCTCGTTCACCACGATGTCGTGCGCATCGATGAGCTCACCCAACACCGACATCAGGTGTGCCGCCGACAGGGCGCCGGCCTGACCCGGGGCGCGTGCGGCTTCGTCCCACTGGGCTTGCCGCGCAATGCGTTGGGCCTCCAAGGCCTTCACCCGCTCGGTGGCCCGGGCCAGCGCCTCGGCGCTGGCGTGTCGGCGAATGTGATCGGCGAGTTGCCGCAACACCGTGCCCGTGTGGGCCGACACGCGGTCGTGGCTGGCAAACCCCCATTGCGGAAACCCACTTTTGAGTGGGTCCACATCCACGTGAATCCAGTGCGTCTGGGGCTGCGGCTGCACCTGATTGGGCAACCAGGGCACGTCCACATCGAGCAACAGGCCCACATCGGCCTTGGCCACCCAGGGTCCCGGGGCGAATCCGGCAAAGCAGGGGTGTTGGCGGTCGATGCACAACTGGGTGGGCATGAACTCCACACAGGCCATGCCGCACAACAAGGCCAAGTCCTCCAGGGCCGCCACGGCCCCGGGGTCGCGGCCCAGGTAAGCCGTGAAAGCCACGGGCGTGTGGGCCGACATCAGGCGCTCGGCCAGTCGGGCCAGCGTGGACTCGTCCACACCGGTGTGGCGCACCGGGCCGTGACTGTTGGCGCTGAAGACGTCGGTGCTGGGGGAGGGCGTGGGCTCGGCCAGCACCTCGCGCGGCAAGGTCAAATACACCGGGCCCGGCGGGTCGGAGTGCATCACGCTATGGGCGCGCCGCAACACCTCGGCGCTCAGGCTGCCGTGGGGCAGGTTGAACTCCCACTTCACATAGGGCCGCACCAAACTGCCCATGTCGAAGGGGTCTTGCACGAAATGCACGTAGTTGTCACGGCCGCCCAAGCGCTCGCTGCGCAAGTCGTGTGGCGACTTGCCGGCAATCAGCAACAAGGGCCAGCGGGATCGACACGCGTTGTGCAAACCCATGACGGCGTTGGCCGTGCCTGCATCCACATGGACCATCACGGCCTGACCTTGGCCCGTCACTGCCGCCATGCCAGCGGCCATGTGCACGGCCACGTTTTCATGCGGGCACAAAATCAATTCGGGGTGGGGTTCTTGGCGTGCATCCAGGTCGGCCAAGGCCTCGATGAGGCTCACGTGATCGGTGCCCAGGTTGGCAAACACATGGGTCACGCCACAGGCTTGCAGGTGGCGCCAAATGTGCAGGGCACTGAGTTCAGGGGTAGGGGTGGGTGTGGGCATGGCCGGGAGTGTGGTCGGACGGATCGCCGGGAGCTGTCACCTAGGCGGTAAGTTATGTGTAAACCCTAGGGGAGCTGCCTCAGGTGGGGGGCTAGGCTACGCGCTTTGTTGTATTCAACGGAGATTGTCATGACCATGACCTTTGCTCGCCGCCGCCTGTTGCGCGTGGCTGTCGCCGCTGCCCTCAGCGCGCCCTTGCTCGCGGCTGCCCAACAGGTGTCATTTGCCACGTCGAACCCGGGTTCCATCTACCACTCGTCGGGCCAGGTGCTCACCAAGTTGCTGGTGGAAAAAGCCAACATCAAGGCCACCATTCAGCCTTTTGCCAGCCCCAACGTGTTCATCCCCGCAGTCAATGCCGGTGAAATTCAACTGGGCATGGCCAACATTGCCGACCTCACCTATGCCGTCCAAGGTGTGGAGCACTTCAAGGGCAAGGATTACTCCAAGCTGCGCGCCATTGCGGTGGCCTACCCCTTGCGCTCGGCGGTGTTCGTGCGCAAAGACTCGCCCATCCAATCGTTCGCCGACCTCAAAGGCCGCAATGCCGTCGATGGCTTCACCAGCCAGAAGGTGATTCTGCCCATCCTCGATGCCATGTATGGCAGCGTGGGCCTCAAGCGTTCTGACGCCAAGCCGGTGCGTGTGCCCAACGTGGGTGGCGGTGCCGATGCCTTTGCCTCGGGCAAGGCCGACATGTTCTTCTTTGCTTTGGGCACCGCCAAGGTGCGCGAGGTGGATGCGGCGGTGGGTGGGGTGCGCATGCTCTCCTTGCCCAACACCGATCAAGCGCGAGCCGCCTTGAAGGAACACTACCCGGTGGGATACCTGCGCCTCGAGCAACCTGGCCCGGGCAACGTGGGCGTGTTGGCCCCCAGTTACTCGGTGGCCTACGACGCCTTGGTGTTTGGCAGCACCAGCACCTCGGACGAGTTGGCCTACCAAATGGCCAAGCTCATGCACGACAACGCCGAAGACATGGGCAAGGCCTTCCCACCGCTCAAGTTGTTTGACGGCAAGGCCATGGCCAAGTCCTTGCCGCCCTTGCAATACCACCCTGGCGCCATCCGCTACTACAAAGAAATTGGCATCTGGAAGGACTGATGCGCGCCGCTGTTGAACGCTGGCTGGGCACGGCGCTGAGTGCATGCGCCGTGGCCTGGGCCTTGGGCCTCGCCCCCCTGGTGGGGCTGGACCTCTACGACGAACAATACGCTGCCTTCATGCTGGCTTTGGCATTGGGCTTGGCGTTTGTGCATTTCCGCATCAACGGCGACGCCGATGCCCAGGCCCCCTGGCCTTGGTATGACCAGCTGTTGACCCTTGCAGCTTTGAGCAGCACGGGTTATCTGGCCTGGCAATACCCCAACATCGTCGACGTGGTGTTGCTGCGCCCCTGGGACGCGGTGTTGGCCGGCACCGTGATCATTGCGCTGCTGCTGGAAGGCTTGCGCCGCTGCACGGGCCGCGTGCTGCCGGTGTTGGTCTCGGTGTTTTTGCTCTATGCCCTGGTGGCGCAATGGGTGCCGGGCGCCTTGCAAGGCAAGTCCTCCGATTGGCCCAAGCTCGCCGCCTACCTGAGCGCCGACGTCAATGGCATGCTGGGCTTGCCCTTGAAAATTGGCACCACCGTGGTCATCACCTTTGTGTTGTTTGGCCATTTGCTCACCGTCACCCAGGCGTCCCATTGGTTCACCGACATGGCCTTGACCCTCATGGGCCGGTTTCGGGGTGGAGCGGCCAAAATTGCCGTGCTGGCCTCGGCCTTGTTTGGCTCCATTTCAGGCAGTGCGGTGGCCAATGTGGTGGCCACGGGCGTGGTCACCATCCCCATGATCAAGCGCAGCGGTTATCGGCCCGAACAAGCCGGTGCCATTGAAGCCGTGGCCTCCACCGGGGGGCAGTTGATGCCGCCGGTCATGGGTGCGTCGGCGTTTTTGATGGCCGAGTTTTTGCAAATCAGTTATGGGCAAGTGGTGATGGCCGCGCTCATCC
>JAYPFZ010000065.1:8616-13469 GCA_038126555.1 Betaproteobacteria bacterium
CGCTCATCCCTGCGGTGTTGTATTACCTGGCGTTGTTCATTCAGGTCGACCTGGACGCCGCCCGGCTGGGGCTGGACCGGGTGCCCGAGTCCGAGATTCCCAAGTTCCGTGAGGTCTTGCCGGGCTTTTATTTCTTGTTGCCCTTTGTGGTGCTGGTGATGGCCTTGTTCAACCTGAACTGGTCGGCCGAACTCGCCTCGCTCTTGGGTGCCGCGGTGCTGGTGGTGTTGGCCCTGATGTTTGGCCACAAAGGCGTGCGGCCGCGCTGGGGCCAGCTGTGGCGCACCTTGGCGCAAACTGGCACTTCGGTCATTGACATCGTGCTGATCACCGCCGCGGCGGGTCTGGTGATTGGGGTGTTGTCCATCTCCGGCCTGGGTTTCAACCTGACCCTGTCGCTGGTGACGCTGGGTGCGGGCAGCCAAATGGTCTTGCTGCTCTTGGCGGCCTTGGTGTGCGTGATTTTGGGCATGGGCTTGCCCACCGTGGGTGTGTATGTGCTGCTGGCCACTTTGGTTGCTCCGGCGCTGGTGGAGGTGGGTGTGCACCCCATGGCCGCGCATTTGTTCGTGATGTATTTCGGCATGATGTCCATGATCACGCCGCCGGTGGCGATTGCCGCTTATGCTGCAGCGGGTTTGGCCCAGGCCGACCCCTTGCGCACGGGCATGGCGTCGGTGCGACTGGGCTGGTCGGCCTACATCGTGCCTTTCTTGTTTGTGCTCTCGCCCTCGTTGATCGCCCAGGGCGAACCACAAGCCATCGCGATGGCTTGCATCACCGCCACCTTGGGCATTGCCTGGGTGTCGTTTGGGGTGGTGGGTTTCTTCCGCCAGCCCCTCCAGCCGATCCTGCGTTTGGCGTTTGTGGCGGCAGGCTTGTTGGCGATGGTGCCAGCCCAGGCCTTCCCGGGGGCAGTTTGGACGGATGCGGCCGGGGTGGTGCTGGGCGTGTTGCTCATGATCGCTTGCGGGCTGAAAACTCAAGAATGAGGCCGAGGTGTCGATGCGAATGAACCATGAGTTGGAGTTCATCGCTACGTGTTGCTGCCCGCTGGGCACTGTCCCGCTTGGCCCCTTGGGCCGCCGTGTCCTTGGCCGCTGGAGCGCCTGCGGCCTGGGCGGGTTGGTCCATGCTGGGCTTTCTCGATGGTCAAACCTACAGCATGGACACCCGCGCCATCTCCACCACGCCTCAGGGCTTGCGGCGCTTCTGGGCGCTGATCGACTACAACCACGCCACGGGGCATGGGGCACGCTCGATTGCCATGGAGCTCGAAATCGACTGCCGTCAAAACCGCATTCGGCGCATTCAGGCCGTGGGTTATCGGGGGGATGTGCAGCAAGGCGGTGTGGTCTGGACCAGCAAAGTGCAGGGCGGCTGGGAAACCATTGCTCGCCACTCGCTCAACCGCAGCGCCCAGCTGCGCGTGTGCACCAAGCCCATCAAGGGCGCACCCATTTACACCAGTCAGTTCTAATGCCTTCAGTCGCCAGCCCGGCGGTTGGCGGCCCTGTGGTTTTGGAGGCCATCGACACATGAAACACGCGAATTTCCACGGGGTCTTTCCCTATTTGGTTTCACCCATTCGTGATGACGGTCAAGTCAACACCGAGGTGCTCACCCGTTTGGTGAACGATTTGATCGACGCCGGCGTGCACGGCTTGGCGCCCTTGGGCTCCACGGGTGAGTTTGCATACCTCAATGCCCAGCAACGCGAGGCCGTGGTGGCCTGTGTGATTGCCGCGGCCCGGGGGCGCGTGCCCGTGGTGCCGGGGGTGGCGGCCACCACCATCGTGGATGCCCAAGCCCAAACCCGGCGATACACCGAGATGGGGGCCGATGGCATCTTGGCCATCTTGGAGGCCTACTTCCCCTTGTCGGAAGACGGCGTGGTGTCGTATTTCCAGAGCATTGCCGAGGCCACCGATTTGCCCATCGTGCTCTACACCAACCCCAATTTCCAGCGCAGCGATTTGAGCCTGCCCGCCTTGGCGCGTTTGGCCAAATTGCCCAACATCGCTTACCTCAAAGACGCTTCCTCGGACACGGGGCGCTTGCTCACCATCATGAACACGGTGGGCAACGACTTGCACATCTTCAGCGCGTCTGCCCACATTCCGGCCTGCGTGATGCTGCTGGGGGGACTGGGTTGGATGGCTGGTCCGGCGTGTGTGGTGCCCCGCCAAAGTGTGGCCCTCTACAACCTGTGTCAAGCGCAGCGCTGGGACGAGGCCATGGTGTTGCAACGGCGGTTGTGGGGCATCAACCGGGTGTTTGCCAAATACAACCTGGCCGCTTGCATCAAGGGCAGCCTGACGATGCAAGGCTATGACGTGGGCGGGCCCATGGCTCCCCAAACCCCGCTCACCGATGCGGCTCGCGCCGACATTCGGCAAACGCTGGCGCACATTGGGGCCTTGTGAGGCCCCAAGGCGACGGCCTCAGGCGAACTGGGCAATGACGCGGCCAATCACTTGGCCGTTTTTGAGTCGGTCAAGCACGCCTGAGATTTCGTCGGGCGTGCACAAGGCCGTGGGCAAGGGCTTGATTTGGCCCGCTTGGGCCATGGCCACCACCTCACGCAATTCGGCGAGGTCGCCCACGTAGGAGCCCTGAACGGTGAGGGCCCGTTGGGCCAAGGGCACGGTCGACAAAGGCAACTCGCCGCCGTAAAGGCCCACCACCACGTAGCGCCCGCCTTTGCGCAGCGCGGCCACGCCCAGTTGCGCCGTGGCGTCCACCCCCACCAGATCGAGCACGCCCCACAGGCCACCCGGCACCGCTTGCAACTGTTGCAAGGCATCGCTGGCTTGGGGGTTGAAGGTGAGCGAGGCGCCCATGTCACGGGCCGTGGCCCATTTGGCTTCATCGACCTCGCCGACCACGATGTGTTGGTGGCCCAAGGCCTTGAGCATGGCAATGGCCATGAGGCCCAGACCGCCCGCACCCATCACCACGATGGCGTCGTTGGGGTTGCAGGGCAACAGCTTTTTCACCGCGGAATAGGTGGTGAGGCCCGAGCACGCCAAGATGGGGGCAAAGGTGGGATCGATGCCGGTGGTGTCCACCAGGTATTTGGGGTGGGGCACCAACAAGTAATCGGCGTAGCCGCCGGGGCTTTGCACACCCATGAATTTGGGGGTCATGCACCAGTTGTCTTTGCCCTCCGCGCAGCGGGCGCACTGGCCACAGCCTGTCCAGGGGTAGACCAAATAGCTCTGACCCACGGTCACATCGGCCAAGCCTTGGGCTTGGGGGCCAAGGGCCACCAATTGGCCATACGGTTCATGGCCCATGGTGTGGGGCAGCTTCATGCCCCGTTCGGTCATGTGAAAGCGCTTGCCGCCCCCCAGCTCGAAATAGCCCTCACGGATGTGCACATCGGAATGGCACACCCCGCAATATTGAACTTTCACCAGCACCTGGGTGCCAGTGGGTTGGGGCATTTCGCGAACGGCTTGTTGCAGGGGCTTGCCCCATTCGGTGATGTCGTAGCTGTGCATGATGGGTTTGCTTTCGTGAAAGTGGGGAGCGAAAAGCCTCAGTGGCTAAAACCATTGTGCATGGTGACATCAATGAGCTTGGGGCCGGGAGTGGATTGTGCGACACGCAAGGCGTCGACGAGGTCGTCGGCGCAGTCGACACGCTGGGCCTGAACGCCCATGGATTGGGCCAACTGCACAAAGTCGATGGGCGGATCGACGAAGTCCATGCCAATGAAGTCCTGCGAACCTTGCATGTCAACCAGCCGCTCTTTGATGATGCGGTAGCTGCGGTTGTTCACCACGATGTAGGTGATGGGGCAGCGCATCCGAGCCGCTGTCCACAGGCCTTGAATGCCATACATGGCGCTGCCATCGCCCACCAAGACCGCCACGGGCCGATTGGGCAAGGCCAGCGACATGCCCACCGCACCCGGCACGGCAAAGCCCAGGCCGCCACTGGCCAAGCCATACCAGCTGTGCTCGTGCCGCAAGGGCCAAACGGCGGGTAAAGGTGCGGCGGCCGTCAGGGCTTCTTCGATCAGTGCGGTGTCGGGGTGCAGGCCTTGCGACAAAGCGTGCAGCAAGGCATGGCGATGCATGGGGCTTTGCGGCCATTCGGCTTGGGCCTTGAGTAAGGCTTGCGCATGGGTGTGCTGCCAATTCTGGCTTTGGCGCTGCGTTCGACGGGCTTGGGCCGCCGCACGCCAGGTGTCGTCCATGGCCGTGTCCAATTCGGCCAGCAACGCGTGCAGGGCGGGTTGCACCGGCACGCACCAAGCGATGTCCAAGGCGTGGTTTTTGCCCAGCTCATGGGGGCGCTGGCTGATGTGCGCCACCTTCACATGAGGGGGCAGGGGGTCCACCGGGCTGTAGACCGACATGCGCAGCAAATCGGCCCCCAGCACCAACAAGGCATCGTGGGGTTCGAGCAGGCGTTTGGCCGCAGCTTGTTGCCGGGGCAACATGCCCACATACAGCGGGTGTTCGCTGGGAAAGCTGGCGGCGTAGGGAATGGAGTCGGCATACACGCTGGCCCCCAAGGCCTCGGCCAGGGCTTGCGCCTCGGCCCAGGCTTGGGGCCGGTTGAGTTCGTGACCCACCAACAAGGCCGGGGACTTCGCTTGGCGCAGCCACGCTACCAACTCGGCAACGGCTTGCGGGGTGGGTTGGGTGCGCGCATCGATGCGGGTGGGACGGCCCATGTCCATCTCGGCTTGCGCGTTGAGCACATCGCCGGGCAAGCTGATGAACACCGGGCCAGTGGGTGGGGTGAGGGCAATTTTCGCGGCGCGCCGCATCACCAAGGGCAAATCATCGGGCCGCGTGACTTCCACCGACCATTTGGCCAGCGGGGCCGCGATGGGG
>JAYPFZ010000066.1:0-13339 GCA_038126555.1 Betaproteobacteria bacterium
TTGCAAACCCGTCAGCTCGTCGGTGGCGAGCAGGATCAGCACATGCTTTTCAAGCGCCTGTTGGTCGTTGGGGAAGGCGCGTGTCCATTCCCGGCTGGCACGAACCGCTTGCTCGCTGGAGCGGGCACGAAGCGCCAGGTTCACAGCGCGCTCGAAATGTGCAGGCTGAGGGTTGTGAAGGGCCAGGTCGAGATACACCTCGAAGGCTTCTTTCCACTGGCCATTGGCCGCAAAAAATTCGCCCAGCAAGGCGGCACGAAAACCCAGTTCATCAAACGTTGAGCGGGCAGCCGCTGCAGGGGGTTGGCTGGCCGTGGCGGCAATCGCCGGAAGGCTTCCCCAAGCGTTCAGCGCCAAAACCCCCAACGCGATGGGCAATAGCTTGAATTGGCGCAAATGAATCCTCATGCGGCAATGATAATCCGGACACATTGAAAGGACTGGCATGCCTGAATTACCTGAGGTGGAAGTGACCAAACGTGGGGTTGCGCCCCATGTGACTGGCGCTCGCATCGAGCAGGTGGTGATGGGCAAACCATTGCGTTGGCCATTGGGGGTGAGCCCCGAAGAGTTGGCGGGGCGGCACGTGCGCGAGCTGCATCGTCGCGGCAAATACCTGTTGTTCGAATTGGACAAAGGCTGGTTGATGGTGCATTTGGGCATGTCTGGCACCCTGCGTTGGGTGAGCCGCTCAGAGCCCCTGCAAAAACACGAGCACGTGGTGTTGCATTTTTCAGCCGGGGATTTGCGACTCCATGACCCCCGCCGGTTCGGGGCGGTCATTCATGCCCATTCCCTCAGTGACCCCTTGCCCACCAAGTTGTTGTCCAAGCTGGGGGTGGAGCCCTTGATGGGCTGGGCCGATGAGCCTGCGCTGGTGTCGGCCTTGAAGTCACGCCGCACACCCATCAAGCAAGTCTTGCTGGGTGGGGACTGGGTGGTTGGTGTCGGCAACATCTACGCCAGTGAGGTTTTGTTTTTGTCGGGCATTCGGCCCACCACTTCCGCTGCGCGTTTGTCGCGACCCCGCATCCGCCGATTGCTTCAGGCCATTCAAACCGTGTTGCACCAAGCCGTTGCCTTGGGGGGCAGCTCCATTCAGGATTTTGTGGACTCTGACGGACACAGCGGTGAATTTCAGAATCAAGCCCGGGTCTACGGCCGTGCTGGTCTAGCGTGCCATGACTGTGGCGCCGTGATTCGCCGATTGGTCCAGGGCCAGCGCGCCACCTACTACTGCCCCCAATGCCAAAAGCCATGACCGCAACCCCTTTTGCGCAACGCTTGGTGACCTGGCAGCGGCAGCATGGCCGCTCGGATTTGCCCTGGCAAAACCCCAGAACGCCTTACCGGGTCTGGGTGTCGGAAATCATGTTGCAACAAACGCAGGTCCAGACGGTTCGCGGCTATTTCCAGAACTTCATGGCCCGCTTCCCTGATTTGCCCAGCTTGGCCCATGCCCACTTGGATGAGGTGCTGGCCGCCTGGAGTGGGCTGGGTTACTACTCCAGGGCCAGAAACCTGCACCGTTGCGCGCAAATCGTGTGGGCCGAATGGGCGGGCGAATTGCCGCAGCGCGCCGAGCAATTGCAAACCTTGCCTGGGATTGGCCCTTCCACTGCCGCCGCCATTGCCTCGCTCTGCCATGGCGAACCCGTGGCCATCTTGGATGGCAATGTGAAGCGGGTGTTGTCCCGTTGGCTGGCGTTTGACCAGGAGGTTCAGTCGGCCAAGTCGCAACAGGCGCTGCGCCTGGCCGCCCAAGACTTGTTGCCCACATCCCGCGCCGACATGCCGGCCTTCACGCAAGGCTTGATGGATTTGGGGGCCATGCTGTGCAAGCCGAAATCCGCCGACTGCGCCCATTGCCCCGTGAACAGCGATTGCCAAGCGCATCGGCAAGGCGAGGCTTTGTCTTTTCCTCGCAAAGGCAAAGCGCTCAAGCGCCAATCGGCAAGTTGGTGGCTGTTGGTGCTGCGCAATGACCGTGGGGAGGTGGCCCTGACGCAACGGCCATCCACTGGTGTGTGGGCTGGTTTGTGGTGCTGTCCCATGTTTGCACAGGAAGACGAGGCCTGCCAACACGCCAACTCTTGGTTGGGGGCTGAGGTCTCTCCGGTGTGGGCTTCGCCCGTCAAGCACGTGCTCACCCATCGCGACTGGTGGCTGAATTGGGGTCATGTTCAGGTGAAAGGGTCGCCCGAGTTCGAGGGCCAAGGCCCAATCACCTGGTGGCCCATTCAGCAGGCTTTGCAATTGGGCCTGCCGCAACCGGTTCGCCAGCAATTGCAAGCAGGGCTTTGAGTTGCCCAGAACGGGCTCAGCTCAGTTCGCGGTGTCGGAGCAGCGTGGTCCACGCTTGGGCGTAATGGGCTTGCAGCAAATGCGCCAATCGAACCGAGCGGTGTTGCCCGCCTGTGCAACCAATGGCGATGGTCACGTAGCTGCGGTTGTTGCTGTCCAGTGCGGGCAGCCACCGGTCTAAAAAGACTTGTATGTCTTGCTGCATTTGCGCGACCTCGGGTTGCGCATCCAGCCACTGCGCCACGGGTTCGTCCAAACCCGTGAGGGGCCGCAGACTGAGTTCGTAATAAGGGTTGGGCAGCATGCGCACGTCAAACACGTAATCGGCGTGAACGGGGATGCCACGCTTGAAGGCAAAGGACTCAAACACCAGCGTCATGTTCGATGAGGTGACCTCGATCAGCGACTTGACCCGGTTTTGCAAGCCGTTGTTGCGCAAATAGGTGGTGTCAATGATCAGGCCTTCATCGCGCAAAGGGCCCAGCAACTCACGCTCTTGCTCAATGGCTTGCGACAGGTCGAGCATGGCGTCGGCGGGCGCCGATGCCTGAGCCGACAACGGATGCTTGCGACGCGTTTCAGAGAAACGCTTGATGAGGGTCTCGGTGCTCGTATCTAAAAACAACAACTTCACCACATAGCCCATGGCCCGAATTTGGGTCAGCAGCTTCGGAATCGTGTGCAAAGTGCTGGCGCTGCGCACATCCACCGCAATGCCCATGCGCTCGGCGCCCTCTTGCGGTGGGGCTTGCAAGAATGGCAGAAGCAAATTGGGCGGCAGGTTGTCGATGCAGTAGTAGCCCACATCCTCAAGCACCTTCAGGGCCACGGACTTGCCGGAACCGGACATGCCAGTGATGAGCACCAGTTCAGACATGGCTGGCGGCTTTGCGAGGGGATTTCAATTGCAGCAGACTGCGGGCATGGGCCAATGTGGCCGACTCGCCTTCGGCGTCACCCAGCATGCGGGCAATTTCAAGCACGCGGTCGTTTGCTGCCACAGCTTGCACCTGCGAGACCGTGCCTTGGGCTGAGCTCGATTTGCTGACGACCCAATGGTGGTGGGCTTGGGCGGCGACCTGGGGCAGGTGGGTCACGGCCATGACTTGACGGTCTTTGCCCAGTCGCGCCATGAGTTGCCCCACCGTGTGGGCGACCACGCCACCCACGCCGGAATCGATTTCATCGAAGATGAGGGTGGGCGCATGCCCCAGTTGGCTGGTGATGACGGCCACACACAAGGCGATGCGAGACAGCTCGCCACCCGAAGCCACTTTGGCCAGTGGCTTGGGGCTGGTGCCCGCATGTCCAGCCACGGCAAACACAACTTCTTCCAGCCCATGGGCCGTGGGTTGGGGCAAGGTGGCCAGTTGGACCTCGAAACGCCCCCCCGCCATGCCCAAGGTTTGCATGAGTTCGGTGATGGCGTCGCCCAAACGCGGGGCGGCTTGCTGGCGCTGTCGACTCAGGTCTTGGGCCAGACGCAAAAAATCCCCTTCAAGACGGGTCGCCTCGCGCGCCAAGCCTTCCGGATCGGTTTGCGCATCCAAGCTGGCGAGTTCTTGTTGCCAGCTTTGCCAGAGCTCGTGCAAGCCCTCGGGAGGGCGCTTGAAGCGCCGTGCCAAGCCATGCCATTGCGTCAGCCGGTCATCCAAGGTTTGCAGGGCATCGGGATCGACTTCGGTTTTTTTCAGCCACACGGACACATCACGGCCCACTTCGGCAATTTGGGCTTCAATGCCTTGAAGCTGCTCCACCAACGGCGCAAAGCCGGGTTCCACATGGACTTGATCAGCGAGGGCGTCCTTGGCTTGCACCACAAGGGAACGGGCGTTGTCGGCTTCGTCTTCCAGCCATGCTTGGGCTTGCTGGGCCGCTTCGATGAGTTGCTGGGCGTGGGCCAAGCGCGTGTGTTGGCTGTTGAGCGTTTCCCACTCATCGGCTTGCGGGGCGAGGGCATCGAGTTGTTGCAGCTGCCAGCTGAGTTGATCACGCCGTTCGTTGAGTTGGGCCTGAGCCGATAGGGCCGTTTGCCAAGCCTCGTGGGCTTGTTGCCAGACTCGCCAAGCCGCTTGCACAGGCTGGGTGTTGCATCCGGCGTAGGCATCGAGCAAGCGGCGCACATCGGCGCTGCGGGTGAGGCTTTGCCAAGCGTGTTGGCCGTGAATGTCCACCAAATGGTCGGCCAGTTGACGCAAGGCTTGCACGCTGGCTGGGCTGCCGTTGATCCAGGACCGGCTCTTGCCCTGAGCGTCCATCACCCGCTTGAGCAACAGCACGTCTTCGGTGGCGAAACCGTTGTCGTCCAGCCAGGCCAGCAAGGCCGGGTGGTGGCTGAACTCGGCGTTCACCTCCATGCGGGACGCGCCTTCGCGCAGCAAGCCTGCATCGGATCGTCCGCCCAACAGCCATTGCAAGGCATCGATGAGGATGGACTTGCCCGCGCCAGTTTCACCCGTGAGCACGGTGAAGCCTGAGGCCACTTCCCAGTCGAGGGTCTCGACGATGACAAATTCGCGAAGGCTTAGCCGAAGCAGGCTCATACCCCTCCCTCATTCCAATGCAGTTTCTTGCGCAATGTGTCAAAAAAAGTCAGGCCTTTGGGGTGAAGCAGTCGGGCCTGGTGTGGTGATTTACGCACCACGATGGAGTCGCCAATCAACAGCGACGCGAGCGATTGCATGTCAAAGTTGGCGCTGGCGTCTCGACCGCCCACCAATTCCACACCGATGGTGGTGTCATCCGACAGCACCAAGGGGCGGTTTGACAACGTGTGCGGTGCGATGGGAGCCATGACCCATCCGGCCAGCGAAGGTTGCAACACCGGGCCCCCTGCAGACAAGGAGTAGGCCGTGGAGCCTGTGGGGGTGGCAATGATGAGGCCGTCGGCGCGTTGATTGGCCACGAAGTGGTCATCGACCGTGATGCGGAACTCCACCATGCCCGAGGTCCCGCCCCGGTTGAGCACCACATCGTTGAGCGCCAAAGCCTGAAACACCCGCAAGCCATCGCGCCACACCTCGGCGTGAATCATGCTGCGCCGCTCCTCGTCGAAGTGGCCTTCGAGCATGGGATGCAAGGTTTCCACCATGTGTTGCAGGGGAATGTCGGTCATGAAACCCAGGCGCCCTTGGTTGATGCCAATGAGCGGAATGCCGTGAGGTGCGAGGCGTCGACCGTGGCTGAGCATGGTGCCATCGCCGCCCACAATCAAGGCCAGGTCGCATTGCTGTCCGATGGACTCGATGGGCAGGGTGGTGTGATCGCTCAGCCCCGAATGCTCGGCGGTTTCGGTTTCGATCACCACATCGGCCCCTTTGTCGTGCAAACAGTCGATCAGCTGCAGCATCACCTCGCGGGTGTTGGCCGCGACGGCTGTGGTGGGGGGCTGATGGGTCTTCCCCAGTAGGGCGATTCGCTCAAAGCGGGACTTCATCCCCAAATTACATCATTAAAATTGTGAAAAAGGTGAGACATGCTGGACGAACGTGCCAAGTACCTGCTGAAGACACTGGTGGAGCGATACATCGCCGACGGCCAGCCTGTGGGCTCTCGAACCCTCTCCAAAACCGATGGCGTCGAGCTCTCGCCGGCCACCATTCGCAACGTCATGGCCGACTTGGAAGAGTTGGGCCTCATTGCCAGCCCCCACACTTCGGCTGGGCGCATTCCCACAGCCAAGGGCTATCGGCTTTTTGTCGACACCATGCTCACCGTTCAGCCCGGGCAATTCGAACCCTTCCAAATCCAGCCCGACCAGCCCAAGCGCGTCATCGCCTCGGCAGCGCATTTGCTTTCCAACTTGTCGCAATTCGTCGGGGTGGTGGTCGCGCCACGCCGCGCCAGCGTTTTTCGACACATTGAGTTTTTGTTGTTGTCGCCGCGGCGTGTGCTCTTGATCATTGTGGCTCCCGATGGCGATGTGCAAAACCGCATCATCCACCTCGAACAAGACGTCACCAGCGAGCAACTCATCGAGGCCTCCAACTACCTCAACGAGCACTTTGCCGGCCAGACTCTGGATGCCGTGCGCCAGGCGCTCAAGGGCGAAATGGACACCTTGCGCGGTGAAATCGTCACGCTGATGCAAGCGGCGGTTCAGGCCGAAACCGCCTCACCCGAAGACGAGGAAGCCGTGGTCATCAGTGGCGAGCGCAACCTGTTGTCGGTGTCCGACTTTGCCTCCGACGTCACCCACTTGCGGCGCGCCTTCAACCTGTTTGAGCAAAAAGCACAACTGCTGAGCCTGCTGGACGTTTCCTCCAAGGCCGAGGGCGTGCGCATTTTCATTGGCGGAGAAAGCCAAGTGGTGCCCATTGAGGAGCTCTCGGTGGTGAGCGCGCCCTATGAGGTGGATGGCCAGGTGGTGGGCACCTTGGCGGTCGTAGGCCCCACCCGCATGCACTACGACCGAATGATCCAGATCGTGGACATCACCTCCAAATTGGTGAGCAATGCCCTGAGCCAGAAATAAAGGGCTTTAGCCCTCCATTTCAGGGCTCACCAACCATTCGCGGCCTTTGAGCATCGCGCCCCAGTAAACCGGCGGCAGGATGCGCTCTTTGAGCAACCAAGCCAAACGCGAGGGTTGCTGGCCATCGATGAGCCAAGAGGGGAAGGTCGGGGCCACTTTGCCGCCATACAAGAATTCAGCCAACACAATCTTGCCGCGCTCCACCGTCAGGGGGCAAGAGCCGTAGCCGTTGTATTTGGCTTTGCCTTTGGTGTGCCCCATGTTGGAGAGCACGTTGTGCGCCACCACCGGCGCTTGAGCGCGAGCTGCGGCGGCCGTTTTGGCATTTGTGGTGTTGGTGGTGTCGCCCAAGGCGTGGATGTTGGGGTATTTTTTATGGCACAGGGTTGCAGGGTCTACATCGACCCAGCCAGCGGCATCGGCCAGGGGGCTGACGCGAATGAAGTCGGGGGCCTTTTGCGGGGGCACCACGTGAATCATGTCGAAGTGCTTGGTGACGGTTTCCTTGCTGCCATCGGGTTTGGCCACACTGAACGTGGCTTCGTGGGCTTCGCCATCGATGGACACCAGGTTGTGGCTGAATTGCAGATGGATGCCATAGGCCTTCACATATTCCATGAGGGCCGGCACGTATTCCGAAACCCCAAACAACACGCCACCGGCATTGCAAAACTGAATGTTCATGTTGCCCAACACCCCTTGGCGGCGCCAGTGGTCGGAGGACAAATACATGGCCTTTTGCGGTGCGCCTGCGCATTTGATGGGCATGGGCGGCTGGGTGAAGATGGCGTCGCCGCGCTTGGTTTCTTGCACCAATTTCCAGGTGTAGGGGGCGAGGTCGTAACGGTAGTTCGAGGTGACGCCGTTTTTGCCCAGCGTTTCTGACAGGCCAGGAATGGCGTTCCAGTCGAGCTTCAAACCCGGAGCAACCACCAACTGGGCGTATTTCACCAAACGGCAGCCGTCGAGCACCACACAGTTTTGCTCGGGCTCAAAAGCGGCCACGGCCGCTTTGATCCAGCGCACCCCCGAGGGCAACACCGACGACATGGCTTTGGCCGTGGTTTTGGCGTCGAAAATGCCGCCGCCCACCATCGTCCAACCGGGTTGGTAGTAGTGCACATCGGCGGGCTCAATGATGGCGATGTCCACATTGGGGTTGCGCGCCAGAATGCTGGAAGCCACCGAAATGCCACCGGCACCACCGCCAATGATCACCACATCGTGCTCGGCATCCACCACTTGCGTGGGCGTTTTGCCGCCATTCAGAATGCGACGCGCCAAACCCTTGAGGTCGTAGCCTGCCTTGCCAGCGGTTTCGATGATGTCGGCCAGGTTCATGCTGTTGGACTGAGACAAGGCCCACATCGTGGTGGACCGCGTGCCCGTTCGGCAGTAGGCCAGCACGGGGCCGGGGAGCGCTTGCATCAACTCGCCAAACTGGGTGCCGTGTTCGTCTTGAACTTTGCCGGTTTCGGCGGGCAAATAGCGAAAGTTCAGGCCAGCTGCCACCGCAGCGGCTTCAATTTCTTGGTGGCTGGGCTGGTCGCCCGCTTCGCCATCGGGCCGGTTACAAATGATGGACTTGAACCCCGCTTGAGCCAAGGTGGCCACATCGGCTGCGCTGATTTGTGGGGAAACGCTTAACTGCGCATGAATGGTTTTGATGTCCATGATGGGCTTCCAGTAAAAATGACGACAACGAAGGTGGTGATGGGTTCAAGGCGCTGTGGTTTGTGGGTTGGCTGAGTTCGTTTGTGCAACCCGCTGTTGCACCCACATGCCGACCAACATGGCCACGACAAACACCAATGCTTCCCAGTGTCCAGCCGCCATGCTAACCAGTGCGGGGCCTGGACACATACCGGCTAAACCCCAACCCATGCCAAACATCACGCTGCCCAGCACCAAGGGGCGATTGATGTCTTGGCGCGTGGGCAATTGAATGGTGCCGCCCAAAAAGTTAGCGGTGCGGTGACGGGCTGCACCAAAGGCGAAAAAGCCCACCAAGATGGCGCCGCCCATGACAAACATGAGCGAAGGATCCCAAGTGCCCGTGAGGTCGAGGAAGTTTTGAACTTTGGTGGGGTTGGTCATGCCTGAAATGATGAGGCCCAAGCCAAACACCACACCCACAATGAACGCGACGAGTAAATGCATGACAACCCCTTAGGCCAACACGTGGCGAATGACATAAACCGTGACAAAGCCCGCCAACATGAACGTGAGCGTGGCAATGAGCGAGCGAGGCGACAACCGTGACAGGCCGCACACCCCGTGGCCGCTGGTGCAGCCTGAACCCAAAGCGGTGCCATAGCCCACCAGCAAGCCAGCCAGAATCAGCAACGGAATGTTTTGCAAATAGGTGATGGGCTCCGCATCCGGCGAGGCAAACCACGCGCGATGCACCCAAGGGGCGGCAAACAGGCCCAGCACAAAGGCCACCCGCCATGCGGCTTCGCGGCGCCAGGGCCGCAACAGCCCTGCCACAATGCCACTGATGCCCAACACCCGGCCATTGAGCAACAGCAGCAATGCTGTCGCGATGCCCAACAAAATGCCCCCACCCAGAGCGGACCAAGGGGTGAAATGTTCCCAATCCAACGTCATGCTGAACTCCTGTGACTGAAAGGAAAAAGTGCCCTGGTGACCTGACTCGAACCCAGGCATTGATTTGCCTCAATCGGTCGTCACACCAGAAGCGGATATATTAATCGCTAATGATATTTAAATCGTGAAGGAGTTCGAGCATGACCCAACCCGTGGTTCATTCCTTTTTTGACCCCGCAACCTGGACCGGAACCCATGTGGTGCATGCCCCTGGCGACAACACCTGCGCCATCATCGATTCGGTGCTCGATTACGACCCCAAATCGGGTCGCACCAAAACCACGTCGGCCGACAAAGTCATCGCCTTCATTCGTGAGCAGGGCTTGCAAGTGGCCTGGATTTTGGAAACCCATGCGCATGCCGATCATTTGTCTGCCGCCCCTTACCTGAAAGCCCAGTTGGGCGGAAAAATTGGCATTGGGGCCCACATCACCACCGTGCAAAAGGTGTTCAAAGGCGTGTTCAACCTGGAGCCTGGTTTTTCGGTGGACGGCAAGCAATTCGACCACCTGTTTGCCGATGGCGAGACCATTGAGGTGGGTAGCCTCAAGGGCGAAGTGATGTCGGTGCCCGGTCATACCCCGGCGTGCGCCGCCTACCACTGGGGCGATGCAGTCTTTGTGGGCGACACCCTGTTTGCACCCGACGTGGGCACGGCGCGTTGCGACTTCCCCGGCGGTGACGCCAAAACCCTGTTTGCCTCGATTCAGCGGGTGCTGGCATTGCCTGCAGACACCCGGCTGTTCTTGTGCCACGACTACCCGCCCAACGGCCGAGAAGTGAGCCTGCAAACCACCGTCGCCGCGCAAAAGGCCGGCAACATTCACGTGAAAGATGGCATCAGCGAAGCCCAGTTTGTGGAGATGCGCACCAAACGCGACGCCACTTTGGAGATGCCGGTTTTGATCTTGCCTGCTGTGCAAATCAACATCCGCGCCGGCGAAATGCCCCCGAAGGAAGACAACGGCGTTGCCTACGCCAAAATCCCGCTCAACGCCTTGTGAGGGCCAGGGCTAGGCCCCAGCGGCAACCTTAGAATGCCCGGCGTGGGCCGTTAGCTCAGTTGGTTAGAGCAGGGGACTCATAATCCCTTGGTCGGGGGTTCAAGTCCCTCACGGCCTACCAAATCAATCCACCGCGTGGCTACCCGCATCCACGTAAATGGTCTGCCCCGTCATGCCGCTGGCCGCATCGGTGCACAAAAAGGCGCTCAGGTTGCCAATTTCTTCCAGGGTCACCAATCGGCCCAATGGGGATTTGCGAATGTTGTTTTGCATGAGTTCGTCAAAGGCCTCAATGCCTGAGGCCGCGCGGGTCAGGATGGGCCCAGGCGAAACGGCATGCACGCGAATGTTTTGTGGACCCAGTTCCATGGCCAGGTATCGCACCATGGATTCCAGCGCAGCTTTCACCGGCCCCATCAATCCGTAGTGCGGCACCGCTTCATCGGCACCCAAATAGGTCATGGTCACCAGGCTGCCGCCTTGGGTCATGTGGGGGGCACAGCGCTGCGCAACGGCGGCCAGCGAGTGGCAGGACACATCCATGGCACGGGCAAACCCCTCGCTCGAGCTGTCCAGCACGCGGCCATGCAAGTCTTGCAAAGGGGCCCAAGCCACCGAGTGAATCACAAAGTCGATGCGACCGAGTCGCGCCACCGCATGCGACACCAATTGGTCCAACTCGTCGGGCGACTCCAGGTCGCAGTTGTGCAAGTCAATGCCCAGCGGCTGGGTCAACGGCTCCACATGGCTGCGTGCTTTGTCGTTCAAACAAGAGGCCACCAATTCGGCGCCCAAGGCATGGGCTTGTTGGGCACAGCCCCAGGCAATGCTGTGGGCATTGGCAATGCCCAGAATGAGGCCTTTTTTGCCGGCCAGGCCAAAGGAGGTGTTCATGTCGACAACAAACTTCCAAGAACAAAAATAAAAAGGGGCAGAGGGCTTAATGCGAAGCAGCGCCGAGTTCAGCGTCGGGCTTGACTCGACGCAGCAGGTTCAGCATGTCGGCTTCAATGCGATGCAAGGCCTCAGGGGTTTGCCCTTCAAAGCGCAACACCAACACCGGCGTGGTGTTGGAGGCGCGAATGAGGCCAAAGCCGTCGTTCCAATCGATGCGAACGCCATCGATGGTGTTGGCTTGGGGTTGATGCGCCAGCCCCGGCAAGGGTTCAGACTCCACCAAGGCTTGCAAGGCGGCACTGACTCGGTGGGGTTCGCCCTCGGTGCAAGCCACGTTCAGCTCAGGGGTGGAATGCGAGGTGGGCAGGTTTTCGAGCACGTCGCTGGCGTTGGCCGAGCGGCTCACAATTTCAAGCAATCGGCAGCCGGCGTAGGTGCCGTCGTCAAAACCAAACCAGCGGTCTTTGAAAAAAATGTGGCCGCTCATCTCGCCGCCCAAGGGGGCGTTGAGCTCTTTCATGCGGGCTTTGATGAGGGAGTGGCCCGTTTTGAACATCACCGGCTCACCGCCTGAGGCGCGGATGCTGGGCGCCAACCGTTGCGAGCATTTCACGTCAAACAAAATGGGTGCGCCTGGGTGGCGCGTGAGCACATCCTGGGCAAACAGCATCATTTGGCGGTCGGGAAAGATGTTTTGGCCGCTGGGGGTGACGATCCCTAGGCGGTCGCCATCGCCGTCGAAAGCCAAGCCCAATTCGGCGCCCGTTGAGACGAGGGCGGCCATCAAATCTTGGAGGTTTTCGGGCTTGCTGGGGTCGGGGTGGTGGTTGGGGAAAGTGCCGTCCACTTCCGAAAAGAGTTCGATCACCTCGCACCCCAAAGCCCGGAAAACGGCTGGCGCTGTGGCACCGGCCACGCCATTGCCCGAGTCGATCACCACCTTCATGGGGCGCGCCAAGCACACGTCCTGAGTGATGGTTTTCAAATACGCATCCCACACATGGGCTTCAGAAACCTTGCCCCCCGACTTTTGCAGCCAGCTTTCCGCTTGCATGATTTGTCGCAAGCGCTGAATTTCTTCGCCAAAAATGGCGCGCCCGCCCACCACCATCTTGAAGCCGTTGTAGTCCTTGGGGTTGTGGCTGCCGGTGATTTGGATGCCGCTTTGGCACAAGGTGCTGGCCGCGAAATACAGCATGGGGGTGGTGACCATGCCCACATCGATCACCTGAATGCCAGTCGACACCAAGCCAGCGATCAGGGCTTGAGCAAGGTCAGGGCCACTCAAGCGGCCGTCGCGGCCAACGGCCACGGTGGTTTCGCCTTGGGCCCTGGCATGCGTTCCAAAGGCTTTGCCCAAGGCCAAGGCCACGTCGACGTTGAGCGTTGAGGGCACAACGCCCCGGATGTCATAGGCTTTGAAGATGGAAGGGGAGACTTGCATGGCTGAACTAAACTCGTGCGCAAACGGTATTGGAAAAAGGTGACGTCACCGTGACATCCGTTCCAATTGTCGGTTCTTTTGCAGTGGCTTCGGAGCGCTGAATGACTCATATTTTTCCCGTGATTCTCTCTGGTGGCAGTGGCTCACGCCTGTGGCCTTTGTCGCGCGCCATGCGCCCCAAACAGTTTTTGGGGGTCACCGCCGACGAATCGCTCTTTCAGCTCACCCTCCAGCGTTTGCAGGCCCTGCAAGCGTCTGAAGGTTGGGCTTGGCAGTCGCCCTTGGTGGTCACCAATGAGGATCACCGCTTTTTGGTGGGCGAGCAATGCCGCAGCATGGGGGTGAAGCCCTCTGGGTTGTTGCTCGAACCCGTGCCTCGCAACACGGCCCCCGCGATTGCGGTGGCGGCCTTGGCTGCGCAGTCGCTGGCCCAGGCCCAAGATCCGCAAGCCGATCCGGTGCTGCTGGTCTTGCCCTCGGACCACCTCATTGCCAACCCCCCAGCGTTTGCGCAATCGGTGCAGGTGGCGGTTCGTGCGGCTTTGGATGACCAGTTGGTCACCTTTGGCATCGTGCCCACCCACGCCGAAACTGGCTATGGCTACA
>JAYPFZ010000067.1:0-8297 GCA_038126555.1 Betaproteobacteria bacterium
GCCGAATTGGCACCAATGGCTAACCCGAATTAATCCCTGCAATTCACTCAAAAGCTTTAAATAGCGAGTTGCCTCGAGCTTTTAATGTAAATGGATTGTAAATTTAAAGTTAATGGACTGTCAATTTCAGTCGAATGAGGGGCAACTCCCCCACCACCAACCCGCGAAGCGATTGGTTCGTCAAAAACCTATGGGCCGTAAAACTCAATGGTAAAAATAAGATTGCGCCAAGGCCTTCAAGTCGGCTTCTGACCATGCCTTTTTGCTGGCCAAGGCCCACAAATCAAAATGTGCAGGGCGGGCACTGGTGGCCACCGAGGCAAAACCGGCGTCCTTCAAGGCTTGCCGAAGCGTGGTTTGCGTGAAGCCACACCGATGCGCCATGAACACATTGCCCTTGGCCATCGACGGTCGAAACCCATACAAGATGTCCAAGGGGGTGATGGGGCCCGCCGGTGAGTCGTAAGCCACCCCCAACAAATCGTCTTGCGCGACGCGCTCGCAAACCGATTTCAGGTCCGGGCAGGTGATCACGCAAAAACCATCGGCTTGAAGCACCCGCTGGAACTCCTTGAGGGCAATGGGCACTTCATGGGGGTACAAATGCTCGATGTTGTGGCTGGAAAAAATGGCGTCCATGGATGCATCGGTAACCCCCGACATGTCGGTCATGGTGCCCACAATGTCCGGCTGGACCGCCACGTCGATGTCCAGTCGCACCTCCTGCCATTGGCCATTGTTGAAACCCTGAACCGTCTGGTCAATCCGTTTCATGCCACAACCCACATGCAATACTTTTTTCATTCGGTGCTCGATTCCGTGAAGATCAAGACCCCATGTTCAACGGGGGCCGTTTTGGATACATTTTGCGTTCACTTTGAAAAGGGGTGGGTGTCATGAGTCCTCTGGTGGTCTGGGTGTTGGCCTTGAGTCTTGCGGGTCCGGTTTTTGCACAAACCGATTGCCAACCCGCCAAACCCGATGACACCCGGGTGGTGGATCGAGGTCCCGTCAAAACCGTCGTTGGGCCTTTGGCGAAATTTGACCCCTGCCACGCCTCGGTCCGGCTCGAAACCCCTTCCTTTTTTGCGCCCAAGCAAGGCGACAAACCACCTTTGGTGATCATTGCCCACGGCGGTGGCGGTTTGGGTGGCTACGAAAAAGACTTTGCCCGACTGATGAACCAAAACGGCTATGCCACCCTGGTGTTCGATGCCTTCGAGATGAACGGGCTGCAACCCCGCACCGACTTGTTGCTCTACAACATGAGCAATGGCGGGCGTCAGCGCATGATCTTCAAGGCCACGCTGGGCGCTTTTCGATGGGCTTTGAAGCGCGAGGACATCGATACCAACCGGATCTTCATTCAAGGCCTGTCCAATGGCGGTGCGGTGGCGGTGAACATGGCCGGGCTCACCGATGCGCCTCAAATCAAGGGGGTGATCGCCGAGGGCGCGCCCAGCACGGGCATTGGCTTTCCCAACGCCATCACCAAACCCCTGTTGATGCTGTATGGGCTTGCGGACAACTACGGGGGCTTGAAGGCCGATGACTATTTGTATTTGCGGGCCATGCCTTGCCACATGAATGACCACTACCCCCTGACGCCCGAGGGCTTCACGGCGCAATGCAGCCTGAAGTCCAATCGTGACGCGACCAGCCCTTCACCGCAATCGTGGGCGCAAGCCCTGCAAGCCCAAGGGCAGCCCGTTCGACTGGAATTGATTGAAGGGGGCGGTCACGGCATGCTGTTTGCCAGCTTCCGCACCAGTTCGCGGCAATTGCCCCGTGGCCGGGCTTTTTACGCCACCCACGGGGCTGGCCCCGCAGAACAAGCGCAGTTAAAGGCCACGATTCTTGACTTCCTCAAGAACGCGCCGCGCTGAACCCACTCAACGGCAATTGCGCTGGCTGATGTCCACCCGGCCAATGCAACGAATTGCTGGTTTCGGCTTGGCAACTCGCATCGGGCTGGGGCAAGGTGACCGTGAAGCTTTGCGCGTCCACCCAACGCAGGCTCACCCGGATGGTGTCCAACTCAGGGCTGAGGGGCAAGGCCTGGCACAAGCCGGTGCTGCAACTCGTGAGGGAAGATGGCAGCTTCACCGTGGCCTCGGGCGACTGGCTGTTGATGAGGGTCCATTGGTCGATCAAGTCCAGGTGTTCGCCATGAATGAGGTGCACCGGTGGCTGGCCCTGGCAGGTGTGGGCCTGAAGCCTGGGCAACAGCACCACCGATTTGCCCAAACGCTCCCAATTGGAATGCTCGCCAGTGGTTTGGTTCACCACCCGAAATTCAATGGGGTTGATGACACTGGGCAAGCGCTTGGCGTCAAAACGCAGGGGCTCAATCGTTCGCATTTCGTGGTGCGTCCAGTCGGCCAACAAACGGGTGCGCAAAGGGTGCTGTTGGGTCAAAGGGTCACCGGCATAGCGCGCTTGCAATTCGTGCACCCCCGGCTGCAATTGGTAAGGGGGAACGGCTTTGAGCAACAAATGAAGCCCCGAGTCATCGCTCACCAGGGGGGCGTCCAAGCTCAAGTGCCATTGGCGAAATTTCTCGGACGGCACGGCCAACACCGCTTGAGGCCGATCACTGGCCACCACCACACGGGGCAATGCCGAACGCTGGGTCAGCGCCATGGACTGTGCGGCGCGTTTGGGGTCCAGCGGCAGCACGCTCACCTGGTCAACCATCAGGGCTTGCGCATCCGTCACGGGGCAATCGAAGCGCCATTCCGCGGCTTGGGTGCGATCCCCGGGGGCGGGTGCGCACATCACCTCGCCGACGCGAAGGGCTTGGATGCGATTCAAGCGTTGACCTTTGACCCTCAGCCAGCGCTCCCCCACGGGGTGCTCAATGCCATCGACCACGGCGGGTGCAGCCAAAACCGCCAGCGGCAACTGAGTGACCGGCGCGCCCACTTGCGTCACTTCCAATACCAACGGCCCCGGCTGAACCCCAGTGAGGTTGACGTCCAGTTGGGTGGGCGAGGTGATGGCACTTTCGGCCCACACCACGCCATCGCGCTTCAATGCCAGCTTTTGCACACACGCCGTGTCGGAGCCCTTGGGCAAACTCAAACGCAGGGATGCCCCCGCCACCCAATCTTGACCCTGCACCAGCTGTTGCAACACGCTGCTGTTCGCGGGCAAGGGCAAGGCCGCGGTGGTGAGGGGCAAGGTCACGGGGTCGAAACCGAACCGGGCGCGAAAAGCCAGCGTCACCGGCTGACCAGGGGGCAAGGTGCGTAAGGCTTGGGAGGGCACGTCGAACACCAACAGGCCCTCATCGCGATTGAAATTCACACGGGTCGCGTTCACCGTCACGGGTGACGCACCCCCCGACGTGAGGGCGAGTTGCCAATCGTGCCAATGGTTCAACAAAGGCATGGCATCCAGCGCCCGAACCGCCACCACGCCCGCATTCAGGCACAGGGGCCTCAGGGGGTTGAATTGAAACTGGGGGGCGGGCGCTTGAAAGCCGGTGGGCACGAAGATGTAAGCCGTTTTGACTTTGCCGCTGCGCAGGCGGGAGACGGAAAACAGGTTGATGCGATCGCCGTCCGGTTCCCGCTGACCATAGGTGGGCGCAAAGTCGTAGGTGTCGCGGTATTTGCTGCCCAAATACTCGCCAGCATCTGAGAAAAATTTGAGGTTGGCGGTGAGCAAACTGTTGAGGTCGACGCTTTTGTTCAAGCCCACGATGGCGCTGAGGTCGTTGGTGGATGGGAGCGAAAAGTTTTTGCCCGCCACCAAAGAATGCGCCACACACACCACGTTGACGCCGCCCGATTGAAAACACTGTGGGTCAATGCTGGACGCACCATACTGGCTGGCCCACTCCAGGGTGATTTGTTTGGCATCGGCTGGCGTTTGGCCTTCGATGCGCCGCGTCAGGCCATTGCCCATGAGGGTGATGGCTTGGTTGATTTGGTCGACCCGCTGCAAGTCCACAAACCGCTGTGGATCTTTGGTGAGCACATCCTTCAGGATGCTGGACGACTCCTGCAAGCTGGTGTTCAAACCAAACAGATTGCGCAGCTGCGGCGCCAACACCACCACCAAAGCCAAACCGTCGGAGGCCATTTCAAACGAGGCCGGCCCTTTGAGGGATCGGACGTCGAAAAACTTGGACTGCACTTGGGTGCCCGTGGGCGAGGTGCTGGCCAGCATGAGCACCCAGTCGCCCTCGGCCAAGCGGTCGGCCAGGGGCTCGACCCACACGACGTCGCCAGCTTTCAATTGCGGAACCAGACGCAACGGCAAGCGTTGCTGACCGCGCTGAACCGTCATGTGCAAGCTGGGGCCTTGGTGAAGCGCCAACGGTTGGGCGTGAGCGAACTGCACCCACCACCCACACACCACCAACCACAGACTGAGAAACAATTTCAAGGTCACACCCAAAAGCCGCGCACCATGGCGGCATTGAATCATAAATTTTCTGAGTTTGGCTTCACCTGGCCGTGACGGGTCTGCCCTGAAATGGCCGCATGACACCACCCCCTAACGCCGGTCACACGCACGACCCTTGGCAGGCCCCGCCGGCCAATGACCCCAGCGCCCGTTGGCTCAACGACCTCATGACCGAGGCGGTGCAAAGCCGCGCTTCCGACATTCACCTCGAACCCACCCCCGGTGGCCTGACGGTTCGCTTGCGCATCGATGGCCGGCTGACCCACCGAACTCCCCCAGACCCTTTGTGGCGGGACCGGGTGCTGGCCCGTTTCAAAGTGCTGGCGCGCATGGACATTGCCGAAAAACGCCTGCCGCAAGATGGCCGAGCGCAATGGCGGCTGGCCGATCGCTGGGTGAATTTGCGCGTCAGCAGCTTGCCCACCGTGCAAGGCGAAAAAATGGTGCTGCGGTTGCTCCCGGGGCAACAGCGCCCACCCGAACTGTCGTCGCTGGGTTATTCATCCACTCAATTGGCTGGGCTCACCTCGGCCCTGCGCTCGCCCCACGGTTTGGTGCTGGTGACCGGGCCCACCGGCTCGGGGAAGTCGGCCACGCTCATGGCGTGCTTGGGCAGCCTGGATGCGCAGGCGCTGAACATCACCACTGTGGAAGACCCGGTGGAACAGTTGTTGGCCCACGTGAATCAGGTGAGCGTGAACGACAAAATTGGATTTGACTTCCCCACGGCCTTGCGCGCCTTGCTTCGGCAGGATCCCGATGTGCTCATGGTGGGTGAAATTCGCGACCTGCCCACGGCCTTGGTGGCGTCGCAAGCGGCCCAAACGGGGCATTTGGTGCTGAGCACCTTGCACACCAACACAGCGGCCAGTGCGGTGGTTCGCTTGCGCCACATGGGGGTGCCCGCCGACCACCTGGCCGCGTGTTTGCGACTGGTGATGGCGCAGCGGTTGGTGCGGCTGCTGTGCCCCCATTGCAAGCGCACCAGCGCCACGGGCATGTACAGGCCGGTGGGGTGTGCGCACTGTCAGGATGGCTACGTGGGGCGGCGGGCCATTCACGAAGTGGTGGTCTTTACCCCTGCCTTGCTGGAGTTGGTGCTGGCCGATGCGGGCGTGCTGGCCCTCGAACAAGCCGCCCAGGCCCAAGGCACCACGGCCTTGCGGGATCAAGGGCTGGCGCTGGTGGCGCAAGGGCTGACCACCCGCGCAGAAGTGGAACGGGTGTGCGCCGCTGACGCCGATGGGCTGTCGTAAGCCATGGCCTTGCCCCTCAAGACCCTGAGTCGGCTCACCGCGCAATGGGCCAGCTTGATGCATGCTGGCATTCCCTTGCTGCAGGCCCTGCAGTTTTCATCGCAGGGCTTGTCCGATCCGGCGGCGCTGCGCTGGGTTCAGCGGGTGGCCGCTCGCATCGAATCGGGCCAGGCCTTGCACTTGGCCTTGTCGTCCGAGCGGGGCGTCGACCGCCTCTACCTTCAATTGGTCAAAGCGGGGGAACGCTCGGGCAGTTTGGACGTGGTGCTGGCCCAGTTGGCCGCGCACCTGACGCAGCAACTCGCGTTTCGCGCGCGCTGGCGAGCGGCGCTGCAATATCCGTTGATTGTGGGGGTGGTGGCCCTGGGCGTGGTGGCCTTGGTGCTCACCCAAGTGGTGCCGGCTTTTCAGTCGGTGTTCGAGCAATCGGGCGCCCCACTGCCCTGGCCCACCCGCTGGTTAATCCAAGCCAGTCAAGCGGTGTTGAATCACGGATTGAGCGTGGTTGTGGGGCTGGCCGTGATGGGCCTCTTGGGGCGTGGGCTCTGGCCTGCCACCCGCCGCTGGCGCGCCCGCATGGCCCCTGCGCTGTGGTGGGTGCCGGTGCTGGGTCCTTTGCAAGCCCTCGGTGGTCAATGCCGTTTTGCCTCCACCTTGTCCCTGCTTTTGCAATCGGGCACGCCACTGACCGAGGCCCTGGACTTGTCGGTGCAAGCCTCCGACCACGCGGCCCTGATGCAAGCGGCGCGCCCCTTGAGCCGGCGGGTTCAGCAAGGCGTGTCGCTGTCGCAGGCCATGCGGCGATGCACGGTGCGTTGGGGCCAATGGCAACAACCGGCCTTTCCCGAATTGCTGTTGCACTTGGTGAGTTTGGGCGAGGGTTCGGGCCAACTCGACGACATGCTGGTGCAATGGTCGCGCGAGGGCCAAGCGCGACTGCAAGCCAGGCTGGACGGGCTCACCCAATGGCTGGAGCCTGGGGTGATGGTGCTCATGGGGGTTTTGGTGGCGGGTTTGGTCATGGCCTTGTATTTGCCGATGTTTGAAATGGGCAAGGCCTTCTGAAGCGTCTGCTTTAGACTGCCACCATGACTTCCAAACAAGCTGTGCTGGTGGGGCTCACGGGTGGCATTGGCTCGGGCAAAAGCACCGTCGCCCAGATGCTGGCCCAGCGGGGCTTGCCCATTGTGGATGCCGACGCCTTGTCGCGCGGCCTCACTGCGCCTGGCGGCGCGGCCATGCCCCACATTGCCCAAGCCTTTGGCCAGGACATGGTCGCCGCTGATGGCGGCTTGCATCGCGAGCGCATGCGCGAGTTGGTCTTTGCGCAGCCCACCGAGCGCGAACGGCTCGAACGCATCATTCACCCCTTGGTCGGTCAAGCCATTCAGGCCGCACTGACGGCCCACACCCAAGCGGGCGCTTCAACCATCGTGCTGGACATTCCCTTGCTGGCGGAGTCGGACCGCTGGCCACGCCAACTCCACCGGGTGTTGGTGGTGGATTGCTTGCTGGCCACGCAGGTGCAGCGGGTGATGCAGCGCAGCGGCCTCACCGAAGCGCAAGTGCTGGCCATCGCCCAGCAACAAGCCTCACGCGCCCAACGGCTGGCCGTGGCCGACTGGGTGATTTACAACGAAGGACTCTCGCTGGACGACCTGGCGCGCGAGGTGCAGTCGCTGCCCTGGTCTTGGGGGCAAACCCGCCCAAGTGGGACAAGTTGAACCGTTATGATGCGTGTGGAGACCTTTGACGGCCAAAACGTGATCCACTACGAACATCCCCTCAACGAACGCGTGCGCACCTACTTGCGAGCCGAGCATTTGCTCAATCGGTTCGACGCACTCTTTCGCCGAGACGAGGCCATTGATCACCACTTCGCCCTCATCACCTTGTTCGAAATCATCGAAGTGGGTGGGCGATCCGACCTCAAGTCGGAAATGCTCAAGGAGTTGGAGCGCTACAAAATGCAGCTCAACGCCTACCGCGACAACCCCTCGGTGGCCCAAGGCACCCTCAACGCCCTGTTGACCGAAATTGACGAAGCCTTCCAGTTGATGAGCCAGCAAAGCTCACGCTTGGGTCAAGGCTTGGCTGAAACCGAATGGGTGGGTGCGCTGCGCAATCGCACCAGCATTCCGGGCGGCACCTGTTCCTTTGATTTGCCGGCTTATCACGCTTGGCAACAACGCGGGCCCGATGCCCGCCGCGCCGAATTGCTCAAGTGGGCCAAACCCCTGGAACCCCTGAACGCTTGCACCAGCTTGTTGCTGCGCTTGTTGCGCGACAACGGCGTGACCCAACGCGTCATGGCCACCAAGGGGCAATACCAACAAAACCTGCCCCAAGGCCGTTACCAACTCATGCGCCTCATGGTGTCGAGCGACCCCAACTTGGTGCCCGAGGTGAGCGGCAACCGCATGATGGCCTGGGTGCGTTTTCAAAAGCTCAACCCACAAGGGCAGCTCGAGCCTTGCCAGGACGACGTGCCCTTCGATGTGGAGCTGTGTGGGTAAGGCCAGCCATGGTGGATCGCATGGTCACGTGCCCGCAGTGTGAGCAGCCTTCGCGCTACCACGACAGCAACCCTTACCGCCCCTTTTGCTCCGAGCGTTGTCGACAGAT
>JAYPFZ010000067.1:8397-12980 GCA_038126555.1 Betaproteobacteria bacterium
CTCGATGCGACAGGTGCGCAGGTTCACCTGGGCATGGGGGTAATCCACCTGCACGGTGAGCCAAGGCTCGGCTTGCTGAATGTGAATGCCCAGCTCCTCGTCCAGCTCGCGGGCCAAGGCCTGCACCAAACCCTCGCCCGCTTCGAGCTTGCCGCCCGGGAACTCCCAATACCCGGCATACACCTTGCCGGGCGGGCGTGTGGTGAGCAAAAACTGACCGTCGGGTTGAAGCAAGATGCCCACCGCCACTTCCAAGGCTTGCGCTGGCCGATGGGCGTCGCGGGGAACGTCGGGGTCGGCAACCCAGGCGTGGGCCTGGGTGGGGTGCGGCACCAACACAGCCGTTAACGCCCTTGCTTGCCTGCGTAGTCGCGGGCGAACTGATAGGCCACGCGACCACTGCGCGAGCCCCGCTCCAAGGCCCACAACAAGGCCTCGGCGCGCACCGCATCGAGGCTGGCCTTGACCCCCAAATGCTGGAGCCACTGCATGACGATGGTGAGGTATTCGTCTTGGCTAAAGGGGTAGAAGCTGATCCACAGGCCAAAGCGCTCGGAGAGCGAAATTTTTTCCTCGACCACTTCACCCGGATGCACCTCGCCGTCGTCGGTGTGGGTGTAGCTGAGGTTTTCTTTCATGTATTCGGGCAACAAATGGCGACGGTTGCTGGTGGCATAAACCAGCACATTGGGTGTGGCCGCCACCACCGAGCCATCGAGCATGGACTTGAGGGCTTTGTAGCCTGGCTCACCATCTTCAAAGCTCAAGTCGTCGCAATAGACCATGAACTTTTCAGGGCGGCCCGCCACCAACTCGATGATGTCGGGCAAGGCCACCAAATGGTCTTTGTCGATTTCGATCAGCCGCAAACCTTGACTGGCGAAAGCATTGAGGCATGCCCGGATGAGCGAGGATTTGCCGGTGCCGCGTGCGCCGGTGAGCAACACGTTGTTGGCGGGCAAGCCCTGCACAAATTGCTCGGTGTTGCGGCGGATTTTTTCTTTTTGATCGTCGATCTCTTGCAGGTCATCGAGCTTCAGCCCCGAGACTTGGCGCACGGGTTCGAGCACGCCCATGCCGTTGGCGCGCTGGCGATAACGAAAGGCAATGCTGGCCGACCAGTCTGGCGCATGCAGGGGTTGAGGCAACACCGCTTCGATGCGGTTGATCAGGTGTTCGGCGCGTTCGCTCAGGGGTTCAAGGGAGGCACTCATGGGTTCAGCTTCGGGAATCGGCGTTGATGGAAACGTAGTCGTGGCTGAGGTCGCAGGTCCACACGGTGGCTTGCGCCTGCCCGCGCTTGAGCACCACCCGAATGGTGATGTCCGACTGCTTCATGACCCGTTGGCCATCTTCCTCGCGGTAGTTGGGGTGCCGCCCCCCTTGCGTGGCAACGTGCACATCGTCCAGATACAAGTCCAAGGCATCGGCATCCAAGTCGGTGACGCCCGCGTAGCCAATGGCGGCCAGGATGCGGCCCAAGTTGGGGTCACTGGCAAAAAAGGCGGTTTTCACCAAGGGCGAGTGGGCGATGGCATCGGCCACTTGGCGCGCTTCTTCGGGGGTGCGCGCTTCCTGGATTTGAATGCTGATGAACTTGGTGGCACCCTCCCCGTCGCGCACGATGGCCTGCGCCAACCAGCGAGAAACTTCGGCCAAGGCCGTCAACAAAGCTTGGGCATCGGGGCTGTCCCAGCTCGTGATGGGCGCATGCCCGGCTTGGCCTGTGGCCATGACGATGAACGAGTCGTTGGTGGAGGTGTCCCCATCCACGGTGATTTGGTTGAAGCTGGTGTCGGCCAAACGCTTGGCCAATGCGGGCATGAGCGCGGGGTCGATGGCGGCGTCGGTGGCGAGGTAGCCCAACATGGTGGCCATGTTGGGGTGAATCATGCCGGAGCCCTTGGAAATACCGGTGATGGTGACGGTCTTGCCTTGAAACTGAACCTGACGGCTCAAGGCCTTGGGCACGGTGTCGGTGGTCATGATGCCCAAGGCGGCATCGCCCCAATGGCGGTCGCCCAACTGGGCAATGGCTTGCGGGAGGCCCGCAATGATGCGATCGTGAGGCAAGGGCTCGAGGATCACGCCCGTGGAAAACGGCAACACCTGCTCGCGCTTGAGGCCCAGTTGCTGGGCCACGGCATCGCACACCGCCAAGGCACGGGCATGGCCTTGGGCGCCGGTGCCGGCGTTGGCGTTGCCGGTGTTGATGACCAGCGCCCGAATGCCCTGCCCTTGGGCCAAATGGTCTTGGCAAATCCGAACCGGTGCGGCGCAAAAGCGGTTGGTGGTGAAGACACCCGCCACAGCAGTGCCCGGCTGCAATTCGATGACCACCAAGTCTTTGCGGTTGGCTTTGCGAACCCCCGCCTCGGTGATGCCCAAACGCACACCCGCAACGGGCAACAAGTCTTGAACAGGGGTGGGGGTGAATTGAACAGGCATGGCAAGCAACCGGTCTGAAGATGACCGAAATTGTAGGGGGGCCTGAGCGGCTGGCGCTGGCTTAGCTGGCCGATTTCAGCGCAGTGGGCGACACCTTGAGCACCACGGGTTTGCTGAGGATTTCAATGAGCACCATGGCGCGCAGTTCGCCATCGGTCATTTGATAAATGCCCTCTAACCCGGCGAAAGGCCCTTGGGTGACCTTGACCGCCTGCCCCGGGGCAAACAAGGGCTGAACGCCCTGGCTGGCCTCCTGGGCTTTGAGCCAATCGATGACGGTGTCGTCCATTCGGGCGGGCTCGGGGCCAAAGGACACCAAGCGGTTCACGCCACGGGTGTAGCGAATGGGGGCCCAGGATTGCACGGTGAGGTCTGGGGTGCGCACGAACAAATAGCGGGGGAAAAGGGGCACGTCGCGCTCGTCGTATTTGCCACGCTTGACCGACTCAACCTTGAGTTGAGGCAAATAGGCCTCGAAACCCTGCCGAAGCAACTGGGCTTGGGCTTCGGCTTCCAGACGGGGTTTGGTGTGAACGACCAGCCAACTCATGGACACCTCCTGAACAACGTGATCATCCTAACAAGTTTTGGCGCACAAAAAAACAGCCGCCGGTCTGGCACGACGCGGCGGCTGTTGGTGGGCTGAACTTGAAGTAAGGGGTGTTTTAGGCGCCGTAATGGCTGAGGTACCAGTCTGCAAAACGCCGAACCCCCTGCGCAATGGGCGTGGCGGGCTGATACCCCACGTCTGCGCAGAGCTCCGACACGTCGGCAAAGGTGTCGGGCACGTCCCCCAGCTGAATGGGTTGCAAGTCCAGCTGGGCTTTGCGCCCAAGCGCTTGCTCAATGGCCGCAATGAAATCGAGCAAAGCCACAGGGTTGGCGTTGCCGATGTTGTAGAGGCGCCAGGGGGCGTTGCTGGAAGCGGCATCGGGCTGATCGGCACGCCAGTGGGGGTTGGGGGCGGCAGGCCGATCGAGCACCCGAATCACGCCTTCCACGATGTCGTCGATGTAGGTGAAATCGCGGCGGTGGTGACCGTAATTGAACACTGGAATGGGTTGCCCCGCCAGAATGGCCTTGGCGAATTTCATGGGCGCCATGTCAGGCCGACCCCAAGGCCCATAAACCGTGAAAAAACGCAAGCCTGTGGTGGGCAGCTGGAACAGGTGGCTGTAGGTGTGGGCCATCAGCTCGTTGCTTTTTTTGCTGGCGGCGTAAAGGCTCAGCGGGTGATCGACGTTGTGGTGCACCGAAAACGGCATGGCGGTGTTGGCCCCATACACACTGGAGCTGCTGGCATACACCAAGTGCTCGACGCCGTGGTGGCGGCAACCTTCCAGAATGTGCGCGAAGCCCACGATGTTGCTGTCGATGTAGGCCAAGGGGTTGTCGATGGAGTAACGCACGCCCGCTTGCGCGGCCAAGTGAACCACCCGGCGCGGTTGGTGTTGCGCGAACAAGTGTTGGATGCCAGCCCGGTCGGCCAAATCCAAGCGGTGGTGGGTGTAGTTTGGATGCTGCTCGAATTGGGCCAGGCGGGCCAATTTGAGTTGGGGGTCGTAGTAGTCGTTGTGGTTGTCCAGCCCCACGACGCGGTCCCCACGCGCCAACAGGCGCTGGGTGACGAAGGAGCCGATGAAGCCGGCGGAGCCGGTGACGAGGATGGTCATGCGGGCAAGCTCGCCTTCAGGCCAGCCTCGTTTTCCAGGTGCACCCAATCCACGATGTCGTCGCTGGGGGTGTAGCCCGTGACGAGGGATTGCATCATGCGGCGAATGACGGCCACATCGTTGACATTCAAGGCGATTTCAAGCGCTTTGAGCTTGGCTTCCAACTCCGGCCAAGGCAACAGTTCTTCGTGTGCCTTCATGATGCGTGCGTGTGAGGTGGGTTTGGGGTTGTCGCCAATGAGCAGCTCTTCGTAGAGCTTTTCCCCGGGGCGAAGACCCGTGATTTCGATCTCAATGTCGCCATCGGGGTTGTGCTCATTTTTCACGGTTAAGCCAGAAAGTTCGATCAGGCGATGCGCCAAGTCCATGATCTTGACGGGCTGACCCATGTCCAGCACGAACACATCGCCCCCTTTGGCCATGGCACCCGCTTGGATCACCAGCTGAGAAGCTTCGGGGATG
>JAYPFZ010000068.1:0-12819 GCA_038126555.1 Betaproteobacteria bacterium
AGGGCTTCGCGCATGGCGGTGCTGAAGTCGGCCATGGGCAGGGTTTCTTCAAACAGGCGGCCGTTGATGTACGCAAACTGGCCCAGTTGTTCGTCGATGTTTTTGCTGCGCTGGCTCTCGTGCGTGTTGAGCACCTGAAACAGTTGCCCCAGGCGCGGCCCCAGGTCCGAGCCGTCGGGCGCGGTGCGCTCTTCAATGAAGTCCCTGAACGATTGCGCGGGCTGAAAAATGCCGGTGTCATCCGCAAACAGGCAAAACAGCAAGCGCACCAGCAGCACCTCCAGGGCGTGGCCTTGGTAGCCGCTGGCTTTCAGGGCATCGTGCAAGCGGCCCATGCGCTCTGCCGCTTTGATGTTGACGGGGTCTTCGGCCCGAATGGCTTGCACTTTGTAGCCCGCCAGCAGGCCAAAGAGCTTCACGTGCTTGTGCAAGTCCTTGAGTTGAAACTGCACGGTCTCGCCCGTGGCCAAAATGCGCACGCGAAAGCGCGCAAAGTCGCAAGCCACCACCAACTGGGGCAGGTTGCGCTCGGGCACGTTGTGCAAGTAGTTCAAGGCTTGGCCGTCGGCTGCGTCCAAGTCTTCGTTGCGAGACTTGTGCTCCACCACCAGCACGCCCGGCCAAAACAAGTCGACATAGCCTTGCGAACCATCGAGCTTTTTAACGTTCAGCTCAAAGATGGCCACGCGTTTGTCGGTGATGCCAAAGATCTCGAAGAAGGCAATCCAAAAGGGCTTGGCTTCGCTGTCTTCTTTGCTAGCGTCGGCCCAGGTTTTGCTGAAAAGCAATGCCCTCGATTTAATTTCGTTCCAAGCGAGACTCATTTGGTATTCAAAAAATGAGCCTGAATGGTAATGGAGTTATTTCATTTCACCTAATGTTTGGCGTCAATTGAATTCCAAAAGGTTAACCCTTGGCGGCGCATGCCTTGAGCTAGCATGCGACATGACCAAACACCCTTCAAATTGGAGCCGACGCCACTGGCTCCTGTCCGCTGGCGCTTGGGCGTCGCTGTGCGCGGCCCCCAGTTGGGCCGCCAAACCCGAATTGCGCATTGGCAACACCAACCCGTATTCAGGCCCTGCAGCGGCCTGGAGTTCCGCCGGCAAAGCCATGGCGGCTTATTTCCAGCTCCTGAACGACCAAGGGGGCATCGATGGCCACCCCATTCGCTTCATCACCTTAGACGACGCCTATTCACCCGCCAAAACCATCGAGGCCACCCGCCGCTTGGTCGAGCGCGATCAGGTGCAGCTGATGTTTGGCTCCTTGGGCACGGTCACCAATTTGGCGGTTCAGCAATACCTCAACGACCGGGGCGTTCCCCAGTTGTTTGTGCAGTCCGGGGCTTCGCGCTGGAACAACCCCAGCCAATTTCCCTGGACCATGGGCTGGTCGCCCAGTTATTTCAACGAGGGCAAGATCTACGCGCAAGCCATCTTGGCTAGCCCCGATGCCCATGCGCGCATCGCGGTGCTCTACCAAAACGACGATTTCGGGCGCGATTACCTCAAGGGCTTGCTGGCCGGTTTGGGCGAGCGTCGCAACCAAGTGGTGGTGCAGGCCGCCTACGAGGTCACCGATGCCACGGTGGATGCCCAGCTCATCAGCATGAAGGCGGCTGGCGCCCAGGTGCTGGTGAACTTTGCCGCGCCCAAATTTGCGGCGCAAAGCTTGCGGCGGCTGGCCGAGTTGGGCTGGAAACCCACCCACTACCTGAACGTCACGGCCAATTCCATCAAGGCGGTGTTGCAAGTGGCGGGGCTAGAGCACGCGCAAGGGGTGATTTCTGCGGCCTATTACAAAGACCCCAGCGACCCGCGCTGGCAAAACACCCCCGAGCTCAAGGCCTACCTAGCTTTCATGGCGAAATACTTGCCCCAAGCCAATGTGAACGATGTGTTCTACGTGGCGGGCTACAGCAATGCCCAAACCTTGGAGCAGGTGTTGCGCCAAGCCAAGGGCGACTTTTCCAGGGCCAACCTGCTCAAACAGGCGCGTCAACTGCGCCAAGTGCGTTTGCCGATGCTGTTGCCGGGGGTGGTGCTCAACACCTCCGAGACGGACCACGCCCCACTGGAAGCCATGCAGTTGCAGCGCTTTCAAGGTGAACGCTGGGAGTTGTTTGGGCCCGTGATCGGGCAGTGAGTCAGCTGTTGGTGGGGGCGGTTAACACCCGCCGTGCGCCATTGAAGCGCTGGGCCCAATAGCGATCCGACATGGCCTCCACCTGCACCTTTTTGCCAGGGCGCGGGGAGTGAATGAAGCGCCCATTGCCCACGTAAATGCCCACGTGGCTGTAGGCGCGCCGCAAGGTGTTGAAAAACACCAAGTCTCCGGGTTGCAAATCGCTGCGCTCGATGCGCTCGGTGGCTTGGGCTTGGTCGCGAGCGCGTCGGGGCAGCTCCAGGCCCAAGGTGCTGGCATAGACCGATTGCACAAACCCGCTGCAGTCAAAGCCTTTGGCGCTGCTGCCGCCCAAACGGTAGGGCGTGCCCAAAAAACCCAGCGCGTGCGTCACCAAATCGGTGGCCGGGTTAGGGGGCAGGGCGGTGAGTGCGGTTTGGGCGTGAACGCAAGCGGCAAACCAACACCCCGCCAATACGGTGATCCAGGGTCGCATGGGGCGGGATCATAAGCGCGAACCTGTCGCACAATCAGGGCCCGCCCAACGCTAGACGGTAAAGTGCCAGCCATGAAAGCCCTGCTCCTCGAAAAATCCCCCGACTTCAGCGCCCGCGTGGCCGAGGTCAGCGAAGCCGATCTGCCTCAGGCCGATGTTCGTGTTCGCATCAGCCATTCCACGCTCAACTTCAAAGACGGCTTGGCCATCACCAACCGCAGCCCGGTGGTTCGCCAGTGGCCCATGGTCGCGGGCATCGATGGGGCTGGCGAGGTGCTGGCGTCCAATCACCCCAATTGGCAGGTGGGCGACGCCGTGATCCTCAATGGCTGGGGGGTGGGTGAAACCCATTGGGGCTGTCTGGCTGAACAGGCCAGCCTCAAAGGCGAATGGCTGGTGCGCAGGCCCGATGCCTTCACCGCCCATCAAACCATGGCCATTGGCACAGCGGGCTACACCGCCATGCTGTGTGTCATGGCCTTGCAAGCCCACCACGTGACGCCCGATCAGGGCGAGGTCTTGGTGACGGGCGCCAGTGGTGGCGTGGGCAGTGTGGCCGTGGCCTTGCTGTCGGCCATGGGCTACCACGTGGTGGCCTTAACGGGCAAGGCTCAGTCGCACGATTACCTCAAAGGCTTGGGCGCCCAGAGTGTGTTGGACCGTGCCGAATGGGCCAATCCGGGCAAGCCGTTTCAAAAGGAACGCTGGGCGGGTGTGGTGGATGCCGTGGGCTCACACACGCTGGCCAATGCCTTGGCGCAAACGCGCTATGGCGGCACGGTTGCCGCGTGTGGCCTGGCCCAAGGCATGGATTTGCCCGCCACCGTGATGCCGTTCATCTTGCGCGGGGTGACCCTCGCGGGCATTGACTCCGTCATGGCCCCGTTGCCCCTGCGTCAGCAGGCGTGGGCTTTGCTGGCGCAATGGCTCAAGCCCGATGCGCTGGCGCAAATCACCGAAACCGTGGGTTTGGATCAAGCCATTGAGCGCGCCCAAGCCCTGATGGCGGGGCAGGTGCAGGGCAGGGTGGTGGTGGCCCTATGAGAATCGAAGCCGAACTGAGCCAATTGCTGCTGATCGACTGGCAGCCCCGCCTCATGCCCGCCTTGTTTGAAGGGCCTGCCGCTGTGGCCAATGCCCAGCGCTTGGCGCAAGCCGCGCAGCGCTTGCGTGTGCCCACCTGGGGCACCGAGCAAAACCCCGACAAGCTGGGCCCCTTGGTGCCCGAATTGCGTGGCCTGTGCCGCGACACCCTGAACAAAATGAGTTTCAGTGCCGTCGACGATGGGCTGGTGCCCTGGCTCATGCCCAAACCCTCGGGCAACGCCAAAAGCATGCCCAAGCATTTGCGTGCCAACAGCCCCGCCACCGAGCCCACCAAGCCCCAACTCATCGTTTCGGGCTGCGAAGCCCATGTGTGCGTGATGCAAACCGCCTTGGATTTGCTGGAAGAAGAGCACTGGCAGGTCTGGATCGTGACCGATGCGTGCAGCTCGCGCACCGAGCGCAACCGCGATGCCGCCTGGGATCGCCTGGCCTCGGCCGGGGCCGAGTTGGTGACCACCGAAATGGTGCTCTTCGAATGGCTGCGCAGCGCCGAGCACCCGGAATTCAAGGCCATTCAAGGCCTGATTCGCTGAAATCTGTTTTACGTCAGCTTGTCGCAAGCCCCTCATTCCCATAATCGCCGCTTCAATCAAGCAGCATTCAGGAGAGCTGGGCATGGGTTCCTATTCGGATTTTTATCGCCGGTCCATTGAAGATCGTGACTCGTTTTGGCGCGAACAAGCCCAACTGGTCGACTGGCACCAAGCGCCCACCGAAATCTGCAACTACAACAACCCGCCGTTTGCCAAATGGTTTGTGGGTGGGCGCACCAACCTGTGCCACAACGCGGTCGACCGTCATGCCGCCAAACGCCCCGACGCCCGCGCCCTGATCGCGGTGTCCACCGAAACCAACACCGAAACCGTCTACAGCTTTGCCCAACTGCGCGACGAAGTTCAGCGCATGGCCGCTTCCCTCCAGTCCTTGGGGGTGAAGTCTGGCGACCGAGTCCTCATTTACATGCCCATGATTGCCGAAGCGGCATTTGCCATGCTGGCTTGTGCGCGCATTGGCGCCATTCACTCGGTGGTGTTTGGTGGCTTTGCTTCCCATTCCTTGGCTTCTCGCATCGACGACGCCGAGCCCACGGTCATCGTTTCGGCCGATGCGGGTTCGCGTGGCGGCAAGGTGGTGCCCTACAAGCCTTTGCTCGACAGCGCCATCGACTTGGCCCAGCACAAGCCCCAGGCGGTGCTCATGGTCGATCGCCATTTGGCACCCATGACCCTCGTGGCTGGCCGCGATCACGACTACGCCCAATTGCGCGACAAGCACCTCAACGCCCAAGTGCCTTGCGAATGGCTGCCCAGCGAGCACCCGTCTTACACCCTCTACACCTCTGGCACCACGGGCAAGCCCAAAGGCGTTCAGCGCGACACGGGTGGCTACACCGTGGCTTTGGCGGCCAGCATGCAGCACATCTTCCAGGGCCGCGAGGGCGAAACCTATTTCTCCACCTCCGACATCGGTTGGGTGGTGGGCCACAGCTACATCATTTATGGCCCGCTCATTGCCGGCATGGCCACCATCATGTACGAGGGCTTGCCCACGCGCCCCGATGGCGGCATTTGGTGGCAGCTGGTTGAAAAATATCAGGTCACCGTCATGTTCAGTGCCCCCACCGCCGTGCGGGTGCTGAAAAAGCAAGACCCTGCTTTCCTGACCCAATACGACTTGTCGTCCTTGCGGGCGCTGTTCCTCGCGGGCGAGCCCCTCGATGAGCCCACCGCCCAATGGATTGCCCAAAGCTTGGGCAAGCCCATCATCGACAACTACTGGCAGACCGAAACCGGCTGGCCCATCCTCACCATTGCCAATGGCGTGGAGCGCAAGCCCAGCAAGTTTGGTTCGCCGGGGCTGCCCATGTATGGCTACCAAGTCAACCTCTACGACGAAAACACGGGCGAAGTGCTCACCGGCGCACAGCAAAAAGGCGTGTTGGCCATCGATGGCCCCTTGCCTCCGGGTTGCATGCAAACCGTGTGGCGCGACGACGACCGCTTTGTGAACACCTACTGGAAGAGCATTCCCGGTAAGTTGGTGTATTCCACCTTCGATTGGGGCATTCGCGACGAAGACGGTTACTTCTTCATCTTGGGCCGCACCGACGACGTGATCAACGTGGCGGGCCACCGCTTGGGCACCCGCGAAATCGAAGAGAGCATTTCCAGCCACGCCAACGTGGCCGAGGTGGCGGTGGTGGGCGTGGCCGACCAGCTCAAAGGGCAGGTGGCCATGGCGTTTGCCGTTCCCAAAGATGCCAGCTTGGTCGAGACCGACGAAGCCAAGCTGAAGATGGAAGGCGAAATCATGAAGCTCGTGGATGCGCAACTGGGGGCCGTGGCCCGACCGGCGCGGGTCTTCATGGTCAACCTCTTGCCCAAAACACGCAGCGGCAAATTGCTGCGACGTGCCATTCAGGCGGTGTGCGAGCGACGCGATCCGGGCGATCTCACCACCATCGAGGATCCTTCAGCCCTCGAACAGATCAAAACCTTAGTTCAATCTTCTTAATCGAACGGTTTTTTTTCGAACGATGCGGGGAATTTGATGCCCATCAATGGCAGAATTCCCCAGTGATTTCAGGCCCTTCCCAGCCACTGTCGCATCCGCTATCCGGTTCAGCCGTGTCGCGGGAGGTTTTTCTAACCAGCTAATGTTCCCTGCAGGGGAACGGAGGTCAGCGTTCATGAGTGAGACATCTTCTGTCTATCTTGCCTTCAACGGCAATTCCTATCTGTTTGGTGGCAATGGCCCGTACGTCGAAGAGATGTACGAAAAATACCTTGAAAACCCCGGTTCCGTCGACGACTCCTGGCGTGCTTATTTCGACGCCTTGCAGCATGTGCCCGCAACCGATGGCAGCGAAAACAAAGACGTTCCCCATTTGCCCGTGATCAATGCGTTTGCCGAACGCGCCAAAGCGGGCGGCACGCGAGTGGTCATGGCCAACGCCGATGCCGAAATGGGCCGCAAGCGCACGGCGGTGCAGCAGCTGATTGCCGCCTACCGCAACGTGGGCAACCGCTGGGCCGACCTCGATCCGCTCAAGCGCACCGACCGCCCCAACATTCCCGAACTCGAACCCTCGTTTTACGGTTTCGGCGACGCCGATCTGGAAACCGTGTTCGACACCAGCAACACCTTCTTCGGCAAAGCCCGCATGAGCCTGCGTGAGCTGCTCAATGCCTTGCGCGAAACCTATTGCGGCACCTTGGCGCCCGAGTTCATGTACACCTCGGACCAAGCCGAAAAGCGTTGGTGGCAACAAAAGCTGGAAAGCATTCGCTCCAAACCCACCTTCAGCGTCGACGAGAAAAAACGCATCCTCGACCGCCTCACGGCAGCCGAAGGCCTTGAGCGTTACTTGCACACCAAATACGTGGGCCAAAAGCGCTTCTCGCTCGAAGGCGGCGAGAGCTTCATCGTGGCCATGGACGAATTGGTGCGCCAAGCGGGCATCAAAGGCGTGCAAGAAATCGTGATCGGCATGGCCCACCGTGGCCGCCTGAACGTGCTGGTGAACACCTTGGGCAAAAAGCCCAAAGACCTGTTTGCCGAGTTCGACCACACCGCCCCTGAAGATCTGCCTGCCGGTGACGTGAAATACCACCAGGGCTTCAGCTCCGATGTGTCCACCCCTGGCGGCCCGGTGCATTTGTCGCTGGCTTTCAACCCCTCGCACCTGGAAATCGTGAACCCCGTGGTGGAAGGCTCGGTGCGCGCCCGCATGGACCGCCGCGACGACCCCAAGGGTCGCCAAGTGTTGCCCGTGTTGGTGCACGGCGACGCCGCTTTTGGCGGGCAGGGCGTGAACCAAGAAACCTTGGCCTTGTCTCAAACCCGTGGCTACACCACGGCAGGCACGGTTCACATCATCATCAACAACCAGATCGGTTTCACCACCTCCGATCCCCGCGATTTGCGCTCCACCGTGTTTTGCACCGACATCGTCAAGATGATCGAAGCGCCGGTGCTGCACGTGAATGGCGATGACGCCGAAGCCGTCGCCTTGGCCATGCAACTGGCACTGGAATTCCGCATGGAGTTCGCGCAAGACGTGGTGGTCGACATCACCTGTTTCCGCAAGCTGGGCCACAACGAGCAAGACACCCCCAGCCTGACCCAGCCGCTGATGTACAAAAAAATCGCGGCCCACCCCGGCACCCGCCAGCTGTATGCCGAGCGTCTGTCGGCCCAAGGCCTGGGCGAAACGCTGGGCGACGACATGATCAAGTCTTACCGTGCCAGCCTCGATGCGGGCCAGCACGCCATTGACCCGGTCGTCACCAACTTCAAGAGCAAGTTCGCCGTCGACTGGTCGCCTTATTTGGGCAAGACCTGGACCGACCAGTGCGAGTCCGCCATTCCGCTGTCCGAGTGGACGCGTCTGGCCGAGCGCCTCACCACCATTCCCGAATCGGTGACCCCGCACCAGCTGGTGAAGAAGGTGTATGCCGATCGCGCGGCCATGGGCCGTGGCGACATCCCCGTGGATTGGGGCATGGGCGAGCACATGGCTTTCGCTTCTTTGGTGGCCAGTGGCTACCCGGTGCGTTTGTCGGGCGAAGATTGCGGCCGTGGCACCTTCACCCACCGCCATGCCGTGATTCACGATCAAAAGCGTGAAAAGTGGGACACCGGCACCTATGTGGCCCTGCAAAACGTGGCCGACAAACAGGCTCCGTTCGTGGTGATCGATTCGATCTTGTCCGAAGAAGCGGTGTTGGGCTTTGAATACGGCTACGCCTCCAATGACCCCAACACCATGGTGATTTGGGAAGCCCAGTTCGGCGACTTCGCCAACGGTGCCCAAGTGGTGATCGACCAGTTCATTGCCTCGGGCGAAGTGAAGTGGGGCCGTGTCAACGGCATCACGCTCATGTTGCCCCACGGCTACGAAGGCCAGGGCCCCGAGCACAGCTCGGCCCGCGTCGAGCGCTTCATGCAGCTGGCCGCTGACACCAACATGCAGATCGTGCAGCCCACCACGGCCAGCCAGATCTTCCACGTGTTGCGCCGTCAGATGATTCGCCCCCTGCGCAAGCCCCTGATCATCTTCACGCCCAAGTCCTTGCTGCGCAACAAAGACGCCACGTCGCCTTTGTCTGAGTTCACCTCGGGTGGCTTCAAAACCATCATCCCCGAGACCAAGACCCTGAAGAACGACAAGGTCAAGCGCGTGCTGGTGTGCTCGGGCAAGGTTTACTACGACCTGGTCAAAAAGCGCGAAGAAAACGGCGCCGACGATGTGGCCATCTTGCGTGCCGAACAACTCTATCCGTTCCCGCACAAAGCCTTTGCGGCCGAACTGAAGAAATACCCCAAAGCCACCGAGTGCGTGTGGGTTCAAGACGAGCCGCAAAACCAAGGCGCTTGGTTCTTCGTGCAGCACTACCTGTTCGAAAACCTCTCCACGGGCCAGAAATTGGCCTACGCCGGCCGCGCTGCATCGGCTTCACCTGCCGTGGGCTACACCCACTTGCACCAGGAACAACAAAAGAACCTGGTTGAAGCCGCATTCGCCCGTCTCAAAGGCTTGGTCCTGACCAAGTGATCTCACGTTCAAGAACATTCTGAAAGCAATTCAAATGGCCATCGTAGAAGTCAAAGTTCCCCAGTTGTCCGAGTCTGTGGCTGAAGCCACCTTGTTGTCCTGGAAAAAGCCCGCTGGCAGTGCCGTCGCTGCCGACGAAATCCTGATCGAAATCGAGACCGACAAAGTTGTGCTCGAAGTGCCGGCCCCTGCGGCTGGTGTTTTGGAAGCGATCGTCGTCGCTGACGGTGGCACCGTGGTGTCCGACCAGCTCATCGCCAAGATCAACACCGAAGGCGTTGCGGGTGCTGCCGCTGCGCCCGCCGCTGCTGCCCCTGCACCTGCCGCCGCAGCGCCCGCCGCTGCACCGGCCGCTGCCTCCAACAGCAAAGCCGGCGTGGCCATGCCTGCCGCTGCCAAGCTGATGGCCGACAACCAACTGGCCGCTGGCTCGGTGGCTGGCACGGGCAAAGATGGGCGCGTCACCAAAGGCGACGTGCTCAACGCCGTGGCCACGGGTGCCAAGCCTGCCAACATCCCCACTGGGGTGCCCACCACCAGCTTGCCTGCTGTGCAAGCCCCCGATGTGGGCCAGCCGGACGAGCGTCCCGAGCAGCGCGTGCCCATGACGCGTTTGCGCGCCCGCATTGCCGAGCGCTTGTTGCAGTCGCAAGCCACCAACGCCATCCTCACCACCTTCAACGAAGTGAACATGGCGCCGGTCATGGAAATGCGCAAGCGCTTCCAAGAGAAGTTCGAGAAAGAGCACGGCATCAAGCTGGGCTTCATGAGCTTCTTCGTCAAAGCCGCTGTGCATGCCCTCAAGAAATACCCCATCCTGAACGCATCGGTCGACGGCAACGACATCGTCTACCACGGCTACTTCGACATCGGCATCGCCGTGGGTTCGCCCCGTGGTTTGGTGGTGCCCATCATTCGCAATGCCGACCAACTCAGCTTTGCCGACATCGAGAAAAAGATCGGTGAATTCGGTGCCAAGGCTCGCGAAGGCAAGCTGGGCATTGAAGAAATGACCGGCGGCACCTTCTCGATTTCCAACGGGGGCACCTTTGGCTCCATGTTGTCGACCCCCATCATCAACCCGCCGCAGTCGGCCATTCTGGGTGTGCACGCCACCAAAGACCGCGCCGTGGTGGAAAACGGCCAAGTGGTGGTGCGCCCCATCAACTACCTGGCCATGTCTTACGACCACCGAATCATCGATGGCCGTGAAGCCGTGTTGGGCTTGGTGGCCATGAAAGAGGCCCTGGAAGATCCCGCTCGCCTCTTGTTTGACCTTTGATAGAAAGCTGACATGTCCCAATCATTCGACGTGATCGTCATCGGGGCTGGCCCCGGTGGTTACATCGCCGCCATTCGCGCGGCCCAACTGGGCAAGTCGGTGGCCTGTATTGACGCCTGGCAAAACGCCAAAGGGGGCCCGGCTCCCGGCGGCACCTGCACCAACGTGGGTTGCATTCCTTCCAAGGCCTTGCTGCAATCGAGCGAGCACTATGACCACGCCCTGAACCACTTCGCCGAGCACGGCATTGGGGTCAAGGGCCTGGCCATGGATGTGGCGCAAATGGTGGCGCGCAAAGACGAGGTCGTGAAGCAAAACAACGACGGCATCCTCTACTTGTTCAAAAAGAACAAGGTGAGCTTTTTCCACGGCACCGCCTCCTTTGGTCAGGCGGTGGCTGGTGGCTACGAAATTCGCGTCAATGGCGCCAAGCCCGAAACCCTGGTGGGCCAGCACATCATCGTGGCCACGGGCTCCAAGGCCCGCCCTTTGCCCGGCGTGCCTTTCGACGAAACCCAAGTGCTCTCCAACGACGGTGCCTTGCGCATCGGCGCGGTGCCCAAGAAATTGGCCATCATTGGCTCGGGCGTGATTGGCCTGGAAATGGGCTCGGTCTGGCGCCGTTTGGGCGCTGATGTCACCGTGCTCGAAGGCTTGCCCACCTTTTTGGGCGCTGCCGACGAAGCCGTGGCCAAAGAAGCCAAAAAAGCGTTCGACAAGCAGGGCTTGAAGATCGAGCTGGGCGTCAAAGTGGGCGAGATCAAAGCCACCAAGAAAGCCGTGAGCGTGGCCTACACCAACGCCAAGGGCGAAGCGCTCACCCTCGACGCCGACAAACTGATTGTGTCCATTGGTCGCATCCCCAACACCGACGGCCTGGCCGCTGATGCCGTGGGCTTGCAGCTCGACGAGCGCGGCGCCATTGTGGTGAACGATCACTGCCAAACCAACCTGCCCAACGTGTGGGCGGTGGGTGATGTGGTGCGTGGCCCCATGCTGGCCCACAAGGCCGAAGAAGAGGGCGTTGCCGTGGCCGAGCGCATTGCCGGTCAGCACGGCCATGTCGACTTTGGCTTGATTCCCTGGGTCATTTACACCAGCCCGGAAATCGCCTGGGTGGGTCGCACCGAGCAACAGCTCAAGGCCGATGGCGTGCCCTACAAAGCGGGCAGCTTCCCCTTCATGGCCAATGGCCGTGCCCGCGCACTGGGCGACACCACCGGCATGGTGAAGTTTTTGGCTCATGCACAAAGCGACGAGATTCTGGGCGTTCACATCGTGGGCCCCATGGCCTCTGAACTCATTGCCGAGGCTTGCGTGGCCATGGCCTTCAAAGCCAGTGCCGAAGACATCGCCCGGATTTGCCACGCTCACCCCAGCTTGAGCGAATCCACCAAAGAAGCGGCCTTGGCCGTGGACAAACGCACCCTCAATTTCTAAGAGGCGATGGGTTTTGGGCCTGACCGTCCGGCAAATCTATGAGCGCGAGTTAAGCCTACGCGGGTTCCAACCGGATCCCGCGCAGCTGCGCGCCGTTGAAGCCTTGGACGCCTGTGCCCAGGCCTGGATGGCCCACGACCAACAAGCCACCGGCCTCAAGCGCTGGCTGAAAAAAAAGCCCGAACTGCCCAAAGGCGTTTACCTGTATGGCGGGGTGGGGCGCGGCAAAAGCTTTCTGATGGATTGCTTTGACCAAGCGGTACAGGTCAAGGGCAAGACGCGTTTGCATTTCCATGAATTCATGCGCGAGGTGCATCGCGAGTTGCGTGAATTGCAAGGCACGGTGAACCCGCTCAACGAATTGGGCCGGCGCATGGCCAAGCGCTATCAGCTCATTTGCTTCGACGAATTCCATGTGGCCGACATCACCGACGCCATGATCTTGCATCGCTTGCTCGATGCCTTGTTCAGCCATGGCGTGGGTTTTGTCACCACTTCCAATTTCCAGCCCGATGGTTTGTATCCCGACGGCCTGCACCGCGACCGCATCTTGCCCGCGATTGAGTTGATCAAGCAACGCATGAACGTGCTGGAAGTGGACAACGGCACCGACTACCGCCGCCGCACCCTGGAGCAGCTGCGGCTTTACCTCACGCCTTTCAGCGAGGAAACCGATGCCGAGATGGCCCAGGCCTTCGATCGCTTGGCCACAACCCCTGACGAAGACCCCGTCATGACCATCGAGAGCCGAACCATTCAGGCCATTCGCCGAGCGGGCGATGTGGTGTGGTTTGACTTCAAAACCCTGTG
>JAYPFZ010000069.1:0-12675 GCA_038126555.1 Betaproteobacteria bacterium
GAAACCGAGGCGCCATTGCCCACCGAGGTGCAAGCCTGGCGCGGCCTCACCCTCTTGGAGTTCGGCACCGATTGGTGTGGCCATTGCCGGGCCGCCCAGTCGCCGGTGGCTCAGGCCCTGGCGCAACAGCCCAATTGGCAGCATGTGAAAGTGGAAGACGGTTCTGGCCGCCCGCTGGGGCGCAGCTTTCGGGTGAAGTTGTGGCCCACGCTGGTTTTGTTGCGAGACGGGCAAGAAGTGGAGCGTTTGGTTCGACCCACCACGATGGAGCCGGTGCTCGAGGCCTTGAACCGGGTGGCCAGTCAGTCCTGTTGAGCCTGGGCTTCATCGCCCGCCAGCGCCAACCCGGCGTCATACAAGCGTTTGCGAGATTCCCCCGTGAGTTGAGCCGCCAAGCGAGCGGCTTGGCTCAGGGGCAGCTCGCTCATCAACACTTTGAGGGTGGTCAGGCCCAGCGCTGCATCGGCAGGGGCTTCGGGCAAAGCGTGCAAGAGCAACACGAACTCCCCCTTGGTTCGATGCGGATGGGCTTGCAACCAACCTGGCAAGTCGGCGCAAGGCACGGTATCCACCTCTTCAAATTGTTTGGTGAGCTCGCGCCCCACACTCACCAGGCGCTGGCCCAGCGCGGCCAAGGCGCTGGCCAAGGCTTCGATGCGGTGCGGCGATTCCAGCAAAACCTGCGGCCGCGCCTCGGCGGCACAGTCGGACAGGGCTTGGGTGCGGGCTTGACCTTTGTGCGGCAAAAACCCCCGAAACAGCCAGCCTTCTGGTGCCAACTCCCCCGCAGCACTCAGCAGCGTGGTGACGCTGCTGGCCCCCGGAATGGGCATGACCTGTCCACCCGAGGCCCGCACCGCAGCCACCAAACGGGCGCCGGGATCGCTGATGCCCGGCGTGCCTGCGTCACACAAATAAGCCACGCGCTGACCGGCTTGGAGCCGCACAATCACCGCTTGTGCGGCCGCTTGTTCGTTGTGCTCATGAACGGCCAACCATGCCGACGCCGGCTTGGTGATGCCATAGGCCTTGAGCCACGTCTGGCTGTGCCGGGTGTCTTCGCAGGCAATGGCGTCCGCACCGATCAAGGCATGCAAGGCCCGCACCGACACATCGGCCACGTTGCCAATGGGCGAAGCCACCATGTACAAACAATGGCTGGGCAGGTGTTGCGACAAGCAGGCTTGAACAGCTTGCGACAACGCGGAAGACAACTCACTCATGGCACAGGCTCCTTCAACGCACCACAAGCAACCCGCAGCCCATTGGGTTCAGGGCCAGGCTGCAGAAGCCCAGGCCCTGGCCCATTTGCAGCGTCAGGGGTTGCGCGTGGTGGCGCGCAATTATCGAACCCCCAAACGAGGCGGGGGCGAAATCGATTTGATCATGCAAGAGCCGGATGGCACGCTGGTGTTTGTGGAGGTGCGGCATCGACAAAATCGGCGCCACGGCGGGGCGGCCGCCAGTGTGGGGGGCATCAAGCAGCAGCGCATCGTCTTTGCGGCCCGCTGGTATTTGATGCGTTGGCGGCAGCCGCCCCTTTGCCGATTCGACGTGGTGGCCATTGAGGGCGAGACGCTCGTGTGGTTGAAAGCCGCCTTCGACGCCAGCACATGAGCCGCACAGGTATGATTTGAGCCATGTTGGAATCCCTCATCGAACAGCAATTCATCGACAGCGCCGACTTGAAATTCAAGTCGGCCCAGTTGCTCAGCAAACCCGTGGCCGACGCCATTGGGGCCTTGTTGGCTTGCGTCACCGCTGGGGGCAAGGTTTTGGCCTGTGGCAATGGGGGCTCGGCCGCCGATGCCCAGCACTTCGCGGCCGAATTCGTGGGGCGCTTTGAGCGCGAACGCCCCGAATTGGCCGCCTTGGCCCTCACCACCGACTCTTCCATTCTCACGGCCTTGGCCAACGACTACAGCTTCGAGCAAGTGTTTGCCAAGCAGGTGCGAGCCTTGGGGCAATCGGGCGATGTCTTGATCGCCATCACCACCAGCGGCAACTCGGCGAACGTGTTGGCCGCCATCGAGGCCGCCCATGAACGCGACATGGTCGTGGTGGCCCTCACGGGCAAAGGCGGCGGGCAAATGAATCAGGCCCTCAGCGACACCGATGTGCACATTTGTGTGCCCCACGACCGAACCGCACGGATACAAGAAGTTCACCTGCTGGTCTTACACTGCCTGTGTGATGGCGTAGACCGTCAATTGCTTGGAGATTTGGAAGAATGACATTCAAACCTTGGACGCATCGTGTGGCCCTCGCCTTGGGTCTGGCCCTTTCCCTGTCAGCCTGTGCCCCTGTGATTGTGGGGGGCGCCATGGGCGGTGGCGTGTTGGTGGTCACCGACCGTCGCACCTCCGGCTCACAACTGGAAGACGAATCCATCGAACTCAAGGGCAATGCCCGCATGCGCGATGAGTTTGGCGACCGAGCCCACATCAATGTCAACAGCTACAACCGTCAGGTTTTGCTCACCGGTCAGGTGAAGAACGAGCAAGACCGCACCTACGCCATGCAGTTGGCGCAGCGCCTGGACAACGTGAAAACGGTGATCAACGAGCTGGAAATTGGCTTGCCCACCTCGCTGGCCACCCGCTCCAAAGACCTGCTGGTGTCCACCAAGGTGCGCGCCACCTTCGTCGACAGCAAAGACTTGTTTGCCAACGCCTTCAGCGTGACCACCGAAAACGGCGTGGTCTACCTGATGGGCCGCGTCACTGCGCGCGAGGCCCAAAGCGCCACCGACTTGGTGCGCACCATCTCGGGTGTGCGCAAGGTGGTTCGGGCGTTTGAGGTCATCAGCGAAGAAGAACTGCGCCGCATGATGCCTCCGCCGCCCAAGCCGGCCGAGGTCAAGAAAATCAACTGACCAGACACTCGCAATCCGTCAAAAAAAAGAGGCCCCTCGGGGCCTCTTCGTTTGGGTGGAGCATTTCAGCGCAAGCGCTTGATGAGGCTGGAGGTGTCCCAGCGCTGGCCGCCCATTTGCTGCACATCGGCGTAGAACTGATCGACCAAGGCAGTCACCGGCAAGCGTGCGCCATTGCGGTTGGCCTCGTCCAGCACCAGCCCCAAGTCTTTGCGCATCCAGTCGACGGCGAAGCCGAAATTGAACTGGTCTTTCACCATGGTTTTGCCGCGGTTGTCCATTTGCCAGCTTTGGGCTGCGCCCTTGCCAATGACATCGAGCACCAGTTCCATGTCCAGGCCCGCCTTTTGTCCAAAGGCCACGGCCTCACTCAAGCCCTGCACCAAACCGGCGATGCAGATTTGGTTGACCATTTTGGTGAGCTGACCCGCGCCGGTTTCGCCCATGAGGGTGAACGCGCGCGAAAAGGCCATGGCAACCGGTTTGACGCGGTCAAACACGGCCGCGTCGCCACCGCACATCACGGTGAGCAAGCCGTTCACAGCGCCGGCTTCGCCACCCGACACCGGCGCGTCGATGAAATGTTGGCCTTGCCCTTTGGCCAAGGCCGCCAATTCGCGCGCCACATTGGCCGAAGCCGTGGTGTGGTCGACCACGGTGCCGCCCGCCTTCAAGCCCGCGAACACGCCATCGTCGCCGAGCATGACCGAACGCAAGTCGTTGTCGTTGCCCACGCAAACGAAGACGATGTCGGCCTGGGCCGCCGCTTGGCGGGGGGTGGGGGCCGATTGCGGGGCCGTGGTGCCAGCAAATTCGGCGCACCACTCGGCGGCCTTGGCGGCGTTGCGGTTGTAGACCGTGACCGAGTGTCCGGCCAAAGCCAAATGGCCCGCCATGGGGTAGCCCATGACGCCCAATCCGATGAAAGCCACTTTCGTAGGGGTGCTGGGTTCGTAGGTTTTGGGGTTGGTGCGTGCCATGAGGGAAGACTCCGTCGAAAGGGGGTGAAAAAAAGGTCGAAGGACCCAGAACGCGGATCATAAAACCAGGCACTGAAACCGGCATTCACCTGGGCTACAGGGCCAATTGCGCAACTTCAGGGGTGATGAGGCCGTCGTGGACCAGGCGCTGCAGGCTTTGCGCCAGGGTGCACATGCCCAGGGCCGCACCCGTTTGCAGGGCGGTGGGCATTTGAGCCGATTTGCCCTCGCGAATGAGGTGGCGAATGGCCGGGGTGGCCACCATCACCTCATGGGCGGCCACGCGGCCGCCGCCATCCGAGCGGGGGAGCAAGTGCTGGCAGATGACGGCATGGAGCGACAGGCTGAGTTGGTTGCGAATCCACGGCTTTTCTTCGGCTGCAAACACATCGACCAGGCGCTCCACGGTTTGGGGTGCGCTGCGGGTGTGCAAACTGGCCAGCACCAGGTGGCCGGTTTCGGCGGCTTGCAAGGCCAGACGAATGGTGTTGAGGTCGCGCAGCTCGCCCACCAGAATCACGTCGGGGTCTTGGCGCAAGGCGGCCTTGAGCCCCTGATCGAAGGTGGCGAAATCGCGATGCAGTTGGCGTTGGTGCACCAAGGCGCACAGGGGTTGATGCACAAATTCGATGGGGTCTTCTAAGGTGATGATGTGCAAGCGCTGGTGTGCATTGAGGGCGTGCACCAAGGCGGCCAAGGTGGTGGATTTGCCGCTGCCGGTGGCGCCGGTGACCAGCACCAAGCCGCTGGTCGCTTGTAGCCAGGTGCGTGCCACTTCGGGCACCCCCAAAACTTCCCAGCTGGGCAATTGGGTGGGAATGAGGCGCAAGCTCGCACCCAGCCCCCGGTCGTGCCAGAACAAATGCGCCCGCACGCGCACCTCACCCAAGGCCTTGGCGCTGTCGCATTCGGCTTGGGCCAACCAGCGCTGCCAGGCCTGGGCATCGGCGCTGGGTGGGGCGATGCCCTCGGTGAGGGTGCTGAGCCATTCGCGCAGGGTGGTGGCCGATGGCCTCAAGGGCTGCTCGGCAGGCCAGGGGGCGAGCACGCCGTGGCGGCGGGCCCGCAGGGGTTGGCCCTCGCTCAGGTGCAGGTCGCTCACGCCTTCGCTTTGGGCCCTGGCCAGGCATTGCTCCAGGTTCATGATTCTTCACCGCACTTGTGTAAAGTGAGCATCATGAATGTTTGGCAAAAACAGTGGCAAGTGGTTCGGCAACGCATCACCGAATTGGCGCAACAGCACGGACGCGAGGCGGCCGAGGTGCAGTTGCTGGCCGTCTCCAAAACCTTTCCCGCGTCGGCGGTGGTGGCCGTGGCCCAGTTGGGCCAGCGGGACTTTGGTGAAAACTACATCCAAGAGGGCATCGACAAAATGGCGCAAGTGGCCGAGTGCTTGCCCCAGTTGTCGGCCGAGTTGCGCTGGCATTGCATTGGGCCCATTCAAAGCAACAAAACCCGATTGGTGGCCGAGCACTTCGATTGGGTGCACACCCTCGATCGCCTCAAGATTGCGCAGCGCCTGAGCGAACAACGCCCCGCGCACTTGCCTGACTTGCAGGTGCTGCTTCAAGTCAACCTCGACGGCGGGCCCAACAAGTCGGGCGTTGCGCCCAGCGAGGTGCTGGCTTTGGCGCAGGCGGTTCAGGCCTTGCCCCGCTTGTGCTTGCGCGGGCTCATGAGCATTCCCGAGCCCCACGACGACCCCCGCGTCATGCTGGACTTGCATCGGCAACTGCATCAGCTCAGGGTGGATGTGGGTCAGGCCTTGGGTGCTCCGATGTTCAACCAGCTCTCCATGGGCATGAGTGCCGACATGGCGCCCGCCATCGAGGCAGGCAGCACCTGGGTGCGGGTGGGCACGGCCATTTTTGGAAGCCGCTCATGAGCCGATGGCGTGTCAGCGGGTGTGTCGGGCGACTGGGCCTGCTGGCCTTGGCTTGGGTCGGTGTCAGCGCCCATGCGCAGGGCTTGCGTTTTGTCGCACTGGGCGACATGCCCTATGGCCCGCGCGCGCAAACCCAAGCGCCCTATGAGCGTTTAATCGACGCCATCAACCAAACCGCCCCGGCGTTTTCCATCCACATTGGCGACATCAAATCGGGGTCCAGCCGCTGCGACGACGAGGAACTGGAACACCAGCGCAACAACTTCAATCGTTTTCGTCAGCCGCTGATCTACACCCCTGGCGACAACGAATGGACCGACTGCCACCGCAGCAACAACGGGGGCTACGACCCGGTGGAGCGCTTGCAGGCCTTGCGGCGAATCTTTTTTGCCAAGCGCCAGGCCTTGGGGCAAACGCCGCTGCGTTTGCAAGCCCAGCCCGAGGTGCAGGCCGATCAACCCGATTGGGTGGAAAACCAGCGCTGGATGCAGGCGCAGGTGGTGTTTGCCACCGTGCACATGGTGGGCAGCAACAACAATCGCGACCCCAAGCGGCCAGAGGCCATGCGTGAATTCGAAGCCCGCGATCGGGCCAATCGGGCCTGGTTGCGCTCGGTGTTCGAATGGGCCAAAACCCAGCAAGCCCGAGCGGTGGTGCTGGCCATGCAGGCCGACCCCTTTGAGTCCAAACGTTGGGGGCAGGTGTTCCCGCCCGATTCAGGTTTCACCCTGAGCGTGGGCCAAACCTTGTTGCCCTTGGCGCAAGCCAGTGGGGTGCCGGTGTTGCTGGTGCATGGCGATTCGCACCGCTTTGCATTCGATCAACCCTTTGAGCTCAATGGCCAACCGCTTCGCAACGTGCACCGCTTGGAGGTGCCCGGCGGCTATGGCGACTACCGCGCCCTGGCGGTGACGGTGCAAACCGAAAACACCCAGCAACCGTTTGCGATCGAGTGGATCAACCCCTGAGCAGGGGCCACGCTTAAAACCGCTCGAGCTCGGGGTGTGGCAGGCGCCCACCACGCACCACCAGGCGGCCGTATTCGGCGCAGCGATTCAAGGTGGGGATGACCTTGCCGGGGTTGAGCAAACCTTGTGGGTCGAAGGCGCGCTTGATGGCGAACATTTGCTCGCGCTCTTCGGGGCTGAATTGCACGCACATGCTGTTGAGCTTTTCAATGCCCACGCCGTGCTCGCCCGTGACAGTGCCGCCCATGGCCACGCTGGTTTCGAGGATGTCGGCGCCAAACTGTTCGGCCCGGTGCAGTTGGTCTGGGTCGTTGGCATCGAACAAGATCAACGGGTGCAAGTTGCCATCGCCAGCATGAAAAACGTTGGCGCAACGCAAGCCGTATTGAGTCTCCATGCCCGCAATGGCGCGCAAGATGTCGGCCAATCGCTTGCGCGGAATGGTGGAGTCCATGCACATGTAGTCGGGGCTGATGCGGCCACTGGCGGGGAAGGCGTTTTTGCGGCCGCTCCAAAAGCGCAAGCGCTCGGCTTCGTCGCGGCTGACCGCAATGGCGGTGGCACCACTGGCGGTGAGCACGGCCGACATGCGTTCAATTTCTTCGGCCACTTCTTCTGGCGTGCCATCGGATTCGCACAACAAAATGGCCTCGGCGTTGAGGTCGTAGCCGGCGTGCACAAAGTCCTCGACGGCGGCGGTCATGGGTTTGTCCATCATTTCAAGGCCGGCGGGGATGATCCCGGCGGCAATGACGGCGGCCACCGCATCGCCGGCTTTTTGCACGTCATCGAAACTGGCCATGATGCAGCGCGCCAATTGCGGGCGCGGTTTGAGCTTGACGGTGACTTCGGTGGTCACAGCCAGCATGCCCTCGGAGCCAATGACCAAGGGCAAGACATCCAAGCCGGGCGAGTCCCAGGCCTGAGCACCAAAGCTCACGGGTTCGCCTTCGACGGTGAAGCCGCGCACCTCGATGACGTTGTGCAAGGTGAGGCCATATTTAAGGCAATGCACGCCGCCCGAGTTTTCGGCCACGTTGCCACCAATGGTGCAGGCAATTTGGCTGGAGGGGTCGGGTGCGAAATACAAGCCATAGGGCGCAGCCGCCTCGCTGATGGCCAGGTTGCGCACACCGCATTGCACCGTGGCCGTGCAGGCCACGTCATCAATGGCCAGGATGCGATTGAACTTGGCCATGGACAAGGTCACGCCTTGCGCATGGGGCATGGCACCCCCAGACAAGCCTGTGCCCGCACCTCGGGCCACCACGGGCACGCCCAGCGCATGACAAGCCTTGAGCACGGCCTGCACTTGGTCGTAGGTTTCGGGCAAGGCCACGCACAAGGGGCGCTGGCGATAGGCGGTGAGGCCATCGCACTCGTAGGGCGTGGTGTCCTCGTTGTGGTGCAAGACGGCGTGTTCGGGCAACACCGCCAGCAAGGCCGACACCACTTGATCGCGTCGACTGGCCGAAGGTGGGGTCAAGGCTGAAGTGGCACTCATGCGGCGCTCCTGGATGCGTTGAGGGTTAACGGAAAACCACGGTTTTGTGGCCGTTGAGCAGCACGCGGTGTTCGCTGTGCCATTTCACGGCACGTGCCAGCACCTGGCTTTCGGTGTCTTTGCCCAAGGCGGTGAGATCTTCAATGGCCAGGCTGTGGTCGGCGCGGGCCACGTCTTGCTCAATGATGGGGCCTTCGTCCAGATCGGCCGTCACGTAATGGGCCGTGGCGCCAATGAGCTTCACGCCGCGGTCGTGGGCTTGGTGGTAGGGCTTGGCGCCCTTGAAGCTGGGCAAAAAGCTGTGGTGAATGTTGATGGCCTTGCCCGCCAGTTGTTCGCACAGCGGGTTGGACAAAATTTGCATGTAGCGCGCCAGCACCACCAACTCCGCCCCTTCGGCGTGAATGATGTCGAGCTGCTTTTGCTCGGCTTGTGCTTTGGTGTCGGCGGTGACGGGCACATGGTGAAACGGCACGTTGTAGCTGGCGGCCAGTTGGTAGAAGTCGCGGTGGTTGCTGATGATGGCGCGCACATCGATGCTCAGCAAACCCGATTTCCAGCGGAACAGCAAATCGTTCAGGCAGTGGCCTTCCTTGCTCACCAAAATCACGGTGGGCATGGGGGCGTTGGCTGCGTGCAAGCTCCATTGCATGTTGAAGCCTTGGGCCAACACGCTCCAGTCGCGCCGCAGGGCTTCCAAATCGCTCACGCCCGCAAACTGCACCCGCATGAAGAACAAGCCTGTTGCCGGGTCGTTGAACTGGCTGGCTTCTTCAATGTTGCCTTGCCGCTCGAATAAAAAACCAGAGACGGCGTGCACAATGCCCGCGCGATCGGGGCAAGAAAGGGTCAGGATGTGAGCGTTTTGCATGATGGGCGCATTCTCTCAGGTTGCGGGTTGGCGCTTGTCATCAGGGAAATGGGGTCGCCGAGGGCACTTGCTAAAACCATAGGTTTCACTAAACTCAGTTCCCCTTGCAGCGCAAGTCACACCAACAGAAGGAGCAACGCATGGCTTACCAAGACCCTCAAGATCGTTCCACCGCCAGCGCGCCATCGGCGACGGGCTGGACCATGGATCACCACTGGTTGCCCTTCACGCCCAATCGCCATTTCCGCGAAGTGCCGCGCGTGTTTGTGAAGGCCGATGGCATGCACTTCACCACCCACGACGGTCGCCAAGTGCTCGATGGGGTGTCCAGCTTGTGGTGTGTGGGCGCAGGCCACAACCGCCGCGAAATCAACGACGCCATCAAGCAGCAGCTCGACACCCTGGATTACGCCACCGCCTTCAGCGTGAGCAACGACAAAGCCTTCATGGCGGCCGACAAAATTGCCGCCATGGCGCCTGGCGATCTCAACAAGGTGCTGTTTTGCAACTCAGGTTCGGAAGCCGCCGACACCGCCATGAAAGTGGCCTTGGCCTATCACCGGGCGCGTGGCCAAGGTCACCGCACCGTGTTCATTGGGCGTGAGCGGGGCTACCACGGCGTGGGTTTTGGCGGCATGAGCATCGGCGGCATTCCCGCCAACCGCAAAATGTTTGGCACCAGCTTGTTGCCCCGGGTTGACCACATGCGGTTCATTCACGACCCGGTCAACCACGCCTACATCCACCATGCCGAACCCGAGTGGAACGAAGACCCACTGCTCGAGCTCGAAAACCGCATCCTGCCCCTGCACGACCCCAGCAACGTGGCGGCCATCATCGTGGAGCCGGTGGCGGGCTCGGCCGGCTGGTACATCGGCCCCAAAGGCTATTTGAAGCGCTTGCGCGAGATTTGCGACAAGCACGGCATCTTGTTGGTGTTCGACGAAGTCATCACCGGCTTTGGCCGCATGGGCACCAACTTTGCCGCGGACCACTTTGGCGTGGTGCCCGACATGCTCAACTTCGCCAAATGCGTCACCAACGGCGTGCAGCCCTTGGGCGGCGTGATTTGCCGTGACCACCTCTACGAGACCATCGTCAGCCCCGATTTGCCCAGCCACGTGAACGACCTGTTCCATGGCTACACCTACTCCGGGCATCCGGTGTCGTGCGCGGCGGCAGTGGCCACGTTGCAGTTGTTCGAGCAAGAGCAGTTGTTTGCCCGCGCAGGTCAAATGGGCAAGGTCTTGGGCGACGCCATGCACAGCCAGCTCAAAGGCTTGCCCCATGTGGTGGGCATTCGCTCATTGGGGCTGGCCGCCGCGGTGGAATTGGCACCCGCGCCGGGCGCGCCCGGCCCACGGGCCTACGACGCATGCATCGAGTGCGTCCAAAAAGGGGTGCTGGTGCGCTCGGCGGGCGACAACCTCGTGTTTGCACCGCCCTACATCGTCACCGAGTCGCAAATCGACCAAATGGTGAGCACCTTGGCTGAGGCCATCAAGCGTTTGTCTTGAACTGGCTCAAGCGCTGATCGGCCTGGTTGCCTGACGGTTCGGTGATCAAGACCCGCACCGGCCCCCAACCGGCCTGCGGGGACAGCCAAACCTTGAGCGTCGATTCCCCAGCGGGCAACTGGGTGCGTTCCCAAGCCCAGGCCGTGAACTGGCCTGCGGGCAACGCCAAGGACGCTGAGCCCAGGCATTCAAAATGCCAGGCATCGAGCCCTCGTGAGGAGGCCACCGGGCACGTCCAGCGTTGACCCGGGGTGGGGGCCTTGAGCGATTGGCTGTGTTGCATCAAGGCCAAAAACAAACTCAACCGGTCTTGCGCGCCAGGGGCCCAGGGCGCGCGCGCGGAGCTGTTCAGAAACCGCAATTGGCCTTGTTCGGGCTCGAAGGCCACGTTGCGTTCGGTGCGCTTGCTGTCGGAGAACTGGCGAGGCTCTGGCCCTTGGGGGTCGCGCCAAATGCCTTGGCTGGTTTGGGTTTGCGAACCCAAAAGGGGCACGCTCAGCTGTTGGGTGAGGGTGTAGCGATTCGCTTCGCGTTGCCACACCCAGGATGCGCGGGCTTGGTAGCTGAAACCGCTGGCCTTGCCTTTGATCTCATAGTCCCATTGCAGTTGACGCGGGGCCGGTGCGGCCCAGAGGCCGGTGGGGGCCAACAGGGTGGCCGCGGCACACACCAAGCAGTCGCGTCGACTGGGGGATGCGGGGGTGCCAACTGGGGTGACACGAGGGGCAGGGAAAGCGTTCATGGCTGCTTTTATGATGCGTGACGCCTGACATTTTGCCCAAGGCCCCAGCGGCTGCACAGGCCAGAGGAAAACCCATGAAACTTGCCACCTACAAAGACGGCTCCCGCGACGGTCAACTCGTTGTGGTGTCGCGCGACCTGAGCACCGCCCACTTCGCCACGGGCATCGCCCACACCTTGCAACAGGTGCTCGACGACTGGAACTTCCATTGGCCCTTGTTGCAAGACCTCTACGACACCCTCAACCAAGGCAAGGCCAGGCACGCCTTTGCCTTTGACCCTCGCCTGTGCATGGCCCCGTTGCCACGCGCTTACCAGTGGGCCGATGGGTCGGCCTATTTGAACCATGTGGAATTGGTGCGCGCGGCACGCCACAGTGAGGTTCCGGCCAACTACTACACCGACCCGCTGATGTATCAAGGCGGCAGCGATGATTTGCAGGGGCCTTGCGACGACATTCGGTTTGCGGACGAAGCCTGGGGCATTGATTTCGAGTCTGAAATCACCGTCATCACCGGTGACGTGCCCATGGGCGCCACCCCCGAACAAGGGCTGGACAGCATCCGACTGATGATGCTGGCCAATGATGTGTCTTTGCGTCACCTGATTCCCGATGAGTTGGCCAAGAGCTTTGGTTTTTTGCAAGGCAAGCCGGCCACGGCGTTTTCTCCGGTGGCCGTGACGCTGGATGAGTTGGGTGAGGCCTGGCGTGGGGGCTGTGTGCACTTGACCTTGCAGTCCACCTGGAATGGGCGTCGCGTGGGCATGTGCGATGCCTCACCCATGACCTTTCACTTTGGCCAGCTCATTGCACACTTGGCCAAAACCCGAAACGTCCGCGCGGGCTCCATCATTGGCAGTGGCACGGTGAGCAATCAAGGGGTGGAAAACCAAGGTCAAAAAACCTGGCCCAATGGCTACAGTTGCATTGCTGAAAAGCGCGCCATGGAAACCATTCTGGATGGCAAGCCCACCACCGACTTCATGAAGTTTGGTGACACCATCCGCATTGAAATGAAAGGCGCCGATGGGCAGTCGATTTTTGGCGCCATTGATCAGCGCGTGGTTTCATCCCTGGTTGAAAGGAGCACCTCATGAGCGATACCGCCCCCAACTTTTTTGCCAACTTGCCTGGCTTTGATTTCTTGAAGTCCTTGTCCTCGGCGCAAACGGCGTCGCTGAACCCGTGGCTCAAACCCACCCTCGACCCCGAAGAGCTGGATCAGCGCATTCAGGAGCTCAAGACGGTGCAATTTTGGTTAGAGCAAAACGCCAAAGCTTTGGCCGCCAGCATTCAGGCCCTGGAGGTGCAGCGCATGACCCTGGCCACGCTC
>JAYPFZ010000070.1:0-12466 GCA_038126555.1 Betaproteobacteria bacterium
TTTGCCAGTGGCCGAGTTCCTCAAAGGATCGCCCTTGGCGGTTGGTGTCACCGCAGCCCCTTTGCCCGACCCAGCCTGATGCGCGTTGGCTGTTTGTCAGCCAGCGCTTTTTATAATTCGCGACTTATTTTGAGACGGATTCCTCACCATGCACATTCTTCGATTGGCTGATTTGGCCGCCCAAGGGGCACTCCAAGGCAAACGGGTGTTCATTCGTGCCGACATGAACGTCCCCATGGACGCATCGGGACACATCACCGAAGACACCCGCATCCGGGCCAGCGTGCCGGGCATCCGTTTGGCCCTCGACGCGGGTGCCGCCGTCATGGTCACCACGCACCTGGGTCGCCCCACCGAGGGCGAATTGCGCCCCGAAGACTCGCTGGCGCCGGTGGCGCGCCGCTTGAGTGAATTGCTGGGCCAAGACGTGCCCTTGGTCACCCAATGGGTCGATGGCGTGAGCGTCGCGCCCGGCCAAGTGGTCATGCTGGAGAACTGCCGCGTCAACCCCGGCGAAAAGAAAAACGACGAAGCCTTGTCCCAGCGCATGGCCCAGTTGTGCGACGTTTACGCCAACGATGCCTTTGGCACCGCCCACCGTGCCGAGGCCACCACCCACGGCATCGCCCGCTTCGCGGCAGTGGCCTGTGCGGGCCCCTTGCTGTCGGCAGAAATCGACGCCATCTCCCAAGCCCTGGCCCAACCCAAGCGCCCCTTGGTGGCCATCGTGGCGGGCTCCAAAGTCAGCACCAAACTCACCATTCTGCAATCGCTGGCCAAGAACGTGGACCAACTGATTGTTGGCGGTGGCATTGCCAACACCTTCATGCTCGCCAGTGGCCTGCCCATTGGCAAAAGCCTGGCCGAGCCCGACTTGGTGAACGAAGCCAAGGCCGTGATGAGCGCCATGCAAGCGCGGGGGGCGGCCGTGCCCATCCCCACCGATGTGGTGGTGGCCAAGACCTTCTCCGCCGATGCGCCGGCCACCATCAAGGCGGCACAAGACGTGGCCGACGACGACCTGATTTTGGACATCGGCCCCGACACCGCTGCGGTGCTGGCCAAGCAGTTACAGGCCGCGGGCACCATCGTGTGGAACGGTCCGGTGGGTGTGTTTGAAATGGCCCCCTTCGAGCAAGGCACCAAAACGCTGGCCCATGCCATTGCCCAATCCAGCGCTTTCAGCATCGCCGGCGGCGGTGACACCTTGGCGGCCATTGCCAAATACGGCATCGAGTCGCAAGTGGGCTACATCTCCACCGGAGGCGGCGCCTTTTTGGAGGTGCTGGAAGGCAAAACCCTCCCCGCCTTTGACATCCTCATGCAACGCGCCAAGGGCTAAGCCCTTGCGATGGCGCCTGGGGGGCCATGAAAAAAGCGACCCGAGGGTCGCTTTTTGGTTGGGACACCCGCTCGCAGCTTAAGCGGCGGTGATCCAGTAGCCCGCGTTAAAGGGGCTGCTCATGCGCAAGGCCAGGGGCGACACGTCCAACAATTTGTCGGTGGGCATGCGCTCGGCTTCGACTTCGATTTGGGCTTCGTCGACCGGGCGAACCAGGCCGGCTTGAGGCGCAATGGCCACCGAGAACGAATAGAAGCAACGGAAGGGGATCTTGCGATCGCTCCAGTAGTCGGCGGCTTCGCGGAAGAGGTCGAGCAATTGCTCACGCGCTTCTTTGTCGAACTTGGCATGGGCCGGCACGTGTTCGAGCACCAACACAAAACCCGGCTGCGAGCCCGACTTGTAGAGCACGTCGGTCATGCTGTCGTAGAGCGAGTCGTAGTTTTTGGTGGCCGTGGCGGGGAAGGTGAACTGGTTGGCAATGGAGTCCAACACGTCTTGCTTGCTTTGCGCAGCCGCCAAATTGGCATAGAGGAAGTGGTGACCCAAGCCGCTGGCAGCGTCTTGCAGGTCGCTCACGCGAAAAGCCCGAATGGACTGAACGATGTTGTTTTTGATGTGACGAAGTGGCATGTCCATCTCCGTAATTCCTTGGTGCAGTGCGAGGGGTGTTCGGGTTATCCCCAAACGAGAAAACCCGAATTGTGACGGTTTAGTCACGAAAAGGCAACTGCTTTGAGCCCAAGGCCCAGTCGGGGTGGTGGAATTGCACCAAAGTGGTGCAATTTGAGGCTCAACGCGAAGCGTTGGCGTCCACCACCGTGAGTGCGGTCATGTTGACCACCCGGCGCACGGTCGCGCTGGCAGTGAGCACATGGACTGGCTTGGCCGCCCCCAGGAGCACCGGGCCCACCGCAATGCCCTGACCTGCCGCCGATTTGAGCAAGTTGTAGGCAATGTTGGCCGAATCGAGGTCGGGGAAGACCAGCAAATTGGCGTCGCCCGACAAGGTGGAGTCGGGCATGATGCGCCCGCGTGCCACCGAATCGAGGGCCACATCGCCGTGCATTTCGCCGTCGATTTCCAGCCACGGCGCTTTGGCTTGCACCAGGGCCAGCGTGGCGCGCATTTTTTTGGCCGACTCGTGGTTGTGCGTGCCAAAGTTGGAGCTCGACAACAGGGCCGCCATGGGGCGAATGCCAAAGCGCAGCATTTCTTCGGCCGCCATGATGGTGATCTCGGCCAATTGCTCGGCAGTGGGGTCTTGGTTGACGTGCGTGTCCACCAAAAACACTTGGCGATTGGGCAGCAGCAAACCGTTCATGCAGGCATAGGTGGAGATGCCGGGACGATGACCAATGATGGGCCGAATGAAGTTCAGGTGCACATCGGGCGTGCTCCAGGTGCCGCAAATCATGCCGTCGACGTCGCCGTTGTGCAGCAACATGGTGCCAATGAGCGACAAGCGGCGGCGCATTTCAATTTTGGCCAATTGCTCGGTCACGCCTTGGCGGCACATGAGGCGGTGATAGGTTTGCCAGAACTGGCGGTAACGGCTGTCTTGTTCGACGTTGACCACTTCGTAGTCCAGGCCTTCACGCAAGCGCAAACCAAAGCGGGCCACGCGCTGGGCAATGACCTCGGGGCGACCAATGAGCACCGGCTGCGCCAGGCCTTCATCGACCACGATTTGCACCGCACGCAACACGCGCTCGTCTTCGCCCTCGGCGTAGGCCACGCGCTTGCGCTCGGCTTGCTTGGCGGCGGCGTAAATGGGCTTCATGATGGAGCCCGAGGCATACACCAGCGACTGCAGTTTTTCACGGTAAGCCGCCATGTCGGCGATGGGCCGTCGGGCCACGCCGCTGTCGATGGCCGCTTGCGCCACGGCGGGCGCGATCTTGACCATGAGGCGCGGATCGAATGGCTTGGGAATCAGGTATTCGCGGCCAAAGCTCAACTTCTCGCCCGCATAAGCAGCGGCCACCACTTCGTTTTGCTCGGCCTGCGCCAATTCGGCAATGGCTTGCACCGCTGCAATTTCCATTTCAGAGGTGATGGTGGAAGCCCCCGCATCGAGCGCACCCCGGAAGATGTAGGGGAAGCACAGCACGTTGTTGACTTGGTTGGGGTAGTCGGTGCGACCCGTGGCCAGAATGGCATCGGCACGAACGGCCTTGGCGTCTTCAGGCAGGATTTCGGGCGAGGGGTTGGCCAGCGCCAGGATGAGGGGGTTCTCGGCCATGTTGGCCACCATCTCGGGCTTGAGCACGCCCCCGGCCGACAAACCCAAAAACACATCGGCGCCGCGAATCACCTCGGCCAACTGGCGCTCATCGGTGACTTGAGCAAATTGCGCCTTGTCGTCGTCCATCAATTCGGTGCGGCCTTGATAAACCACGCCCGCCAAATCGGTGACCCAAATGTTTTCGCGGGGCATGCCCAGCTTGAGCAACAAGCCCAGGCAAGCCAGCGCCGCCGCGCCCGCACCCGAGGTGACCAGCTTCACTTGGGTGATGTCTTTGTTGACCACCTTCAAGCCATTCAAAATAGCCGCACCCACCACAATGGCCGTGCCGTGTTGGTCGTCGTGGAACACCGGAATGCTCATGCGCTCGCGCAGCTTGCGCTCGACGTAAAAGCAGTCGGGGGCCTTGATGTCTTCGAGGTTGATGCCACCAAACGTGGGTTCTAGGGCAGCAATCACGTCGACCAGCTTGTCGAGGTTTTTCTCGTTGATCTCGATGTCGAACACATCGATGCCGGCGAACTTCTTGAACAAAACCGCCTTGCCTTCCATGACGGGCTTGGCCGCCAACGGGCCAATGTCGCCCAGGCCCAGCACCGCCGTACCGTTGGTGACCACGGCCACCAGGTTGCCCCGGCTGGTGTAGCGGAATGCGGCATCGGGGTCTTTGACGATTTCTTCACAGGGTGCTGCAACCCCGGGCGAATACGCCAGCGACAAATCGTGTTGGTTGAGCAGCTGCTTGGTCGCGGTGATGGCCAATTTGCCCGGCACTGGGAACTCGTGATATTCGAGGGCAGCCTTGCGACGCTGTTCGTTGATTTGCGCTTTGTTGGGTGTATCGCTCATGTTGTTTGCCCATTCAAATCACCATGAACGGGCGTCTCCTGTGCGGGCATTGTAGGCTTGCAACAAAACCCCACAAGGACCACTTAGTCGCGCATCAAATCCTCAATTTGACTCGGTTCTACGGGCACATCGCGGGTGATCAATTCGCACCCCTCGGGGGTCACCACCGCATCGTCTTCGATGCGAATGCCCACGTTCCAAAACGCCTCGGGCACATCGTCGGCCGGGCGCACATACAGGCCCGGCTCGATGGTCAACACCATGCCCGGCTGCAAGCGGCGACTCGGGCGAACCATCACCGATTGCTGGGTCAGCGGATCCAGGCGGGCCTGCGCTTGGTGGGCCTCGGAGGGCTCCACATAACTGCCGCAGTCGTGCACGTCCATGCCCAGCCAATGCCCCGTGCGGTGCATGTAAAAACGCGCGTAGCTGCGCTGCTCAATCACCGCGTCGAGCGAGCCCTGGAGCAAACCCAAGTCGAGCATGCCCTGCGCCAACACGCGCACCGCCGCCTCGTGTGGGTCATTGAAACGTGCGCCAGGCCGCGTGGCCTCGACGGCCGCACATTGACTGGCCAACACCAGCGAATACGCATCGCGCTGGGGTGCCGTGAACACCCCGTTGGCCGGAAAGGTGCGGGTGATGTCGCTGGCATACCCATCGAGCTCACAGCCCGCATCGATCAACACCAAGTCGCCCGAACGCACCGGCGCTGCATCGGCGCGGTAATGCAACACACAGGCATTGGCCCCCGCCGCCACGATGGAGGTGTAAGCCACCGACTGCGAACCGTGCCGCCGAAACTCGTGCAGGAGCTCGGCATCCAAATGAAACTCGCGCACGTCTTGCCCAGCCCGCGTCATGCGCGCACTCAGTTGCATGGCCCGCACATGGGCCCCCGCGCTGATGCGCGCAGCACGGCGCATGATGGCCAATTCGTGATCGTCTTTGATGAGGCGCATCTCGTCGAGCAAGGCGCACACATCGCGCTGCTCGCCGGGGCATTGCACGCCCATGCGCACCTTGGCGCGCACCGCATTGAGCCAGCCCTCCACCTGCTGGGCCAAGCCCTCGTGCACGGCAAACGGCCACCACACGCAACGCTGGTTGGCCAGCGCCTCGGGCAAACGCTGCTCGCGCTCGGCACTGGACCACGCCCGCGTGACGCCCAAGCTCGCCACCGCCGCTTCGGGCCCCAGGCGAATGCCGTCCCAAATTTCGCGCTCCAGGTCTTTGGGCTGGCAAAACAGCCACGACTCACCCGTGGCAAACAACACCAAGGTGGCGTTGGGCTCCACAAACCCAGTGAGGTAATAAAAGTAACTGTCGTGCCGGTAGGGGTGATCGGAGTCGCGGTTGCGCGCCCGTTCGGGTGCGGTGGGCACAATGGCCACGCCGCCCTCGCCCAGTTGGGCAGCCAAGGCCGCACGGCGGCGGGCATACACAGAGAGGTCGGTCGTCATGGCGCCGATTGTGCCTGTGCCAAACGCTCGGGCGTGCCCACATCCGTCCATGCCCCCAGAAACACCTCGGCACTCACCCGGCCCTGATCCATGGCGGCGCGCAGCAGCGGCGCCAGCGGCAACGCCTGCCCCTCGGGGTTGCCAGGGGGCACCGATGTCCAGGGCGGCGCAAACAATTCACGCCGATACAGCGCGACGGTGCTGAAGGTGTAGCGCCGCTCGGGGTGACCGGCTGGCAAGTTCAAGGCGCGGCCTTGGGCATCGAGGCCAAAGTCGCCTCCAGGGTTGTGCTCGGGGTTGGGCACCAACCACAGCTTGGCCAAGTCGCCACTGGCCCGAAACTGCGCCAAGGCTTGCGCGTCATAAGCCAGTTGCGGCGCATGCACATCACCCGCCATGACCCAAAACACCTCGTCGAGCATCGGCAGGGCACGCATCACCCCGCCCGCGGTTTCCAAAGCGCGGCCAAAGTCACGCCCCTCGTGCGAGTAGCGCAACTGCTGGGAGCGGCCATCGGGCCTTTGCCACTGCTCGCCCAAGGCTTGTGGAATTTGTTCGCCCAACCAGGCGGTGTTGATCACCACCCGCGTCACCCCGCCCTGAAGCAAGGCCTGCAAATGCCAGCACAGCAAGGGCTGGCCCTTCACTGCCAACAAGGGCTTGGGCGTGTGATCGGTGAGCGGGCGCATGCGCTCGCCCCGGCCAGCGGCCAGCACCATGGCTTGGGCAGCAAACGATTCATTCATGGCCGACATTCTGACCTCACATGGGCAGGTGGTGACCGTAGCGTGTCGCCAGGAAACCCTCGCCTTGTTCGAGCATGTAATAACGAAACGCCTCGGCCATGGGCGAGAGCAACCGCGCTTGCATGTGCACCACATTCCACGCGCGCACCACGGGGCTGCCCACCACATCGAGCACGGCAATGTCGCCGTGCGCCAACTCTTTGCCAATGGTGTGCAGCGACACAAACCCCAAGCCCAAGCCCGCCATGACCGCTTGCTTGAGGGTTTCGTTGCTGCTCACTTGCAAGTGAAAGCGGGGCTGCACATGGTGCTCTTCGAAGTAACGCTCCATGGCCGCGCGCGTGCCCGAACCTTGCTCGCGCACCACAAAGTCGTGGGGGCGCAAATCTTCGGGCCCTAATCGGCCCAGCTTGCACAAAGGGTGGTCGGGCTGGGCCACAAACACCAGCGGATGGGCCGCAAACGGTTCGGCGCGGGTTTGCAGCTCTTTGGGTGGGCGACCCATCACCGCCAAATCCACCTCGCTGGCTTGCAGCATGCGCACCAATTGCTCGCGGTTGCCAATGGCCAGTTGAATGTCCACACCCGGGTGTGTTTGCCGAAAGTCGGCCAGCATGTGCATCAAAAAATACTTGGCCGTGCTCACCATGCCAATCGTGAGCAAACCCGTCTCGGCACGAATCAGGCGGGCGGCGGCGTCCTCGGCGTCTTTGATGGTGGCCAAGATTTTTCGGGCGTAAACCAGCATGTATTCGCCCGTGGTGGTGAGGCTCACCTTTTTGCCATTGCGCTCAAACAAAGGCATGCCCACATGCCCCTCGAGCTCCTTGACCTGCATGGTCACCGCCGGGGGCGTCAAGTGCAAACTTTCGGCCGCACGGGCAAAGCTCAGGTGCCGGGCCACCTCGTTGAAGACCCGCAATTGGCGAAAAGTGGCGTTTTTCATTTAGTAATTTCTGAATGATGACCCAATAATTTTTGAATTTACCTTATTCATCGAAGTTTTTACAGTCCCCCCCATGCCCTGACCCCGGGGCCAGTCTTCAACGGAGAACCCCATGGACCAAAGCGCACGTTATGCCGATTTGAGCTTGCAAGAAGAGGCCTTGATGGCCGGTGGCCAACACATTCTGGTGGCCTACAAAATGAAACCCAAAGACGGCTACGGCTACCTGGAAGCCGCCGCGCACTTTGCAGCCGAATCCTCCACTGGCACCAACGTGGAAGTGAGCACCACCGACGAATTCACCAAAGGCGTGGACGCACTGGTGTATTACATCGACGAGGCCTCCGAGGAAATGCGCATCGCCTACCCGATTGACCTCTTCGACCGCAACATCACCGATGGCCGCATGATGATGGTGTCGTTCCTGACCCTGTGCATTGGCAACAACCAAGGCATGGGCGACATTCAGCACGCCAAGATGTATGACTTCTTCATGCCGCCGCGAGCCATCCAGCTGTTCGACGGCCCCAGCAAAGACATCAGCGACTTGTGGCGCATCCTGGGCCGCCCCGTGCACGACGGCGGCTACATCTCGGGCACCATCATCAAACCCAAGCTGGGCCTGCGCCCCGAGCCCTTTGCCAAAGCCGCCTACGAGTTTTGGCTGGGTGGCGACTTCATCAAGAACGATGAGCCACAGGGCAACCAAACCTTTGCCCCCATGAAGCGCACCATTCCGCTGGTGGTCGACGCCATGCGCCGCGCCATGGACGAAACCGGCGAAGCGAAGATCTTCTCGGCCAACATCACCGCCGACGACCACTACGAAATGGTGGCCCGGGGCGAATACATCCTGGAGCAGTTTGGCCCCGACGCCGACAAAGTGGCCTTCCTGGTGGACGGCTACGTGGGCGGCCCCGGCATGATCACCACCGCCCGTCGCCAGTTTTCCAACCAATACCTGCACTACCACCGTGCCGGCCACGGTGCCGTCACCAGCCCCAGCGCCAAGCGCGGCTACACCGCCTATGTGCTCGCCAAAATGAGCCGCTTGCAAGGCGCCAGTGGCATTCACGTGGGCACCATGGGCTTTGGCAAGATGGAAGGCGAAGCCGACGACCGCGCCATTGCCTACATCATCGAGCGCGACGAATACCAAGGCCCGGTTTACAAGCAGCAGTGGTTTGGCATGAAGCCCACCACCCCCATCATTTCAGGCGGCATGAACGCCCTGCGCCTGCCCGGCTTCTTCCAGAACCTGGGCCACGGCAACGTGATCAACACCGCTGGCGGTGGCTCGTATGGCCACATCGACAGCCCGGCCGCCGGCGCCAAGTCGCTGCGCCAAGCTTACGAATGCTGGAAAGCCGGCGCCGACCCCATCGAGTGGGCCAAAGCGCACCGCGAATTTGCGCGCGCCTTTGCCTCGTTCCCGAACGACGCCGACAAACTCTTCCCCGGCTGGCGCGACAAACTCGCCGCGCACAAGTAACCCCAGTGGGGCCGCCCATGCGCAACACCGCTGCACCGCACTACCTGCCGCAAGGCGACGAAGTGGCCCTTTACGAAGCGGCCTACGCCGCACGCCTGCCCGTGATGGTCAAAGGCCCCACCGGCTGCGGCAAGTCGCGGTTTGTGGAATACATGGCGTGGCGCTTGAACAAGCCCCTCATCACCGTGGCGTGCAACGAAGACATGACCGCCTCGGACTTGGTGGGGCGCTATTTGCTCGATGCGCAAGGCAGCCGCTGGATTGACGGCCCCCTCACCCAAGCGGCTCGCACCGGCGCCATCTGCTACCTGGACGAAGTGGTGGAAGCCCGCGCCGACACCACCGTGGTGATTCACTCACTCACCGATCACCGGCGCGCTCTGCCCATCGACAAAAAAGCCGAAACCGTGCAGGCCCACCCCGACTTCCAGCTGGTGATTTCCTACAACCCCGGCTACCAAAGCCTGATGAAAGACCTCAAGCCCTCGACCAAGCAGCGCTTTGTGGCCTTTGAATTCGACTACCCCGAAACCGAGCAGGAAGTGGCCATCTTGCAAGGCGAAACCGGTCTGGACGCCGAGCGCGCGCGCACCCTGGTGTCGCTGGCGCACACCGCCCGCAACCTCAAAGGCCATGGCTTGGCCGAAGGCGTGTCCACCCGCTTGCTGGTTTACGCCGCACAACTGATGGGACAAGGTGTGGCCCCCGCCGCCGCGTGCCGCATGGCCTTGGTGCGCCCCATCACCGACGATGCGGACATTCGCCAAAGCCTGGACCACGCCATCGACGCCCTCTGGGGCTAAACCCAGCCAGACCCCACCCCACACACAGGCCACCGCATGTATGGCAAAGCCCCCCCGGTTGTGGAGCCGCACTTTGAGCACCCCCAGTGGCTGGCCGCCTGGCGCGAACTCGACTGCCGCTTGCCCGGCGTGCAAGCCGTGTTTGAAGCCTGCATGGCCTCCACACTGGCGCGACTGAGCGAGGACCAACAACATGGGCTGTGGGGCATTGGCCGCCAACTGGGCAAACTGGGTCGCGGCCCCGAACCCGTGAAAGCCTGGCTCACCCACTGGCCCGAAGTGGTGACCCAACTCGACGATACCCCCTTGGACGACGTGATGGCCTTGGTGCACGCCCTGCACCGCTCGCCCAACAGCGCCGCCATCACCCCCTTGCTGGGCAGCCTGGCCACCGCCGCCAAGCGCCTGGGCTCGTCCGAGCAACTGCGCCTCTACCTGCAGCTGGTGCAACAGTTCATGCAGCAAACCACCGGCTCCATGCATGGCCGCCAGCAAACCCAGCCCAGCCCCGGCCTGGTGCCCCTGCTGGAGCAAGTGCCGCGATTGTTGCAACGGGTGTCCCTCTCGGGCCTGCGCCGTTGGGTGGAACACGGGGCGCGCGTGCATCACCACCACCCGCAACACCAAGCCGACTACTTCGCCTTGCAAAGCGACGACAGCCTGGCCATGCTGCAACGCCAACGCCACGGCACCTTGCTGGTGGACGCCCAACGCACCCTGAGCCTGAGCCTGCAGGCGCTGTGCAAACAAGACACCCCCCTGGTGCCCCTCAGCGGCGACGATGCCGGCCAAGGCCGCCCCACCCCCATTTACCAAGCCGACCCGCAACACCCCAGCTTGGGCCTGCCCGACGTGCTTGAGCCCTTGAACGGCGTGGACGCGCTCACCCGCTACCGCCTCATGCTGCTGCACGCCGCCGGCCACCGGCTGTGGTCCACCCCGTGCGTGGCCGACAACTGGAGCCCCATGCAACGCCTGGCGGTGGAGGGGTTTGAGGACGCCCGCATCGACCGCTTGCTGTTGCAACGCTGGCCGGGCCTACGCACCCCCCTGCTCGCCCTGTTGCCCCCCGTGGTCGAAGGCGCTTGCAACGAAGCCGAATACGCCTGCTTGCGTCACCGCCTGGCCGTGTTCAACCGTGCCGTGCTCGACCCCCGTTTTGACGTGCACGACCCCCATCTCCAAGACTTTGTGCGCGCATTTGAAGCCGCCCTGCAAGCGAATGCCAACACTTCAGCCATGGCCGAGCTGGCCCTGCGCTGGGTGGCCCGCACCCGCCGCCCCAGCGACCAACAACCCAACGTATTTTTTGAAGGCACACAACTCGACTGGCGCGACGACAACCGCCACCTGTGGCGCTTCATTGAAGACGGCGACGAAGAAGACACCCAGCCCAGCGCCCGCCACGACACCGCCCCCGAACTGCACAGCCTGCCTCCCCGCCTCTATCCCGAGTGGGACCACGTGAACCAAACCGAACGCCCCGATTGGGTGAAGGTGTATGAGGGCTTGCACCCCTCGGGCAACCCGCGAGAGCTGGACCGCTTGCTGACGCAACACCAGGCCCTCATGCGCCGATTGCAACGCGTGCTCGACCGCATGAAACCCCAAGGCCGCGAGCGCCTGCGCCGCCTGGAGCTGGGCAGCGAGCTGGACCTGGACTTGGCGCAACAAGCCTGGATGGATTGGCGCTTGGGACACCCCCCCAGCGAGCGGGTGCAACAGCACTGGCGCACCAACGAGCGTCACGTCAGCGTGCAACTGGTGATGGATTTGTCGGCCTCGCTGGCCGAGCCCGCACCGGGCAGCGAATTCACCGTGCTGCAACTGAGCCAAGCCGCCGTGGCCATCTTGGGCTGGACGCTGGCGCAGCTGGGTGACGACCTGGCCATTGGCGGGTTTCATTCCAACAGCCGCCAAGAGGTGCGCTACTGGCACATCAAAGGGTTTAGCGAACCCTGGGGCGACGCCCCACAAGCGCGCCTGGCTGGCATGACCCCGGCGTGGTCAACCCGACTGGGCGCGGCCTTGCGGCATGGCTCGCGCACCTTGTTGCAACGCCCCAGCCCACGCAAGCTGCTGCTGGTCTTGACCGACGGCGAACCCGCCGACGTGGACGTGAGCGACCCCGACTACTTGGCGCAAGACGCGCGCCAAGCGGTGCTGCATTTGCAGGACCAAGGCGTGTTGGTGTGGTGCATCCAGCTGCACCCCGCGCACGAGGCCAGCGTGCAAACCGTGTTTGGCCGCCACTACACGTTGGTGGATCGGATTGAGCAACTGCCGCAGGTGCTGGCGGGGTTGTTTTTGAGGTTGACTCACTAGGTCGGGGCCTATTGGCTTGCTGCTGCAAATGCGGCGGCCGCAATTCGAACCATGCTCGGATGCAAAGTTCCAAATTTTGGCGATTGGCGTCAGCAGCTGGGTGCTCGCGCTTTGAAATCCTGAATTCCCCTTCGTAGCGACTCCCCCGTCTTTTGCCTTGAAACGACTCCTCAAATTAAGTCATGCCTTAATTTAGAACTAACGAATATTGAATTTACGAAAACAACGGGTCTGCCTACAGTCAAAGCCACT
>JAYPFZ010000071.1:0-12307 GCA_038126555.1 Betaproteobacteria bacterium
AGGACAACCCACTGGGGTTAAGCCCCACAAACTCATCGGTTGTCGTATCTCTATGCTAGGCATTGGCCGAAGCCGATGGTTCAGGGAAAACCCCGCTCCCTGCCACTGACAACCTCGGCCCGGGTCACATCCGATACCATGGCCCAATGAACCGTCGAACCCTCGCCATGGGCCTCCTTGTTGGGGCTTGCCTGTGGGGTGCTTGGCCCAGTTGGGCGCAAGACCGCCCTGCCCCTTCAACGCCGCCTGCAGCGGCCAGCACCACATCGGGCACGGGCTTTTTGGTGGCCCCGGGTTACTTGCTCACGGCCCAACATTTGGTGGAGGGCAAAGAATTTCTGTATGTGGGCCCCAATGCGCAAAACAAATGGCTCAGGGCCAAGCTCATCAAGGCCAACAAAGCGCTGGACGTGGCTTTGTTGCAAGTCCCCTTCGAAACTCCAGTGGTGCAACTGGCTCGTTGGTCAGATGTACCCATTGGCCTGGAGGTCTACGCCATTGGCTACCCCCAGCCGGGTTTTCAGGGCTTCAGCAAAAAAATCACCCAAGGCATCATCAACGGCAATCGCGGCAACAGCAACGATTTGTCCACGGCCAAGTATTTCCAGTTCAGCGCCGAGGTGAGCAAAGGCAACTCCGGCGGGCCCGTCTTTGCGGGCGATGGCTCGGTGGTGGGCATGGTGCAACGCAAACTCAACGCCTTGAGCGTGGCCGAGAAATCCAACGACTTGGTCATCAACGTGAACTACGGCCTCAAGCCCACTTACCTCATCGATTTTTTGCGCGACACGCCAGCCGCAGTGCGCGAGCATCCCCTCGATCTGAGCGCCAACCCCAGGCCTCACCAGCTCTTCAAAAGCGCCGAAGCCTCGGTGTTTTCGGTGATTGCGCGCCACCTGCCCCCCAAATCCACCCAACCCTGAGGTCGGCCAGGGGCTCGGGAAAACCAGAGCATCCATTGCATTCAAAACTGTATACAGTTTGAACTCAGGAGAAACACCCGGTCACCGCCCCCTGGCACCTGTTTGGTGCCGGCGTCCAGGCGAATGCACCTCAAGGGTGAACCCGGGATCGTATACAAAGCAAAGTGGCCGACAATTCGCCCCGTTTTGGTTCGATTCGGCTTCGCAATCAGGCACCCTTTTTGCGAATCCATTGGTTTGGACTGTGACTAGTTTTTTCTACGAAGGAGTTGCCATGAGCAAACGTGTATTTCTGAAAACCGCCCTGGCCTTGGCCACCACCCTGACTTTGGGTGCGGCCCAAGCTGCCACCGCCATCAAGTTCCAGCTCGACTGGCGCTTCGAAGGCCCCTCGGCCCTGTTCCTCACCCCTGCCGCCAATGGCTACTTCAAAAAGGCCGGCCTGGATGTCACCATCGACTCGGGCAACGGCTCGGGTGGCGCTGTCAACCGCGTGGCCTCTGGCACCTACGACATGGGCTTTGCCGACTTGGCCGCCCTCATGGAATTCCATGCCAACAACCCCGACGCGCCCAACAAGCCGGTGGCCGTCATGATGGTCTACAACAACACCCCCGCTTCGGTCATGGCCTTGAAAAAGTCCGGCATCAAAACCCCGGCTGACCTCAACGGCAAAAAGCTGGGCGCACCCGTGTTCGATGCAGGCCGCCGTGCCTTCCCCATCTTCTCGGCCGCCAATGGCGTGACCAGCGCCAACTGGGTGTCCATGGATCCCCCGCTGCGTGAAACCATGTTGGTGCGTGGCGATGTGGACGCCATCACTGGCTTCACCTTCACCTCACTGCTCAACATCGAAGCCCGTGGCGTGAAAGCCAGCGATGTGGTGGTCTTCCAATACCCCGACTACGGCGTGAAGCTGTATGGCAACGCCATCATCGTGAACCCCAAGTTCTTGCAAGCCAACCCTGAAGCCGTCAAAGCCTTTTTGAAGGCCTTCTCGCAAGGCGCCAAGGACGTGATTGCTGACCCCGCCAAGGCCATCCAAAACGTCAAGGCTCGCGACGGCATCATCAAAGTGGACCTCGAAACCCGCCGCCTCAAGCTGGCCATCGACACCGTGATCAACAGCCCCTCGGCCCGTGCCGAAGGCTTTGGCAAGGTGGTGCCCGCCCGTTTGGCATTGATGGCTTCGCAAGTGTCTGACGCCTTCAAAACCAAAACTCGCGTCGACCCCAACGCCGTCTGGAATGGCAGCTTCCTGCCCTCCGACCAAGACCTGAACATCCTTCCCAAGAAGTGAGCACAGTCCCCGGCTTCGGCCGGGGTTTTTTCATGGGCATTCTTGCCCCCCAGTTTTTCTACCCATGAACGCCAACGCATCTTCACCCTTTGTCGATTTCAAAGACGTCTGGTTGGCCTACAACGAGGAGTTGTTGGCCCAGAATCATTTCGCCGTCGAAGACATCAACCTGCAAGTCAACCAGGGTGAATTCATTGCCATCGTGGGTCCCTCCGGTTGTGGCAAATCCACCTTCATGAAGCTCACCACCGGGCTCAAGCCACCCACCCGAGGCACCATCCACGTCGATGGCCAACCGGTGACCGGCCCTCTCAAAATCAGTGGCATGGCCTTTCAGGCGCCTTCCCTTTTGCCCTGGCGAACCACCCTCGACAACGTGTTGTTGCCGTTGGAAATCGTGGAGCCCTACCGTTCTACTTTCAAGGCGCGCCGAGCCGAATACGAGCAGCGCGCCATCGACTTGCTGCACAGCGTGGGCCTCAAAGGCTACGAGCGCAAATTCCCATGGCAACTCTCGGGCGGCATGCAACAGCGCGCCTCCATTTGCCGGGCCCTCATTCACGAGCCCAAGATGCTGTTGCTCGACGAGCCCTTCGGTGCCCTCGACGCCTTCACCCGCGAAGAGCTGTGGTGCGCGCTGCGCGACATCTGGACCGAGCGCCGATTCAACGTGATTTTGGTGACCCACGACTTGCGCGAGTCGGTCTTTTTGGCCGACACCGTCTATGTCATGAGCAAGAGTCCCGGCCGCTTTGTGGTGCGCCGTGAAATCGACTTGCCGCGCCCGCGCGACTTGGAAATCACCTACACCAAAGAATTCACCGACATCGTTCACGAACTGCGTGGCCACATTGGGGCCATGCGCAATGACAACGCTTCCCTGCCCCAATAAGCCATGAAATCCAACACCCTGGAGCGCTGGTCTCCCCTCATCTTGCTGGTCATCACCGTCGTCATTTGGGAATTCCTGTGCCGCGTGTTCGATGTGTCCGAATTCGTTTTCCCCAGCCCCTCGCGCATCGTTGAGCAAATGGTGGAATACCGCGACGTCATTGGTGGCCATGCTTGGCGCACCTTCTGGGTCACCATGGTGGGCTTTGGCCTGGCCATTGTGGTGGGCGTGTTGCTGGGCTTTGTCATTGGCAGCTCGCGCCTGGCCTATGCAGCGTTTTACCCCCTCATGACCGCCTTCAACGCCCTGCCCAAAGCCGCTTTCGTGCCGATTTTGGTGGTGTGGTTTGGCATCGGTGTGGGCCCTGCCATCCTCACGGCCTTTCTGATCAGCTTCTTTCCCATCACGGTGAACATCGCCACGGGCCTGGCCACCTTGGAGCCCGAGCTGGAGGACGTGCTGCGCGTGCTGGGTGCTCGCCGCTGGGATGTGCTGGTCAAAGTGGGCCTGCCGCGCTCCATGCCTTACTTCTACGGCTCACTCAAAGTGGCCATCACGCTGGCGTTTGTCGGCACCACCGTGTCGGAGATGACCGCCTCCAACGAAGGCATTGGCTATTTGCTGATTTCAGCCGGTTCGGCCATGCAAATGGGCTTGGCTTTTGCGGGCTTGGTGGTGGTGGGCGCCATGGCCATGGCGATGTATGAATTCTTCTCATATGTGGAAAAACATACAACTGGATGGGCACATCGCGGTTCTCAGCACAATTAATTTGACTTCCCGGGCATGCCCGGGCAATCTCCGTCGGTCATCGTTTTCATGTCGAGTTGTTCATGGATGCCGCAACCCCGTCTGCCAACCCATCTCCGGCTGAGCCTTCAGTCTCGCCCGCGTCAAATGCAGCCTCTGGCGGCGCACTCACCTTCAGTGACCGCTTGTTTCTGTTGCTTCTGGTCCTGACCCTGGTGGGCGTGGCCTGGGTGGGGCGCTTGTCTTACCAAGAGGGGCTCAAAACCGAAACCATCAAGCGACATGGCGAAGCTTGGCTGATTGCCTTGCAGCACGTGCATGAGCAACGCCAAACCGCGCAAGGCGAACCCGCCGCTTGTCGCCGCCAGGCCAACGAGGGCTCGCCGGCCAACACCTGGCAAGCCTGCCACGAGGCCTTGCTCCAAACCGAACTGGGCAGCCTGCGCAACCCCTTTCGCGATGAACCCTTGTCTTTCATTGATGCGTGCCAGCCCGGCCAAGCCGCAAGCGTAGGGGCGGTGGTCATCAAACGGGTGGACCCCAACCCACCGGGTTCGGCCTCACCGGTCAACATCGTGGGCATGTCCCCCGACACCTCGCTCGATCAACCCCGACAAATGCAACTGAAGGTGTGTGACCGCGGCGGTTATGCCATCAGCATTGGCGAACTGACCTTCTGAAAGGCCTGTCATGTCCACACATGCCCCCATCTCGGCCCAAGACATCATTGGGGTGGTCAAGGCCGACATCCCCAGCGACTTGCCGCTGCGCGAATGGCTTTACGCCTGGCTCTTTGACCCGCACATTGAAGGCAACCACCACCACACCTTCGAGCGCTGGATTGGTTACCTCATCGTGGCCAACATCCTCGCCTTGGTGTGCGAACACATTCCCCAGTTTTACCTGGGCAGGGAAATGTATTTCCATGCCTTTGAGGTGGTGTCGGTGGGCATCTTCACGCTGGAGTATTTGCTGCGATTGCTCTTGGCCCCGGTGGACCATGAGTTTCAAAACAGCCGCTCCCCCACCCTCAAATACATCTTCAGCCCTTTTGCACTGATCGACCTGTTGTCGATTGCGCCGTTTTATTTGCATGCGTTCTTGCCGCTGGACTTGCGCATGCTGCGTTTCTTGCGGTTGTTGCGAATCCTCAAGCTGTTCCGCGTGGTCATTCCGGCCTATCACGACTTCGTCGAGCGCAACCGCGGCCGCACCTTCCGTCAAAAAATTCACGCCTTGGTGTTCCCCAGCGATTACGGCGGCGACTTGCACCACCATTTCGACAACTTCATCGTCTTCTGGGTGGTGGTGTCGGTGATGCAAGTGGTGCTGGAGTCGGTGGAAAGCATTGAATACGTGCTGGCCACCGAGTTCCTCATCCTCGATGCCGTTGCCGTGGGCATCTTCTCGGTGGAATACCTGCTGCGGCTTTATGCCTGCGTGGAAGACCCCCGTTTTGCCGGTCGCTTCAGCGGGCGAGTGAAACACGTCACCAGCTTTGGTGCACTCATCGACTTTTTGGCCATCCTGCCGTTTTTCCTCGAGGTGTTCTTGCACCACCTCTTCGACTTGCGCTTCTTGCGGGTCTTCCGGCTCATGCGTTTGCTCAAGCTCACCCGCTACACGGGCGCTACGCAAACCCTGGTCACGGTGGTCAAGCGCGAATGGCCCATCATGGCGGCCTCGGCCTTCATCATGTTGTTGCTGGTGTTGCTCACCGCATCGCTGGGCTATTTGTTCGAGCACCAAGCCCAACCCGACAAATTTGAAAACATCCCGCAATCCATTTATTGGGCCGTGATCACGCTGGCCTCGGTGGGCTATGGCGACATTTCGCCAGTGACCCCAGTGGGCCGGGCGCTCACCATCGTGCTCGCGTTGTTGGGCATTGGTATTTTTGCCATTCCGGCCGCTTTGCTGTCCTCGGCGTTCTCTGACCAATTGCGCATCGACCGTGAAAACCTGGTGAACCAGTTGTATGAAATGCTGGCCGATGGGCACCTGGACGATGAAGAGCACGAGATCTTGCACCGCGAGGCCAAGCGCTTGCACCTGACCGAAAAAGAGGTGCAAAACCTGATCGACCGGGCGCGGCGCCAGCGCGAGGTGATGGACGACTTGAGCCAGTTACCGCTGCACCTGATCGCCAAAAACCCCGCCCACGCCGTGGAGCATTACAAATCCCTACTGGGTCAAATGCGGCAATTGGCCATCCTGACCGACCCGCAAAGCTTTGAGGCGGAAGCCAAGCAAAAAGGTCGGCTCACCGATACCGATTGGCTGGCCTGGAAACTGATTTCCGGCAGGCTCAGCGCCTGATCCCACAGTCACGCTAGCATGGGGCTTGTTTCAGTCCCCTTGCTCGCGTCATGACTCACCATTTCTACCAACCCGCCCAGGGTCACGGCCTGCCGCACGACCCGTTCAACGCCATCATTGCTCCCCGGCCCATTGGGTGGATTTCCTCCCTGTCGCCCACTGGCGTGGCCAATCTCGCGCCCTATAGTTTTTTCAACGGCTTCAATTACACGCCCCCCATCATTGGGTTTTGCAGCCTCATGCGCAAAGACTCCTTGGTCAATGTCGAGGCCTCTGGCGAGTTCGTCTGGAACCTCGTCACCGAACCCTTGGCTCAGGCCATGAACCTCTCTTGCTCTGCGCTGCCGCCCGAACACAGCGAGTTCGATTTGGCCGGACTCACCCAAGCGCCGTCCCAAGTGGTCAAGGCGCCGCGCGTGGCCGAGAGCCCGGTGTCCATGGAGTGCCGGCTCACGCAAATCGTGCAACTGAAAAATGCCCAAGGCACCGAGCTCTCGGCTTGGCTGGTGTTGGGCGAAGTGGTGGGCGTGCACATCGACCACGCCTTGCTCGACAACGGCATCTACCAAACCGCCCGAGCCCGCCCCATCACCCGAGGCGGCGGCCCCGGCGACTATTTCGTGGTGACCCCTGAAACCCAGTTTCAAATGCCGCGCCCCGACAACTGGAACCAGCTGCACCGGGCCAACAAAAGCTAAACCTGCCCATGCCTGAACCCAGCAGCGGCTTGCTCATCTTTCACGGCAACCGGCTCGATGAGCTGGCCAACGTGATGCTCACGCACGTCGCGCAGTCGCCCTTGCCCGGGCTCACGCCCGAGCGCTGGGTGGTGCAAGGCCAAGGCATGAAGGCCTGGCTACAGGTTCAAGCTGCCCAACACCCGCAGCTGGGGGTCTTGGCCGCCACCCACATCGACCAACCCGCCGCCCTCTTGTGGGACTTGCAACGCCTGGTGCTGGGCGCGCAAGCGGTCCCCGCCGAATTGCCCTTGGATGAAACCCCGCTGGTGTGGCAACTGTTGCGGTGGTTGCACCATCACCGCGACGACCCCAACCCCGTGTGGCAACCCCTGCACCACCATTTGGCGGCCGCGCCAGAGGCCTTGCGCGCCCAACGCGAGCACCAACTGGCCCTGCAATTGGCCGATGTCTTCGACGCCTACCAAACCCACCGCGCCGACTGGTTGGCCTTGTGGGCCCAAGGCCAAGCCGAGGTCATCAACGGCCAAGGTCAGCGCCAAGCCCTTGCCCCCCATCAACGTTGGCAAGCCCTGTTGTGGGCCGACTTGGTTCAGCACGCCCGCGAGGTCACGGGCCTGCGCTGGGTCAGCCGCGATCAGGTCTTTCAGGCCTTTGTGCAACGCCTGGCGCAAGCCCCAGCCGGCAGCTTGCACGGCCTGCCCCCGCGTCTGGTGTGGCTGGGCGTGTCGGCCTTGCCGGTGTCGCACATTCAAGCCTTGGGCTTGTTGTCGCAACACACGCATGTGCTGGTGTTTGCGCTCAACCCCAGCGCCGCCTACTGGGGCGACGCCCAGCGGCGAGCCCACTGGCCCGTGAGCGACCTGAGTGCAGAACCCACGGCCAGTGATCACCCCTTGCTCGCCGCCTGGGGTCAACAAGCGCGTGACTTCTTGCACGCCATCGACGACGCCGACCCACAGTCCAATCCCCGTCGGGATTTTTTCCAAGACCCTCGACCCGATGCGCACCCCCCCACCGCCTTGCAAGCGCTGCAAGCGGACGTGTTGCTCAATCGCCCGCCCCAAGGTCCCTCGTCCGAACAGCCCTTTCCCGCACCCGATGGCTCCCTGCTGTTTGTCAACGCCCACAGCCCCATGCGAGAGGTGCAAGCCCTGCACGATCAAGTCCTGAGTTGGCTCGCCGAAGACCCCAGCCTGCAAGCGCGCGACATCGTGGTGATGGTGAGCGACCTCGACACTTTCGAGCCCTTGGTGCGCGCGGCCTGGGGCCGCTTTGAACCCAGCGATCCGCGTTGGGTGCCCCACCACATGGCCAGGCCGCAACCCGATCAAGCGCAGGCCTTGCAATGGGTGGACAAAGGCCTGCAATTGATTCAAGGGCCAGTCACCTTGCCAGCCGCTTGGTCGTGGCTGGAACACCCCGCCGTGATGCGTGCCTTTGGCTTGAGCCCCGAAGACTTGGCCACCCTGGGCGATTGGCTGCAAGACCACGGGGTGCGCTGGGGCTTAAACCCTGAGCACGCCCAAGCCCAAGGCTGGCCCGCCGAGTTGGCCAGCGACGCCGCTCACACCTGGTCGGCCGGCTTGCGCCGCTTGCTCTTGGGTCATGCACTGGGGCCCGCACTGGCCAGCCCCGACCAACCCGCCCTGTGGCAAAACGCCGTGGCCGTGGCCCCACCAGCTGGCGTTTCGGCCACCGCCCTCGATGGCCTGGTGCGCTGGCTCGATGCGGTGCAACACCACGTTCAAGAGGCCCAGCACGATCGCACCCCACGCGAATGGGCCGCTTGGCTCAATGCGTGGCTCACCACCTGCTTCACACCCGTCATCGAAGCCCACGATGCCACGCTGAACCGATTGCGCGAGGCCTTGGGCCACTGGGTGAATGCCTGCACCTTGGCGGGCTTTGAGCACGCCTTGCCCTTGTCGGTGGTGCACCGGCATTGGCTGGGCCAAGTGCGCTCGGCCCAGCAAGGCGCCACCCTCATCGGCTCGGGGGTGGTGTTCACCACCGCCATGCCCTTGCAATCGGTGCCGTTCCGGCGCGTGTGTTTGCTGGGCATGCGCGACGGCGCTTTTCCCCGTCAACGCAACCCCCGCGACTTCGACCTCATGCACGCGCCCGGGCTTGCTCGGCGCGGGGATCGATCGCGCCACGACGACGATCGCTACCTCCTGCTGCAAGCGGTGCTCAGTGCCCGCGACGGCCTGTGGGTGTCGTGGCAAGGCCATCAGCAACAAGACGGCAAGCCCCTCCCGCCCTCGGTGCTGGTCACCCAATGGCTGGACGTGTTGCGCCTGGGTCATGGCCAAGCCTGGCCTGTGCACCACCTGCCCATGCACGCCCACAGCCTGGCTTATTTCAGCGACACCCCCGAGGGCTGGCGCACCCATGCCCACGAATGGCACGCCGCCTGGCAAACGGCCTTGTCGACCCCTGCGTCGCCCGTGGCGCCATCGCCTCCGGTGAACACCGCCGCCTCAGCCCCTGAAGGGCTGGAAGCCGCCGACACCCAGCTGAGCCTGGCGCAGTTGGGGGGCTGGTTGCGTCACCCCATCGATGCCCACGCCCGCCATGCCTTGGGCGTGCACTGGCGTTCGCCCGACGAGGCCTGGCCCGATGCTGAGCCTTTTGCCCTGTCACCCCTGGCCAGCCACCGTTGGGTGGCCGATGCGGCCACCAGCGGCCAACTGCCCGCGCATTTGCTGGCCAGTGGCCAGTTGTCGCCCGCGGCGCTGGGTCAGTTGCAATGGGAAGACTTGCAACGCCGCAGCAGCCAATTGCACGACGCCCTTCAGGCCTTGACCTCAGGCTGGTCCCCACACGAAGCCGCCCTCGACGTCGACTTGCAGCTCAAGCCCTGGCGCCTGACTGGGCGCGAACGGGGCGGCCAACTTTGGCAAGCCCCAGACGGTTTGCACGCCACCTGGGTCACCGCTTCCCGGCTGGCCTTTTCGGTGAAAGGCTTCACGGGGGGCCAGAGCGCCCTGCCCTTGCCCCGGCTGCACCTGTTGGCCAAAGTCCGGCTGGCGCAGTTGGCGGCTTGCGCCCAAGGGCAAGCCGTGCACGCCCATGTGCTGGGGCCCGACTTGCACATCGATTGGCCCCCAGAGTCCCCGTCAGCGGCCCAAGCCCAACTGCAATCCTGGTGCGATCGGTATCACCAAGCGCGCCAAGCGCCCATGCCCGTGGTGGCCGATTGGGCCAGCCTTTGGGTGTTGCAAAGCCAAGCGTCAGGCGTGGATGCACAAGCCGCACCCGCATTGGCCAACACCTGGGTGCGTCAACAGATGCAACCCAACCCGCGCGCCACGTTCAACGACTGGCAACAACACCCGCTGGTGCAACGCTTTGTGGCCAACCTCGACCAAGCCCTCGACACCCTCTCACAAGAAGCCCTGCCCCTCTATGCGCCCATCCTCAAGGACTTGCACCTGTGCACGCCGGCGGGGCAACGTCAGGCTTGGCTCCCCAATTACCCAGCAGGGCTCGCCCCATGACCGCAGCCCCAAGCCCCAGCTTGCACCAACACGTGGTGTGGCAAATGCCCTTGCAGGGCCGTCGCCTCATCGAGGCCAGCGCGGGCACCGGCAAAACCTGGACGCTGTCGGGCTTGGTGGTGCGCTTGGTCTTGGGCTTGCGCGACCTGAGCCAGCCCAGCACCGCCGATGACCCGGGCTGGACCCCTGCGCTCTTGCCGCACCAGGTGTTGGTGGTCACCTTCACCGAAGCCGCCACAGCCGAGCTGCGCGAGCGCATTCAAAAACGCCTCACCCTCGCCCTGCAAGCCTTTGGGCCCGATGACGCCCAAGCCGCTGCCACGCAAGACCCCTTGTTGCTGGCCCTGCGCGAGCACGTTCACCCCCAACACTGGCCCGAAGCACAACGGCGCTTGAGCGCGGCCTTGGCCAACCTCGACGAAGCCGCCATCCACACCTTGCATGGCTGGGCCTTGCGCACCCTCAAGCGCCATGCCTTCGAATCGGGCCAAGCCTTTGGCGCCGAACCCGTGCCCGACCCCCAAGCCTTGCACCTGCAAGCCGTGCAGCACCACTGGCGCACCCACTGGAGCACCTGGCCCGTGGGGGCGTGGCGCGCGCTGACCACCGAATTGGCGCGCAGCCCCGAGCACTTGCTGACCCAAGTCAAGCCCTTGTGGCAAGCGCATGAGCGCGACCCCCATCACCCGTGGCCGGTCAGCGACGACTGGGCGGCCGAGCCAGCCCTGCAAGCTTTGGCCCAATGGCACGAACAACTGCATCAATTGCAAAAGCAGGCGCGCGCGGCGTTCGATGACGCTGCCGTTGAGGCCTTGCACGATGCCGTGGCCCGCAAGGCCATCAAAAACTACCAAATGCGCTGGTGGCCTCCGCGGCTGGCCGAATTGCGGCAATGGCAACAAGGCCAAGCCCTGAAACCCGACCGGCTGGCGTATTGGGGCAGTGCTTTTTTGCTCGAACGCGCTTGGGCACCCGCCGCCGACTGGCCCCTGTTCAACGCCATCCAAGCGGTGTGCGATCACCTCGCCACGCACCCCACCGATCTCGCTCCTGCGCTTTTGGCCCATGCCGCCCGAGCCACCTGGCAAGACTTGCAAGCGCGCAAGCTGGCCTTGGATCAATTCGAGTTCAACGACTTGTTGCGGCGTTTGCACCAAGCCTGCCACGACCCCAATTCCGATTTTTGCGAGCAGGTTCGCGCCCAATACCCTGTGGCCTTGGTCGATGAATTTCAAGACACCGACCCGTGGCAATACGAGAGCCTGGCCGCCATCTACCCCGACCCGCAACACCACGACTGGGTCATGATCGGTGACCCCAAGCAATCCATCTACCGCTTTCGTGGCGCCGACTTGCCCACCTATCGGCGTGCTCGCGACACCGCCTTGACGCTGCACACCCTGGAAGACAACCACCGCTCCACGCCCGATTTGGTCAACGCCCTGAACCACGTGTTCCAAGTGGCTCAAGCCAACTGGGACGATGCGGCTTCTGCGCAGGTGCGAGCGGCGCGGCACAACGCCCTGGGGCTCAACCAAGGCCAGCATCCTGCGATCACCGTGACCCAATGGCAAGCGCCCGTGCCCGATGACGCCGATGCCGCCCCACCCAAACCCCCTTCGGTGCGGGTGCTGGAAACGCACCTTGCTGAATGGGCTGCCGAGGCCTTGGTGACGGATCTGCAGCAAGGCCTGTATGCCCCCGCGCAAGTGGCGGTGTTGGTTCGCCACCAGGGGCAAGCTCGCCTCATGGCACAAGCCTTGTTGGCACGGGGTGTGAACAGCATTTACCTCTCCGACCGCAACAGCGTTTTGGCCGAGCCCGTGGCCCAGTCGGTGTGGCGCGTGTTGTGTGCCATCGACCAGCCACACCACCTGGGGCTGTTGCGGGCTGCCATGGCCACCGACTTGTGGGCCTTGCCG
>JAYPFZ010000072.1:0-8575 GCA_038126555.1 Betaproteobacteria bacterium
ATTTCGCAATCGATTGCGGGTGACACAAGCCGCCCGTGATTTCCAGCGTGGTTCCATTGATGGCTTCATTTTCCACGCAATGGGCAATGAGGCTGGCAATTTCAAGGGGATCAACCAAGCGTCCCAAATGCACATCGGCCAAGATGCGTTGCAGTGCATCCTGATTCATGCCGGTGAGCAAGTTGGTGGCGGTGTAGCCGGGTGCGATGGCAATGGCGCGGATGTTTCGAATGCCCTTGAGCATGAATTCACCCACCAACATTTTGGGCATGAGCGCAATGGCAGCTTTGGTTGAGGCGTAGTTGAGCTGCCCCAATTGACCCACCTTGTTCACCGACGAAATCCCCACCAACAAGCCTGGCCATCCACCATTGGCCATGGCTTCCGCGCAGTCTCTCAAGGTCAAAAACGTGCCCGTCAGGTTGACATCCACCACTTGCTGCCATTTGGCCAAATCCATTTTTTTCGTGATTTGCCGGCTTTGTGCATCAGGGCTGATCATCAAACCATCGCGAATGATGCCCGCGCAGGTGACGGCAATGTTCAGTCGTCCATAAGTTTTCAAGCAGGCTTGCACAAAGGCTGCGGTGTCGGCCTCCTGGGTCACATCGCCGGGGATGGCCACGGCCTGTCCACCAGCGGCTTTGATGGCCTCGGCCACGGCCTGCACTTGGGCCTCAGAACGGTCCACCAGCGCCAGGTGCGCGCCTCGTTGAGCCAAATCTTTGGCGATGGCTTCGCCAATCCCACTTCCGGCGCCCGTGATCAACGCCACACTTCCTTTGATGTCCATGCTGAATCCTTTCAAGCCTCCATTGTGCCCAGTGCCAAAGGGACATTGCCTTGCCCCGTGTTGATTGGCATCGCTGAGATACACTTCATTAATAACCATTTGGTCATTAACTGGAATTTTCATGTCCCTTCGTTTGAACTCACCAGGCGCTTGGTCCTTACTGGCTGCCTGTTTGCTTTTGGCTTCGCTTTCGGGTTGTCAAAAAAACCAAAAGCATGAAGAAGTGATTCGATCCGTCAAGCTCGTTCAGGTGAGCGGCGCACATGAGGTGTTAACCAAGACCTATGCTGGCGAAGTCAAAGCCAAGGTGGAGTCTGCCTTGGGTTTTCGTTTGGGTGGGCTGTTGATGTCGCGCCAAGTCGAACTGGGGAGTCGTGTGAATTCGGGTCAAGTCTTGGCCGTTCTGGACGCCCGCGACTTGGAATTGGCCGTGGCCTCTGCAAAAGCCCAATGGCAAGCCGCTCAAACCCAGCGCGATTTGGCACAAGCCGAATACCAGCGCTTTTTGGGGCTGCGTCAGCAAAACTTCATCAGTGCTGCGGAACTCGATCGCCGAGCCACCGCGCTCAAAGCGGCTCAAGCCAGTTTTGAGCAAGCCCAAGCCTTGCTGAACGTGCAGCAAAACCAGCGCGGCGATGTGCAATTGCGTGCCCCGCATGCGGGCGTCATCACCGCGGTTTTGGCTGAGACGGGGCAGGTGGTGAGTGTGGGGCAGCCCATTGTTCGCTTGGCACAGCAGGGTCCCCGCGATGTGGTGTTCGCCGTCCCTGAGCAAACGGCTGGCCAATTGAAACTGGGACAAGTCATGGCGGTGGACATTCCTGCCCAAGCGTTCAAAGGAGAAGGGCGCATCCGAGAGATCGCGGCCAGCGCCGACCCAGTCACCAGAACCTATGAGGTTCGTCTGGCACTCGCTCAAGAGGTGGGCCCACCTTGGGGCGCCACAGTCACCATCACCCACACGCTGAAGTCTGCGGCTGCAGATCAACCTGAGCGGTTGAAAGTGCCCCTGACGGCCGTGCAACACAAAGGCCAGCAATCTGCTGTTTGGGTCTTTGATGCAGCCACGCAGACGGTGCGTTCGGTGGCGGTGAACTTGGGTGTGGCCGAGCGGGATTGGGTGCAGGTCTTGTCGGGGCTGAGTCCTGGGCAGTCCATCGTTGCCACAGGTGGACATGTCCTCTCCGAGGGGCAAAAAGTCACACCCTACGAATCCAAGCCTTGAGGTGAATGCCACATGAAGTCATTCAACCTGTCTCGATGGGCCCTTGAGCATGCCGCGTTGACGCGCTACCTCATGATCGTGCTCATGTTTTTGGGCGTTGCGGCCTACTTTCAACTGGGTCAAGACGAGGACCCGCCTTTCACTTTCCGGGTGATGGTGGTGCGCAGTTATTGGCCCGGCGCGACGGCGCAGCAAGTGGCCGAGCAAGTCACCGACAAGGTGGAGCGGGTTCTTCAAGAAACCCCTTATGCGGACAAGATCAGCAGCTACTCCAAGCCTGGTGAATCGCAGGTGATTTTCCAGATCAAGGACAACTCCAACCCCAAAGATGTCCCCCAAACTTGGTACACGGTGCGCAAGAAATTGGGTGACATTCGAGGCACCTTGCCGGCCGGGGTGTTGGGCCCATTTTTCAACGACGAATTTGGTGACGTTTACGGCGTGATCTACGCCCTCACCGGTGAGGGCTTCACGCCAGCCGAACTCAAACGCGAGGCCGACAAGGTGCGCCAGCGTTTGTTGCAAGTGCCCGACGTGGCCAAGGTGGAGTTGTTTGGCGTTCAAGATGAAAAAGTCTATGTCGAGCTCTCGGCGCGTCGTTTGGCGAGCATGGGCATCGACCTCAACACCATCATTCAACAATTGAATCAGCAAAACGCGGTGGTGTCTGCGGGTGCCTTTCAGTTGCCCACCGATCAAATCCCCATTCGCATTGAGGGTCAGTTCAATCAAGTGGAGGCCATTCGCGAGATGCCCATTCGGGTGCCTGGCAAAGCCACCATTCGTCTGGGAGACCTCGCCGACATCAAGCGCCTGCCAGCTGACCCGCCTCAAGTGAAGGTTCGCCATCAGGGGCGGGAAGTGATTGCCCTGGGTTTGAGCATGGCCAAGGGCGGAGACATCATCGCCTTGGGTCACTCGTTGGCTAAGGCCTTGCCCGGTATTGCCGCCCAGTTGCCTGTGGGCCTGCGCTTGGAGAATGTGCAAGACCAACCCAAAGCCGTCTCCCGTTCGGTGAACGAGTTTCTCAAGGTGTTGATCGAGGCGGTCGTGATTGTGTTGGGGGTCAGCTTTCTGTCCCTGGGTCTGCATCGTCGACCGGGTGTGCACCCCTTGCATCGCCGCTGGATCTTGGACATGAGGCCAGGCCTGGTGGTGGGCATCACCATTCCCTTGGTGTTGGCCGTAACCTTTTTGTTCATGCACTATCTGGGCATTGGCCTGCACAAAATTTCTTTGGGCTCGCTCATCATTGCCCTGGGGTTGCTGGTGGACGACGCCATCATCGCGGTGGAAATGATGGTGCGAAAAATCGAGGAAGGACACGATAAGTTTCGTGCGGCGACCTTTGCCTACGAGCTCACGGCCATGCCCATGCTCACCGGCACCCTGATCACGGCTGCTGGGTTTTTGCCCATTGGCATTGCGAAGTCGGTCACGGGGGAATACACCTTCGCCATCTTTGCCGTCACCGTGATTGCCTTGATCATTTCTTGGCTGGCCTCGGTGGTGTTTGTGCCGTATTTGGGCTCGTTGTTGCTTAAGCGCCCTGAGCACTTGCTGCCGGGCCGGCATGAGAGCACCGAATTGTTCGACACGCCGTTTTACCGCGCCTTTCGAAAGTGGGTGACCTGGTGTGTCACCCATCGCTGGAAAACCATTGGGCTGACCATTCTGCTGTTTGTGCTGGGCTTGGTTGGCATGGGCAAGGTGCAGCAGCAATTTTTCCCCGACTCCAGCCGGCCCGAGATCCTGATGGATATTTGGACTCCCGAGGGCAGCTCTTACGCCCACACTGAGGCCATTGCCTTGCGCGTCGAGGCTCGGTTGGCTCAGTTGTCGCAAGTCGAATCGGTGACCACTTGGGTTGGCTCTGGGGTTCCCCGTTTTTATTTGCCCTTGGACCAGATTTTTCCGCAAAGCAACGTGGCGCAGTTCATTGTTTTGCCCGACAGTTTGAGCCGACGCAGCAGCCTCACGCAAGAATTGCCAGCCTTGATGGCCAAAGAATTCCCAGAGGTTCGTGCCCGAGTGAAATTGCTGCCCAATGGCCCGCCCGTGCCTTATCCCGTGCAGTTTCGGGTCAGTGGCCCCAGCCCCGAGCGTTTGCGTGAAAAAGCCGAGGCCATGAAAGACCTGATGCGGGCCAATCCGAACACCCGCAACGTCAACGACAACTGGAACGAGTCGATCAAAACGCTTCGCTTGAACCTCGATCAAGACAAGGCCAGGGCATTGGGTGTGAGCAGCCAGTCGATTGCACAAGCCTTGCAATTGCAACTCAGTGGGGTTGCTGTGGGGCAATACCGCGAGGGTGACAAGCTGTTGGATGTGATCGTTCGATCGCCCCTCAACGAGCGCAATCAACCCGAAGCACTGGGCCAGTTGTATGTGCCCACTGCCAGCGGGAAGAACATTCCCTTGAGTCAAATCGCGCAACCCCAGTTGAGCTGGGAGCCTGGGGTGATGTGGCGTCAGGGTCGTGAATTTGCCATCACGGTGCAGTCGGATGTGGTGGAAGGCCTGCAAGGCGCCACCGTGACCACTCAACTGTTGCCTGCGTTGCGAGCGCTTGAAGCGAAATGGCATGCCGCAGGCGAAACCGACGATCGCATCGCCTTGGCAGGTGCCGTTGAAGAGAGTGCCAAAGGCTCAGCATCCATTGCTGCGGGTGTGCCCTTGATGCTCTTCATCGTGTTCACCCTGTTGATGATTCAGCTGCAGAGTTTCAGCCGAGCCATGTTGGTGTTCCTCACGGGCCCCTTGGGCATGGCTGGCGTTGCCGGGGCCTTGTTGGCCCTGGATCGCCCCTTTGGCTTTGTGGCCCTGCTGGGGGTGATTGCCCTCATGGGCATGATTCAGCGCAACTCGGTCATCTTGATCGACCAAATTGAGCAAGACCGTGCGCAGGGGGTGCCGCCTTGGCAGGCCATTGTGGAGGCCGCCGTGCGTCGTTTGCGCCCCATTGTGCTCACCGCTGCAGCGGCCGTGTTGGCCATGATTCCACTGTCGCGAAGTGTGTTTTGGGGGCCCATGGCGGTGGCCATCATGGGCGGCTTGATCGTGGCAACGGCATTGACCTTGCTGGCCTTGCCCGCCATGTATGCCGCATGGTTCAAAGTGCCTCGCCCCGAGCGTTGAGAAGCGATCGGGCTTGATCTAAAGCAGGCGCGGTGTTCGCTCCCGAGTGCAAACTGAACGTTGTTGTATCGGGAGATTTATGAGCAACTTCGACCACATCGGACTCATGGCCAGCATCAATGCGAATCTGGCCGAATTCCGTCGCGCCCAGCCCGCCGTGACCCAAGGGTTTTCTCAGTTGGCGCAAGCCGCCTTGGCCCCTGGCGCCATCGACGCCAAGCAAAAAGAGCTGATTGCTTTGGCCATTGGCGTTTCACAACGTTGTTCGGGCTGCATTGGCTTTCACATGAAAGCCTTGCAGCGCCTGGGCGCAACCCGCCAAGAAGTCGAAGAGGCATTGGGCATTTGTGTCTACATGGGCGGTGGGCCCGCACTCATGTATGCCGCCGAAGCCATGAGCACCTGGGACGAACTCCAACCGCCCAAGGCCGCTTGAGTGCGCCCTTAACGCCGCTTAACGGTTGTCCATGTGGCCAGCCAAGTGGCAAACGGGCACGTTGAAATCAATGCGTTTGGGGTAGGCATAACCAGCGCCGGTGCCCACATCCACAATGGCCATGGTGCCCAGGTTGAACGCATTGAGCAAATGGCTGTCGCTGACCTTGGACTTCACCCGCGTGTGGTGGATATCGAAGTTGCCGCTTTCGCAAGCAATCTCGAGGTCGCCATAGCCTCGCTGAATCACCACGTGGTTGGGCGTTTGGGTTCGCCAAGCGCCGTTTTCATTTTGCAACGTGCACTGTGCAGGCACTGGCGTAGCGCCACAGCGCGTGGTGAGCTCAATGCTTTGGTAACGGCCTTCCACCACGGTGGAGCAGCCACCGAGCACGGTCATGAAACCGATGACAATGGCGGATGAAATGACTTTCATGATCAAGATCCTTCGAAGACTGTCCAGAGAATCGGACGGACGCTCAAGGACTTGAGCACCCGCCACGAACCATGAGCAAAGCCTTCACCCGCGAAACCGAGCCCGACGATGAGGACGAGGCCTCAGCCCCATCGACAGCGCCAGGTGGCAAAAATTACATGACCCCAGCGGGGCATGAGCGATTGCGCACCGAGTTGCTGCAGTTGATCGATGTGGAGCGGCCCCAGGTGGTGGAGATCGTGAGTTGGGCCGCCAGCAATGGCGACCGGTCTGAAAACGGGGACTACCTCTATGGCAAAAAACGGTTGCGCGAAATCGACCGGCGCATTCGCTTCTTGACCAAGCGCCTGGAAATTGCAGAAGTGGTTGACCCCAGCGTTCACCATGGCCACGATCAGGTGTTTTTTGGCGCCACGGTCACCTGCGAGGACGATCAAGGCGAGGCATTCACCATCACCATTTTGGGGATCGATGAAGCCGATAGTGCCAAAGGTGAAGTGACTTGGATTTCCCCCATCGCCAAAGCCTTGCTCAAGGCCAGGGTGGGGGATGTGGTGCGGTTGCAAACCCCCAGCGGCCTGCGTGAGCTGGAGGTGGTGTCGGTGAGCTACCCTTTAGCTGCGACGAACTTGGGTCACTGAGGGAATCCAGCCCAAATTGCGCATGACGCTGTCGAGGTGGTCGAGGTCACGCACCGAGATGACAAAGCGAAGCTCGGTGGTTTCTTGGCCCTTGACCTCGTCGGGCATGTTCACCTGGTTGATGTCTGCCTCAGCAGAGGCAATGGCCGACGCCAATCGGGCCAACAAACCCTTGCCGTTATTGACCGTCACCACAATGGGTGCTTCAAAGCTGCGAGCGGGCTCTTCAGACCATTCCACGGCCATGAAGCGTTCGGCATCTTTGCTTTGCAGCCGCTGGGCGGTGTCGCACGACTGGCGATGGATGACCAGCCCTTCGCCACGACCCAAATAGCCCACGATGTCGTCGCCCGGAATGGGGTGGCAGCATTTGCCAAATTGAACCGAGGTGTTCTCGCTGCCATCGACGGTGACGCTGCCCTGAGACAGGGTTTCGTGTGCCGTGAAGCGCTCCTTGCTGATGAGCAACAAATCGGGTTTGACGCCCGATTCGACCAAGAGCGCCACCAGGCGTTTGGCCACGATGCTGGCGACCCGTTTGCCCATGCCAATGTCGGTGAACAGCTCGTCCTGGCTTTTGGTTCCAGTGAATTTGAGCAACTTGTCCCAGATCTCGGCATTGGCCTCGTCGTTGGGGGGCAAGCGCTCGAGGCCTTCGGCGCGAACCGCTTGCGAGAGCAGCTTTTCTCCCATGGCCGGGGCTTCGGACTGCGCGCGGGTTTTCAAGAAATGGCGAATCTTGCTGCGCGCGCGGCCCGTTCGCACAAACCCCAGCCAAGCGGGGTTGGGTGCCGGAACCGTGGACGTGATGACTTCCACCACATGACCGTTTTCCAGTTCGGTGCGCAGCGGCACCTGCGAGCCATTGACCTTGGCGGCAATCGCGCAGTCGCCCACGTTGCTGTGCACCGCATAGGCAAAGTCAATGACCGTCGCCCCCCGAGGCAGCGCCATGATGCGTCCCTTGGGTGTGAAGACATACACGGCGTCGGGGAAGAGGTCGACTTTGATGTGGTCCCAAAACTCGGTGGCATCGCGGGTTTCGCTTTGAATTTCGAGCAAGGACTGCAGCCAGAGGGTGCCTTGTTGCTCGCGCCCAGAGGGGTCGTGCACATTCGATTTGTAGAGCCAATGCGCTGCCACCCCGGCTTCGGCCACGCGGTGCATTTCTTCGGTGCGCATTTGAAATTCGATGTTGACCCCAGCAGGCCCAACCACGGTGGTGTGCAGCGACTGATAGCCATTGACCTTGGGAATGGCGATGTGGTCCTTGAACTTGCCGGGCACCGGCTTGAACAACTGGTGCAGCAAACCCAGGGCCGTGTAGCAGTCGATGGCCTTGGGCACGATCAGCCGCATGCCAAAAATGTCGGTCACCTGCGCAAAGCTCAAGTGCTTGGCCTCCATCTTGCGGTAGATGGAGTAGAGGGTTTTTTCACGAAATTCAATGCCAACGGTGATGCCCGCTTGGCCAAACACCTTCTCGACGGACTCTTGCACCACTCGCATCAAATCGCTGCGACGCTTGCGGGCCCTGAGCACTGCCTTTTCCAGCACCTGATGCCGCCAAGGGTTCAGGTGCTGAAACGACAACTCTTGCAGCTCGCGGTAGGCGTGATTCAAGCCGAGTCGGTTGGCAATGGGGGCATACACCTCCAGCGTTTCAGCACTGATGGCTTTGCGCCGATGGGAAGCCATGCTGCCCAGGGTGCGCATGTTGTGCCAGCGGTCAGCCAGCTTGACCAGAATCACGCGCACGTCTTGCGCCATGGCCAGCAGCATTTTTCTGAACGACTCGGATTGGCCTTCTTCTTTGGTGTTGAAGTTGAGCTTGTCGAGCTTGGTGAGGCCGTCGACCAAATCGGCCACGCTGGGCCCAAAACGCTCCAAAAGCTCGGCCTTGG
>JAYPFZ010000072.1:8585-12245 GCA_038126555.1 Betaproteobacteria bacterium
TCAATCACATCGTGCAACAACGCGGCCATGATGGCCTGTGAATCGAGTTGCCACTGGGCACACTGAACAGCCACTGCAATGGGGTGGGTGATGTAGGGCTCCCCACTTTTGCGCGTGACGCCGAGGTGGGCTTCATCGGCCAGTCGGTAGGCTTGGCGCACCAACTCCACATCATCGCTGCTCATGTAGCCGAGCTGATCCACCAGGCTTTGGAAGCTGGCCGCAGCAGCCTGTGCCGCTGAATCCATCTCGGTGGGAGGCAATGAGGAAGTCGTCATGCCGCTACTTTATCGCGAAGGCTGTTCCCCAGCGTGGCCGGGGGTGACGGAGTAAGTCAAAGGTATTGGGCGTAAAAAAAGCACCCGAAGGTGCTTGCTGGGGGTGAGCTGGGCTCAACCGGGGACTTTTTTCAGCATTTCGAGACCGACATGGCCGGCCGCAATTTCGCGAAGGGCGGTCACGCCAGGCTTGTTTTTGCTTTCGAGCTTGGCGGTGTGGCCTTGGCTCAGCATCCGAGCGCGATAGGTGGCAGCCAAAACCAATTGAAAGCGATTGGGGATTTTTTCGAGGCAATCTTCGACGGTGATTCGGGCCATTTGGGTTCTCAGAGGTTGAGGTTTTGAAAGACTTCGGGGCGGCTGGTTCGTTGGGCTTGAAAGCTCAGCCGCTGGGCATGAACAATGGCTTTGAGGTCAAACAAAGCACGCTCAAAAACCTCGTTGATTATAACGAAGTCGAAATCGTGGGCATGGGCCATCTCCTCTGCGGCATTGCGCAAGCGCAGCTCAATCACCTCGGGCTTGTCTTCGCCGCGGCGCATCAAGCGGCCACGGAGTTCTTCCCAGCTGGGCGGCAAGATGAAGATCAGCACCGCGTGCTGAAAAATGCGTTTGATTTGCAAGGCCCCTTGGAAGTCGATTTCCAAAATCACATCGCCGCCCTGGCTCATGCGCGCTTCAATGGCCGCTCGCGAGGTGCCGTAGCGATGGCCATGCACGCTGGCCCATTCCACAAATTGAGCTTCATCCACCATTTGGCTGAAGGCTTCATCGGTCACGAAAAAATACTCACGCCCATTGATCTCTTGACCTCTGGGGGCCCGTGTGGTGTGGGAGATGGAGGGCTTGACTTGCGCGTCCAGTTCCATGAGGGCCTTGACCAGGCTGGACTTGCCCGTGCCACTCGGGGCTGCCACGACGAATAGGTTTCCGGGGGTGTTGGGGTTCATTCGATGTTCTGCACTTGTTCACGCAATTGTTCAATCAAGACCTTCATCTCAACCGAGATGGAAGAGAGGGCCAGGGTCGAGGATTTGGAGCCCAGGGTATTGGCTTCGCGATGCAATTCCTGAATGAGGAAGTCCAGCCGCTTGCCCACGCCCTTGGGTTGGTGCGCACCGGTGAGGGTCGCCTCCAAGGTGTCGATGTGGGCTTGTAGGCGAGTGATTTCTTCGCTCACGTCGACACGCAAAGCATGTGCGGTGGCCTCGGTCAGTGCGCGCTCTTGCGCCGCTTGCGCGCTCACCGCCTGGCCGGTGGACGCCATGGCCTCGCCCCAGCGCTGCAAAAAACGCTGTTGCTGCTGATTCACCCATTCGGGCACCAAAGGCTGGGCTTGAGCGGCCAGCGCACGCAGTTGAGCCAGTCGCTCCAACATGGCCAGCCCCAGCTGGGAACCCTCATGCAGCCTGGCCGCCGTTAGCGCCTGCAGGGCTTCTTCGCACAGCGCCATCAGCGGCTTTTCCAGCTCGCTGCATTCGGGCCAATCGGTGTCGTCCCAACGCAAAACGTCGGCCACCGACAAAGGGCGTGCTTGGGGGAAGTAGGCCAAGATGGCGTCTTGGCGAGCCTTGAGCTGATGCCAGGCGCTGGGCGTTTGGGTGGCGCTACCGCTGCCGTTTTTGAGGGCATAGGCCACACGAACTTCCACTTTGCCTCGGGCCAGTTGGCGGCTCACCGCTTCGCGAAAGCCAGCCTCTAGGGCGCGCCAATCTTCGGGCAGGCGGCAAGAGAAGTCGAGGAAGCGGCTGTTCACCGAACGGATGTCCAGCGACAGGCGCATGCCTTGCCATTCAGGCCGGTTGGCCATTTCACCCAAGTCGCCCTGGGCGCTGCCAAAACCGGTCATGCTGTGCAAATTCATCGAGGAAAGCCTTTGATCCATGCAAAATTATCTCAGCCTCGGGCCGTGTCGGAGAATGACGGTTTGTTTCAGCCGACATTGACCCCCTTGGAGACCCCATGACCGACCTCGCTTCACGAATTGAACGTGCCCCTGATGCCTTGCGCCAGGTCCGCATCACCCGGGGTTTCACCCGCCATGCCGAGGGTTCGGTGTTGATCGAAATGGGCCAAACCCGCGTGCTGTGCACGGCGTCTGTGGAAGAGCGCGTGCCGCCACACCGACGGGGCACGGGGGAGGGCTGGGTGACGGCCGAATACGGCATGTTGCCCCGCGCCACCCACACGCGCTCAGACCGCGAAGCCGCCAAAGGCAAGCAGTCGGGCCGCACCCAGGAAATTCAGCGCCTGATTGGCCGCTCGTTGCGCGCGGTGTTCGACCTGAAGGCCTTGGGCGAGCGAACCATCACCTTGGACTGCGATGTGCTGCAAGCCGATGGCGGCACCCGCACCGCCAGCATCACCGGTGCCTTTGTGGCCGCCCAAGACGCCGTGAACCACTTGCTGGCCAAGGGCGTCGTGACGCAGAACCCCATTCGCCAAGCGGTGGCCGCCATTTCGGTGGGCATGTTGGGTGGGAAAGCCTTGCTCGATCTGGAGTATGTCGAAGATTCTGCTTGCGACACCGACATGAACGTGGTGATGACTGCCGATGGCGGTTTTGTGGAGTTGCAGGGCACGGCCGAAGGGGCCCCGTTCTCGGAGGCCAACATGCAAGCCATGCTGGCCTTGGCACGCAAGGGCATCCAAGCGCTGATGGTGCATCAGCAAAACGCTTTGAAAGCCTGACATGCGCGTGTTGGTGTTGGCTTCCAACAATGCGGGCAAGCTCAAGGAGTTGCACGCCTTGTTTGCCCCCTTGGGCTGGGACTTGAAGCCCCAATCCGAATTCGCGATTCCCGAGGCCGAAGAGCCTTTTCACACCTTTGTTGAAAACGCCTTGGCCAAAGCCCGGCATGCCAGCCAGCTCACCGGCTTGCCAGCCATTGCAGACGACGCGGGCTTGTGCGTGGACGCCTTTGGTGGCTTGCCCGGCGTGCAAACGGCCTACTACGCCACCCAGTATGGGTTGCCCAAGGGCGACGACCACAACGTCACGGCCTTGCTGCAAAACCTCAAAGGCCAAACCCAGCGCCGCGCGGCCTTGGTGAGCACCCTGGTGGCTTTGCGCAGCCCCCAGGACCCCGAGCCCCTCATTGCTGTGGGGCGGGCCTCTGGCCTCATCACCCAAGAACGAATGGGCGACAACGGTTTTGGTTTCGACCCGGTCATGTGGATCGAGTCGCACCAACAAACCTTTGCCCAAATGAGCGAGGCGGAAAAAAACCGCATTTCGCACCGAGGCCAAGCCGCCCAACGCATGGTGGCGCTGATGCGGGATCAGTGGTTGGCATGAGCTTGTCCCAGGTTTTCGATGTGGCGCACTGGATGCGCCCCGGCACCTTGCAGCTGCAGGACTTGCCCCCCTTGAGCCTGTATG
>JAYPFZ010000073.1:0-12208 GCA_038126555.1 Betaproteobacteria bacterium
CGCCCGGGGTGTTGCGGCCCTGCGCTTGACCCGCTTGGCGGTCTTGGGCGGTCACATACAACCAACTCGGCGGCATGTCGGGGGCATCGGTTTCCACCACCAGCGCACCCAAGGGCAAACGGGTGGCCAGTCGTCGCAAATTCAAGGCCCGCTCATGGGTGATGGCGCCGCCAAAGCCCAGCACAAAGCCCCGATCGGTGAAGGACTGGGCCTGCGCCCAACTGCCATTGAAGGCATGCGCCACCCCGCCCGACACCGGAATGTCGCGCAAGCCCTTGAGCAGCGCGTCGGCGCTTTTGCGCACGTGCAACAACACGGGCAAACCATGGCGGCGCGCCAGTTTGAGTTGTTCGCGATAGAGGCGCACCTGGTGGTCCCAGGCTTGGCGATCGCGGGCCTCGGGCACCCAGGCGTCGAGGCCAATTTCGCCCACCGCCACCAAGTTCGGGTCGTCGCGGGCATCGGTCAGGGCTTGATCCAGCGCTGCCAGATCGGCCTCGGTGGCCTCGGCCGCGCACAAGGGGTGAATGCCCAGGGCGTAGGCATCTCCATGGGCCCGTGCGCCGCGTTGCACCCGCTCGAAATCGGCCACGCGCACCGCTGGCCAAATGCACATCGACACCCCGGCCTCACGCGCTTGGGCGCGCACCGCGTCGCGGTCTGCCTCGAACTCAGCGGCGTCGAGGTGGCAATGCGTGTCAATCCACTCGGTCATTTCAGGCTTCCTCTTCTGGGGCCTGCAAGCGGCCTTGGTTCATGTGCCACTGCACATCGCAGCGACGCGCCAACCCCACGTCGTGGGTCACCAGCACAAACGCCGTGCCCTGCTCGCGCGACAAACGCAACATGAGTTCGAACACCTGGTCGGCGGTTTGGCGGTCGAGGTTGCCCGTGGGCTCATCGGCCAGCACGCACGCGGGCTGGGTCACCAAAGCCCGAGCCAGGGCCACGCGCTGGCGCTCGCCCCCCGAGAGTTCCGAGGGCAAATGCTGGGCCCGCTCGGCCAGCCCCACTTGGGCCAAGGCGTGCAGCGCCTGCTCGCGGGCTTGGGCCCGGGGCAGGCGACGAATCCACAGGGGCATGGCCACGTTGTCTTCGGCGCTGAGTTCGGCAATGAGGTGGTGAAACTGGTAGACGAAACCCAGGTGGGCATTGCGACGTCGACCCAACTCGCCCACGGCCTCGTGGCGCACCGCCCAGTCGCCCCACCAGACCTGACCGGCGTCGGGGCGGTCGAGGCCGCCCAAGGCGTGCAACAAGGTGCTTTTGCCCGAGCCCGAACGGCCCACCAGCGAGACGGTTTGCCCGGCCAGCACTTGCAAATCGATGCCTTGCAACACCGGCACGGGATGCGGGCCGGTGGTGAAGGTGCGGGTCACCCCTTGGGCGCGAATCACGGGTTCACTCATGGCGCAAGGCCTCCACCGGCTGGGTGCGGCTGGCGCGCCAGCTGGGATACACCGTGGCCAACAAGGCCATGATCAACGACACCACCACCACGGGCACGATGTCGCTGGCTTGGGGGTCGCTGGGCATGCGGCTGATGAGGTAGATGTCGCGCGGCAAAAAGCTTTGTTGCAGCAACTGCTCCACCGCCGGCACGATGACATCGATGTTGAAGGCCACCAGCAGCCCCAAGCCCATGCCGCCCAAGGTGCCCAACACGCCCACCACCGCGCCTTGCACCATGAAGATGGCCATGATGCTGCTGGGGCTCGCGCCCAGCGTGCGCAAGATGGCGATGTCGGCACGCTTGTCGGTGACGGTCATCACCAAGGTGGACACCAGGTTGAAAGCGGCCACCGCCACGATGAGGGTGAGGATGATGAACATCATGCGTTTTTCAATTTGCACCGCCGCAAACCAAGTGCGGTTCAGGTGCGTCCAGTCGCGCACCCAGTGCGAGAGGCCCACCACCGGCAACAGGTCGCGCGCCACGCGGGGCGCGGTCATGGGGTCTTTGAGGCGCACCAGAATTTGGGTGGGCCCGGCCACGCGGTAAATGCGCGCGGCATCGTCTTTGTGCATCAGGGCCAAGGTGGCGTCGTATTCGTAGTGGCCCGAGTCCAGCGTGCCCAGCACGCGCAAGGCCTTCATGCGGGGCACCGTGCCCGCGGGCGTCACTTGCCCACCCGGGGCCACCAGGGTCACTTGGTCGCCGGCGGAAACCCCCAAAACATAGGCCAGCTCGCGGCCCAACACCACGCCAAACGAGCCCGGCTTGAGGGCCGCCAAGATTTGGGGATCCAAGCGCGCAAAGGCGTCGCTCACGGCGGGCGCGCGTTCGGGGTCAATGCCCCGCACCACGGCGCCGCGCATGGCGTCGCCTCGGGCGATCAGCGATTGGCCGTCGACTTCATCGGTGACCGCCACCACCCCCAAAGCCCGGCCTTGGGTGAGCAGGGTTTGCATGAGCGCCTGCGGGTTCTCCAGCGCATCGCCATCGGTGCGCAACACCTGCACATGGGGCACCACGCCCAGCATGCGGTCGCGCACTTCTTTTTGAAAGCCATTCATCACCGACAAGACGATGATCAGGGCCGCCACGCCCAAGCCAATGCCCAGCATGGACACGGTGGAGATGAAAGAAATGAACCCATTGCGCCGGGCGGAACGACCACTGCGGGTGTAGCGCCAGCCCAAGGCGATTTCAAACGGTGGGCCTTGAAACGAAGACATGGGCATATTGTGACCGAGCGCGGGAAAACACCGACAATGCCTCCCCATGCCCGAGCAACGCCCCACCAACGCCTGGGTGACCGAATTGGCCACCCCCGCCGCCACTTGGCCCGCGTCGGTCCTCTCGCTGCCTTGCCCGCCCACCTTGGCGCGCTGGGCCCGGGATCGCCACGGCTTTGAACACGCCCACACCCTCACCGACACCGACCGCCTCACCGTGGTCGAGCAAGCCCAGGCCATGGCCTGTGGTTTGCCTCGCACCCACGACTGGGCCCGCGCCGCCCAGGCCCACCCCGAGGCCACGGGCTGGCAAGCCTGGGTCACGCCCTGCCACTGGCAAATGGGCAATGGCCAAACCTACATGGGCTTGCCCCGCGATTTGTCGCTGAGCGAAGACCATTCGCGCCGCTTGCTGGCGGCGGCCCAAGCGCTGTTTGCCGAAGACGGCCTGACCCTGAGCTGGCACGACCCCTTGCACTGGCACCTCAGCGGGCCCGCGCTCTCGGGTTGGCCCGCCTTCAGCTTGGCTCGGGCTTCGGGCCAAGATGTGCAAGCCCTGATGCAAGCCCAGCCCTGGCCCGCACCACTGGGTCGCTTGCACATCGAAATGCAAATGCTGTTCTACACCCACCCCATCAACGACGAGCGCGCCGAACAAGGCTTGCCCCCGGTGAACTCGCTGTGGGTGCACGGGCTGGGCGAACCGCACCTGGCCTTGCCCGATCGATTGCCCGACGTGCACCGCTGGGAGGGCACTGCCGAGGGCTTGGCCGCCACCGAAGCCGCCTTGCAAAACGCCTGGGCCCAAGCGCAAGCGGCCCAAACGCCGCTGTGGGTGCATGCCTGCTTGGGGCCGCACCGCCGCTGCTATGGGTTGGACACCCAAACCCAGTTGTCGTGGTGGCAACGCTGGCGTCGCCTGAACGTGGGTCAAGCCCTGCAAGCCCTGGGCTTGTGGGAGGCCTCATGGGCGTGACGCGCCGCTGGGCGGTTCGCGAAGGCTTGCCCTTGGCGACCCCAGCCCAAGGGCCCGCCCCTCACCCCTTGCTGGCGCGGCTGTGGGGCGCTCGCGGCGTCACCGACGCCCAGCACATGGACCCCAGCCTGAGCCACATGCCCTCGCCGCTGTTGCTCAAAGGCATGGCCGAGGCGGCGGCCAGCCTGGCCCAAGCCCTTGCGAGCCAAGCGCGGTTGGTGATCGTGGCCGATTACGACTGCGACGGCGCCACCGCCTGTGCGGTAGGCCTGCGCGGCCTGCGCCGACTCGGGGCCCTGCACGTGGACTTTGTGGTGCCCGACCGGGCACAAGACGGCTACGGCCTCACCCCACCCATTGCCGATCGCGTGCACGCCTTGGGGGCCGACTGGCTGATCACGGTGGACAACGGCATCGCCAGCGTGGAGGGCGTGGCCCATGCCCGCGCCCTGGGCCTGAAGGTGCTCATCACCGATCACCATTTGCCCGGGCAAGCCCTGCCCGAGCCCGAGCACCTGATCAACCCCAACCAACCGGGTTGCCACTACCCCAGCAAACACCTGAGCGGGGTGGGCGTGATGTTTCAGCTGCTGCTGGCCACGCGCGCTGCGATGCGCGCGCAAGGGGCTTTTGCCGCCGATGCCGAACCCCGCCTCGATGACCTGTTGCCGCTGGTGGCGCTGGGCACGGTGGCCGATGTGGTGCCGCTGGATGAACACAACCGGCGGTGGGTGCAACAGGGCTTGGCGCGCATGCGCCGGGGCCGACTGCCACCGGGCTTGCAGGCCTTGTTCGAGGTGTCGGGTCGAATGGCCAGCACCGCCAGCGCCGCCGATTTGGGCTTTGCGCTGGGCCCGCGCATCAACGCCGCCGGGCGTCTGGCCGACATGCGCATGGGCATTCAGTGTCTGGTCACCGACGATGACCATGAGGCCCGCCACTTGGCCCAGCAACTCGATGACATCAATCGCCAACGCCGCGAGCTGGAAACCGACATGCACGCCAGCGCGCTGGCTTTGGCCCAAGCCAGCCTGGGCGATGCATCGGCCCCGGCGCTTTGTGTGTTCGACCCCAGCTTTCACGAAGGGGTGGTGGGCATCGTGGCCTCGCGCCTCAAAGAGGCTTGGCACCGCCCCACCTTTGTGCTGGCCGCCAACGCCCAACATCCCGAGTGGTTGCGCGGCTCGGGCCGCTCCATCCCCGGCTTTCATTTGCGCGATGCGCTGGACCTCATCAGCAAGCGGCACCCGGGCCTGATGCAACGCTTTGGCGGGCACGCCATGGCGGCGGGTTGCACCTTGCACCGCGATGGCCTCGCCACCTTTGCGCACAGCCTGGCCGAAGTGGCCAGCGAAACCCTGGCCCCAGAGGACTTGCAACAGGTGTTGCGCCACGATGGCCCCTTGGCCCCCGAATGGCTCACGGTGGACACCGCCGAGCTGCTGCGCCAACAGGTGTGGGGCCAAGGCTTTGCCGAACCGCTGTTTTGCAACCCCGTGCGGGTGGTGCAACAACGCCGGGTGGGCGAGCGCCACCTCAAACTGCAACTCGATGTGCACGGCCAGCGCGTGGCGGGCATCTGGTTTGGCCGCGCCGAGCCTTTGCCGCCCGAATGCGAGCTGTTGTTTGCCCTGGAGTCCAACACCTGGCAGGGCCAGACCGAGGTGCAGCTGCGCGTGGTCGATGCCCGCTTTTAGAATGTCCCCCATGGCCATCCTCAACGCCGATTTGCACTGTCACTCCGTGGTGTCGGATGGCACGCTCACGCCCACCCAATTGGCGCATCGCGCCAAGGCCAATGGCGTCGAGCTGTGGGCCCTCACCGACCACGACGAACTGGGGGGTTGCCTGGAAGCTGCCCAGGTGGCGCGCGAGCTGCAACTGCCCTACCTCAGCGGCGTCGAAATTTCCGTCACCTTTGCCGACAAAACCGTGCACATCGTGGGCCTGGGCTTTGATGCCAGCGACCCGCGCATGGCCTCTGGCCTGGCCAGCACCCGAGGCGGTCGCGGCTTGCGGGCGCAAGAAATGTCCGACCAACTCGCCCAAGTGGGCATTCGCGGCGCCTTTGAAGGTGCCCTGAAATTTGTGGGCAACCCCGAGCTGATTTCGCGCACGCACTTTGCCCGCTTTTTGGTGGAAAGCGGCGTGTGCAGCTCCACCCACGAGGTGTTTCGGCGCTTCCTCACCGAAGGCAAGCCCGGCTATGTGCCGCACAAATGGGCTCGCCTTGGCGATGCGGTGCGCTGGATTCGCGATGGCGGCGGCCTGGCCATCGTGGCCCACCCGGCCCGCTATGGCTTTAGCCCCACCGAGGAATACGCCTTGCTCACCGAGTTCAAGCAGCATGGCGGCGAGGGCATCGAAGTCGTCACCGGCTCGCACTCGTCGCAAGACGCCATCACCTACGCCGAGGTGGCGCGCGAGTTTGGTTTGCTGGCCTCACGCGGCAGCGACTTTCACAGCCCCGAAGAAAGCCACATCGATTTGGGTGGCTTGCCTTGGCTGCCCGGCGACTTGCCCCCGGTGTGGGAAGCCCTCGCCGATCGCATCCAGCACTGAGCCCAGTCCTTGAACCCGGCGTCCTCTCAACTGTGGTCGGGCATTGCCTTCACCCTGGCCGCGCTGGCGTCGTTCGCCACACTGGACACCACCAACAAGTTTTTGTTGCAGTCGCAATCGCTGATGCTGGTGCTGTTCATCCGCTACCTGATCCAGTCCATCCTCACCACCGCTTACCTCGCGCCCATGCGCGGCTGGGGTTTGCTGAAGACCGGCATGCTGGGCTGGCATGTGGTGCGCGGCCTGTTGTTGGTCACTTGCAGTTTGGTGGCGTTTTTAAGCCTCATGCGCATGCCCATGGGCGAATTCGCTTCGGTGGTGCTCATCACGCCCCTGGTGGTCACCATCTTGGCGCGTTTGGCCTTGCATGAGCACGTGCCCGCGCTGCGCTGGTTGTTTGTGGGTTCGGGCCTCATGGGCGCGATGCTCATCGTGCGCCCCGGTGGCAGCCTGAACTGGCTCAACATGTGGCTGCCGCTGCTGCTGGTGCTCACCAATGCGCTGTTTCAAATCCTCACCTCGCGCATGACGCGCACCGAAGACCCGCTCACCATTCACTTCTACACCAGCTGGGTGGGCACCTTGATTGCGGGCGTGGTCATGGGCAACCCCGGCAACGTGGAGCTGCCCATGTTCGTGTGGTTGTTGTTGCTGCTCTCGGGCGTCATGGGGGCGCTGGGGCATTACTTCCTCATCCTGGCGTATTCGCGTGCGCCCGCCAGCCAGCTCACCCCCTTCATGTATGCCCAGATTGCGTTTTCCGCGCTGGGCGGCTGGCTGGTGTTTGGCGAAGTGCCCCAAGGCCTTGCACTCGCTGGCATGGGCCTCATTGCCGCCTCGGGCGTGGCCGCCGGGGTGCACAGCGCCTACTTGCAGCGACAGCGCGCACAATAACGCCATGGCCCAGTGGTTTTCCCTTCACCCCGACAACCCGCAGCCGCGACTCATCCAGCAAGCGGTGCAGTTGCTGCGCAAAGGCGGTTTGCTGGCCGTGCCCACCGACTCCAGCTACGCCCTGGTGTGCCACCTCGATGACAAAGACGCGGTGACCCAGTTGCGCCGCTTGCGCGGTGTGGACGAGCGCCACCATTTGTCGCTGCTGTGCCGCGACATGAGCGAGCTGGCCAACCATGCCCGACTGAACAATGCGCAATTCCGTTGGGTCAAGCAACACACGCCCGGCGCCTTCACGTTTTTGCTCGAAGCCACCAAGGAAGTGCCGCGCCGGGTCTGCCACCCGCAGCGCAAATCCATTGGCCTGCGCATGCCCGACCACCGCACGGTGCAGGCTTTGCTGGAAGCCCATGGCGAGGCCCTGATTGCCTCCACCCTCATTCCCGCGGGCGACGACGACCCCTTGAACGATGCCGAAGCCATTCGCGAGCGCTACGAGCACCAACTCGCGGCGGTGCTGGAAGCCGGGCCCTGCCCCAACGAACCCACCACCGTGGTCGACCTCACCCCCATGGCCACGGGCGGCGACTACTTGCTCATTCGCCAAGGGCGCGGCCAGATCGGCTGAGCCCGGCCCGCGCACCAGCGGTGCGAGAATGCGGCCCGTGGACACCGCCAATCTCATCCAGACCCTTGCGGTCTATGCCCTTCCCGTCTTGTTTGCCATCACCCTGCACGAAGCCGCGCACGGTTATGTGGCCTTGCGCTTGGGCGACCCCACGGCGGCCATGCTCGGGCGCGTGACCGCCAACCCCCTGCCCCATGTGCACCCCATTGGCACGGTGCTCATGCCCTTGTTGCTTTACCTCTCCACCGGCGGGCAGTTTTTGTTTGGCTTTGCCAAGCCCGTGCCCGTGAACTGGCGCAACCTCCACCGCCCCAAGCGCGACATGGCCTTGGTGGCCTTGGCCGGCCCGGCATCCAACTGGCTGCAAGCCCTGGCTTGGGCGCTGGTGCTCAATGCCTTGGTGTATTTCAAGGTGCAAGAGCGCTATTGGCTGGATGTCTGCCAAGCCGGCATCTTGGTCAACGTGGTGATGTTTGCCTTCAACCTCTTTCCCCTGCCCCCGCTGGACGGCGGGCGCATTTTGGTGGGCGTGTTGCCCATGCGTGCCGCGCTCACCGTGTCGCGCGTGGAGCCCTATGGTTTTTATGTGGTCCTGGCGCTGGTGCTGCTGGGCGTGGTGAGCGAGTGGTGGCTGCGGCCCATGATGTCGTTCACCTTGAACACGTTGGAATGGGCCTTGTGGCCCCTGATTGGGAGTATTCACTGATGGAAGAACGCGCGTTGTCCGGCATGCGCCCCACCGGCGCATTGCACTTGGGCCACTACCACGGGGCCCTGAAAAATTGGGTCAAGTTGCAATCGCAAATGCCTTGCTTTTATTTCGTGGCCGACTGGCATGCCCTCACCACCCACTACGAAGACCGGGAAGTGATCGAGCAAAACGTCTACGAAATGGTCATCGACTGGCTGGCCGCTGGCCTCGACCCCAACCAGTGCACGCTGTTTTTGCAAAGCCGCATTCCCGAGCACGCCGAACTCTTCACCCTGCTGGCCATGGGCACGCCCCTGGGCTGGCTCGAACGCGTGCCCACCTACAAAGACCAGCAAGAAAAACTCAAAGACCGCGACTTGTCGACCTACGGCTTTTTGGGCTACCCCTTGCTGCAAGCGGCCGACATCCTGATCTACAAAGCCAAGTGGGTGCCGGTGGGCGAAGACCAAGCCAGCCACGTCGAACTCACCCGCGAAGCGGCACGCCGCTTCAACCACCTGTATGGCCGCGAACCGCACTTTGAAGACAAGGTGCAAGCGGCGCTGGCCAAGTTGCCCAAAGACTCCGTCAAGCGGCTGGAAAAAACCCGCAAGGCCTACCAAGAGGCGGGCGACGCCAAGGCCTTGGAAGGCGCGCTGTCTTATCTGGCCACCGCGCCCGAACTCGACAGCCACGACCGCGAGCGCTTGCAAGCCCACCTCAAAGGCACGGGCAAGGCCATCTTGGTGGAACCCCAAGCCCTGCTCACCGAAGCCAGCCGCTTGCCCGGCCTCGATGGCGCCAAGATGAGCAAAAGCTATGGCAACGCCATTGCCATTCGCGAAGAGCGCGCCAGCCTCGAACAGAAGGTCAAGCGCATGCCCACCGACCCGGCGCGCGTCAAACGCACCGATGCGGGCGACCCGGCACGCTGCCCGGTGTGGCAGTTCCATCAGGTTTACAGCGATGCGCCCACCCGCGAGTGGGTGCAAAAAGGTTGCCAAAGCGCGGGCATTGGTTGCCTGGAATGCAAGCAACCCGTGATCGATGGCATCTTGCGCGAACAGCAACCCATGCTGGAGCGCGCAGAACAATTCATTACGAAACCGTCGCTGGTTCGTGATATCGTTCACACTGGAACCCAAAAGGCACGATCAGTTGCCCAAGAAACCATGCAAGATGTCCGAGCGGCCATGGGCTTGTCTTACTGAACACGCTGACCCCTCGAGACCCTACGGAGAGACCCATGAGCATTTATGTGATCGATGACCATCCGCTGGTGCGACAAGCACTGGCCATGCTGCTGCGTCGCATCAAACCCTCGGCCAAGGTGGTCGAGCTCGAAAAATACAGCGAATTGCAAGCCGCCCTGATCAAGCACGGCGAGCCCGAATTGTTCGTGCTCGACTTGTTGTTGCCCGGTGTGCGCGGCGCCAGCGGCATTCAAGAAGTGAAGTCGCTCTACCCCGAAACCCCGCTGGTGGTGGTGTCGGCCATGCCCTCGGGCGAAGCGCGCGACGCCTGCCTCGAAGCCGGCGCCGACATGTATTTGGAAAAGTCCACCGACTCGGCCGAAATCTCGCAAGTGTTTTCCGACATGCTGGGCCTGAGCGAGCCCGACGAAGACGGCGAAGTGCCGGTGGGCGAAGTCAAGCTCTCCAAGCGCCAAAAGCAGCTCATCCTCATGCTCGACCGGGGCTTGTCCAACCGCGACATCGCTGCCGAATTGAGCATCAGCGAACACACGGTCAAGGTGCACCTGTGGCGCCTGTTCCGCCGCATTGGCGTGAAAAGCCGCACCCAAACCCTGCACTACGCCCGCAGCCACGGTTTGCTCATGTCCTGAGCCCTGCGCTGGCTTTCAACCCACGACACCCCGGCTGGCCCGGGGTGTTGTCATTTCAGGGGGCCTGCAATCGTGATCGCAATGGGGTTGCCGCCCACGGTGGGCACGTTGTCGACGCCCTGCCCCCAGTCGCCAGGCTGGGCAATGGCATTGCCCGACTTGGAGATGCGGGCACTCACGCGCACCTGAGGCACGCTGGACACGCCTTGGCCGGGTGCCATGGCCATGGCGTCGGTGAGCTCGAAGGTCTTGGGCAATTCGCCCACGGTGGTGCGCGCCACCGCCAGCGGCATGCGCTGGCCCGGCGCTTGGGCATACACAAACACCGCATCACCCGGCGCAAATTGCTGTTTGGCTGCCGGCGACACCGCCACCCGCACCACCACGCGGGCATTGGCCGCTCCCGGCTGGGGCTGGGCTTGGGCCTGAGCCATGGGCGGCTTGCCTTGTGCGGCACGGGCTTGGTCGATGGCACGGGCCAAAGGCTGGGCGTCGGGCGACTGCGGCGGCAAGTGCTTTTGTGCTTCCAGCCAATAGCCTTCGGCGTCGGCCGGCTTGCCATCGTTGAACGACGCCGTGCCCGCCAAGATGAGGGCGTTGGCGTTTTGCGGCGCTTCACGCAAAACCTGACGAATCAATTGCCAGGGCTCGCCCGTGAATTTGCCGTTTTGCTTTTGGGCCAGCACCTCGGCACGCTCCAGCCACAGCTCGGGCGTGCGCTCGATGGCCAAGGCCTTTTGCAAGGCTTGGTCGGCGGCATCGAATTGCCCACGGGCACGCTCCACCCGGGCCAGCAAAGTCCAGCCCTCGATTTGTTGGGGGTCTTGCGCCAGCTTGTCGCGCAAGCCCTTGGCCATGGCGTCGAGCTGCTCGGGGGTGACGGGCGAATTGGCCTCCACGGCTTGTTGCGGCACCATGGCCATGGGGTGACCCAACACCAGATACCCGCCCAACACCAACACCGGCATGAGCGCCAGCAGGCTCCAGGCCAAGCGGCGGCCAGTCCATTGCTGGGGCCAAGACAGCGCGTGCGCCGAGGCGTGACGGCCCTGCGCGGCCTCGTCGGCCTCGATGTCGGCCATGAGGCGCATTTCGAGTTCGGCCTTGGCCTGCGCAAAGCGCGCGTCGTCGAGTTCACCGGCTTGGCGTTGCTGCTCCAAGTCGGCGAGTTGTTCTTTGAACACCTGCACCAAGGGGGCCTCAATGGCCTCTTCGTTTTGACCATGCAAGCTGGCGGCTTGTCGGGCAGCCCGCGCGAGTTGCCACCACAACACCGCCACCACCGCCGCGATCATCACCAAGGCCCAAGCCAGAAAAATTTGTAGCGGATTCACTTCAGTCCTTGAGCAATTGATCCAAACGCTGGCGCTGACCCTCGCTCAAGCCGGGGGCTTGGGCGGGCGTGGCCCGGGCGCGCTGACGCAACACCCACACCAACACCAACACGGCCAAGCCCAACAAGGCAAAGGGGCCAAACCACAGCAAGACCGTGGTGCCTTTCACGGGCGGGCGATACAGCACAAAGTCGCCGTAGCGCGCCACCAAGTAGTCTTTGATTTCGGTGTCGGTTTTGCCTTGCACGATCAGGCCGCGCACCTCGCGGCGCAAGTCGTTGGCGAGGTCGGCACGCGACGAGGCCAGCGACTCGTTTTGGCACACCAAACAGCGCAAGTCTTCGGCAATGGCCACCAAGCGCCGTTCCACCACGGGGTTTTCGGCCAGGGGTTGGGCCGACTCGGCGCGCGCGCCCGTCAGGCCCCACAGGGCACCCACCCACAACGCGGCCAACACGGCCACGCGCCAGCTTGCATGTGCGCGCATCATGCACCCCCCCATTGCCGCACTTGGGGCAAGATGACCTCGTTGAGGATGGCGGGCGTCACCGGCCCCACGTGCTTGTAGCGAATCACGCCTTGCTTGTCGATGAGGTAG
>JAYPFZ010000074.1:0-11987 GCA_038126555.1 Betaproteobacteria bacterium
AAAGCCAACAAGGCCTCGATCTTGCGGCCATACGGGGGATACAGCAACCCCATGGCCGACCACCGGCTTTGCTCAAAAATCGGCCGCAGCTTCGAGAAGGTCTCGAAGCCTTCTCGCCCGTGATAGTGGCCCATGCCCGATGCACCCACACCGCCAAAGGGCAAGTCGGCTTGCGCCACATGAAACAGGGCATCGTTCACACTCACCCCGCCCGACATCACCTGCTCCAGCCAGTGCGCCAGTTGCTGGCGGTTGTGCGTGAAGGGGTAAAAGGCCAGCGGCCTTGGGCCCTGGCGAATCTGGGTCAAGGCTTCGGCCACGTCGTCGTAGGGCAGCACCGGCAAGATGGGGCCAAAGATTTCTCGCTGCAACAGCTCACTGTCTGGTGGTGCATTCAACACCACGTGTGGCGCCAAACGGTGGCGGGCGTCGTCGCGGGCCGGGCCGGGCAACAAGGGCAGCACGGTCGCGCCTTGCGCTTGCGCTTGGTCCAAGGCGTGGGTGAGTCGCGCATAAGCTTTGGCATCGATGATGGAGCTCAGGTCGGGGCTGTCGAGGCTGGCATAACGCTGCGGCACCACGGCTTGCAAATGCGCCACAAAGGCTTGCAGTTTGGCGCGCGGCACAAACGCATGGTTCACCGAGGTGCAAATTTGCCCGGCGTTCAGGCACTTCACATACCCAATGCGTTCGGCGGCGGTTTGGACATCGAAGTCGGGGCCCACCAGCGCGGGCGAGCGCCCGCCCAACTCCAAGGTCACGGGGCACAGGTTTTGCGCGGCGGCTTGCATCACCAAGCGCCCGGTTTGGGTGGAGCCGGTGAACATCAAGTGGTCGAAGGGCAATTGCGAAAACGCTTCGCCCACGCCACCGGTTTCATCGAAAAACTGCAGCTTCTCGGGTGGGAAATACGCGGGCGCTTGCGCCATCAGCAAGGCCGCCAGTTGGCGCGAGTTCTCGCTCATCTTCACCAGTGCACGGTTGCCCGCGGCAAATATCGCCACCAAGGGCAGCAGGCTCAGGTTGAGCGGGAAGTTCCACGGCACGATCACGCCCACCACGCCCAGGGGCTGGGGCACCACGCGGTTGCTGGCCAGGCCAAAGGCCAAGCGGTCGACGCTGCGGCGCTGCACGCGCATCCACTGGCGCAAGTGGCGCAAGGCGTGCTCAATGTCTTTGAGCACGGGCAAGATTTCGGTCAGCTCGGTTTCGTGTCGACTGCGGTGGCCATAGTCGTTCGAAATGGCCTGCACGATGGCCTCGCGGTGGTCCAGCACCAAGCGGCGCAGGGCTTGCAAATCGCGTCGTCGCTCGGCCTCGGTGGGCACGGGTGCGGCCAGGTAAGCCTGGCGTTGCAGGTGGAGGGCTTGTTTTAAGGATTCACTCACTGCTTGGGGGTTCATCCGTTGGTTTCCATTCAGTCTTTCAGTCGATCCAGTGCTTTCAATTTGGGGAACCAGCGCCCCCAGGCCCAGGCCACCAACATGGTGCCCACGCCCCCGCTCACCACCGAGGCCACCGCCCCAAAGGCAGCGGCCACGGCACCCGATTCGAATTCGCCCAGTTGGTTAGAGGCGCCAATGAAGATGCTGTTCACCGCCGACACGCGACCCCGAATTTCGTCGGGGGTTTCCAGTTGCACCACGGTGATGCGGGTGACCACGCTCACGTTGTCGGCCGCGCCCGTCACCACCAGCGCCAGAAACGACAGCACAAACGATTCCGAAAAACCAAACACCACCGTGGCCAAGCCAAACACCGCCACGGCTTGCAACAAGCGTTGCCCGGCATGGCGCCGAATGGGCCAGCGCATGAGCACCGTGGCCATGATGAGCGCGCCCAAGGCTGGGGCCGCACGCAACACGCCCAAGCCCTCGGGGCCCACTTGCAAAATGTCTTTGGCGTAAATGGGCAGCAAGGCGGTGGCGCCGCCCAACAGCACGGCAAACAAGTCCAGCGAAATGGCACCCAGCAGCAGCTTGTTGTTCCACACGAAATGCAGGCCTGCCAAGGCCGATTCCCAGGTGGCTGCACCCACGGGGGGCGACTGCCGAACCCGCACGGCAAATGCCAACGCAAAGGCCAGGCCCATGAGCGCGGTGCACACGCCATACACCGTGGCTGGGCCCCACACATAGAGCAAGCCCCCCAAAGCCGGGCCACCAATCGACGAAATTTGCATGGCGCTCGATGCCAGCGCCACGGCGCGTTGAATGAGGTGGCGGGGCACCAGCAAGGGGGTCAGGGCTTGTTGTGCGGGCATGTAAAAAGCGCGCGCCGCACCGAGGGTGACCGACACCCCCAGAATCACTTCCCGGCTCACCCAGCCCATGGCGGTGGACGACCACAGCGTGGCGGCAATGCCCACTTGCAAACCCAACACCACGGCAAACAAGCGGGCACGGTTCACGCGGTCGGCCAACTGACCAGCGGGCAAGGTGAGCAGCAAGGCCGGCACAAACTGCACCAAGCCCACCAGGCCCAAATCCCAGGCGCTGCCGGTGAGGTCATACATTTGCCAGCCCAAAGCCACCATGAGCATTTGGTTGGCAATCAAGCCCATGAAGCGTGCCACCACAAACTGGGTGTGCAATCGCTCGCGCAACAAGGCGCGCAGGCTGTCGTCGTGGGTTGGGCTCATGGGGCTTCGGCTTGCAAGAAGGGGCGCAACGCCACGCCCGTGTGCGAGCCGCTGTTCACCACCGCCTCGGGTGGGCCTTGCACCACAATGCGCCCGCCTTGGTCGCCGCCCTCGGGGCCGAGGTCGATCACCCAATCGGCTTCGGCCACCACGTCGAGGTCGTGCTCGATCACCACCACGCTGTGGCCTGCATCCACCAAGCGGTGCAACACGCGAATGAGCAAGTCCACATCGGCCATGTGCAGGCCCACGGTGGGCTCGTCGAGCACATACAAGGTGTGCGGGGCTTTTTGGCCGCGCTTGCGAATGTCGTCGCGCACCTTGGAGAGTTCGGTCACCAGCTTGATGCGCTGCGCTTCGCCGCCCGACAAGGTGGGCGAAGGCTGACCCAAGGTGAGGTAGCCCAGGCCCACGTCTTTGAGCAATTGCAAGGGGTGGGCAATGTTGGGCATGGCTTCGAAAAACGCGACGGCTTCATCGACCGACAAATTCAACACATCGCCAATGTGTTTGCCGCGCCACGTCACCTCCAGCGTGGCGCTGTTGAAGCGCATGCCTTTGCAGGTTTCGCACAGCACTTTCACATCGGGCAAAAAGCTCATCTCGATGGTGCGCATGCCCTGCCCTTCGCAGCTGGGGCAACGGCCTTCGCCGGTGTTGAAGCTGAAGCGCCCGGGGCCATAGCCACGGGCTTTGGCTTCTAGGGTTTCGGCAAACAGTTTGCGAATCGTGTCCCAAAACCCCACGTAGGTGGCGGGGCAGCTGCGCGGGGTTTTGCCAATGGGGGTTTGGTCCACTTCCAGCACGCGGTCCACGGCTTGCCAGCCTTCAATGCTTTCGCAGCCGCTCCAGGTGGGGGCTTTGCGCGCACTCACGGCGGCTTGCACATTGGCCAGCAACACATCGCGCGCCAGCGTCGACTTGCCCGAACCGCTCACGCCGGTGACCGCCACCAAACGGTGCAGGGGCACGCGGGCGTTCACCGATTGCAGGTTGTGCAGTTTGGCGCCTTGCACGGTGAGCCAGGCCTCTTGCACCGGGCGTCGCGCTTGCAAGGGGTGGCGCATGGCTTCACGCAAATAGCGGCCGGTGAGGGATTCGGCGTTGGCCTGAATGTCGGCCACCGCGCCTTGGGCCACCAAACGGCCGCCTCGACGCCCGGCGCTGGGGCCAATGTCAATCACGTGCTCGGCGTGGCGAATGGTGTCTTGGTCGTGCTCCACCACCACCAAGGTGTTGCCTTGGTCGCTCAGGGTTTTGAGGGCGCCCAACAAAATGCCGTTGTCGCGGGCGTGCAAGCCAATGGTGGGCTCGTCGAGCACGTAGCACACGCCTTGCAAGTTGCTGCCCAATTGCGCGGCCAAGCGAATGCGTTGCGACTCGCCGCCGCTCAGCGTGTGCGCGCCCCGATCCAAGGTGAGGTAGCCCAAGCCCACGCTGGCCAGGAAGGACAGGCGCGAGGCGATTTCGGGCACGAGGTCGCGGGCAATGTCGGCTTCGCGGCCTTCGAGGGCGAGCTGGTTCACCCAGCGCTGCAAGTCAAACACGCTCAGGCGGGCCAAGTCGGTGATGCGATGGCCGCCAAAACGCACGGCGCGGGCGGTGGGGTTCAGGCGCGTGCCTTCGCAGCTGGGGCATGGGGCGTCGCTCACTTCGTCCAACTCGGGTTCTGCAAACGATTGCTCGCGCCCTTTGTTTTGGTCGTCGCGCTGGGTGTCGTCCATCACCTTGCGTTGTTCGCGGGTGAGCTTCAGGCCGGTGCCCACGCAATCGGGGCACCAGCCGTGCTTGCTGTTGTAAGAGAACAGGCGCGGGTCGAGTTCGGCATACGAGGTGGCGCACTCGGGGCAGGCGCGGCGTGTCGAGAAGGTGGTCACCTCCCCCAGCTGCGCCACCGATTCGCCACGCACCATGGCGTCGCGCAAGCCTTCAATGCCACTGATCACCTGCACCACGCCTTTGCCGTGCACCAGCGCCACCTCCAGCGCTTGGCGCAACTCGGCTTCGTGCTGGGGGCTCACGTCCAAGCTGGCCACGGGCAGTTCGATGTTGTGTTCCTTGAAGCGATCCAGGCGCGGGAAACCTTGGGTGGGCAAGAACTCCCCGTCCACCCGCAAATGGCTGTGCCCACGGGCCTTGGCCCACTCGGCCCATTCGGTGTAAACGCCTTTGCGGTTGACCACCAGCGGGGCCAAGATGCCCACATGCTGACCCTTGTAGCGCGTGAGGCATTGCGCCACGATGCGCTCCAGGCTTTGCGGGGCCACGGGGGCGTCGTCGTGAATGCAATGCTGGGTGCCCAGCTTCACAAACAACAAGCGCAAGAAATGCCACACCTCGGTGGTGGTGCCCACGGTGGATTTGCGCCCACCGCGCGACAAGCGCTGCTCGATGGCCACGGTGGGCGGAATGCCATACACCGCATCCACTTCGGGTCGGCCTGCGGGCTGCACGATGCTGCGCGCGTAGGCGTTGAGGCTTTCGAGGTAGCGACGTTGGCCTTCGTTGAACAAGATATCGAAGGCAAGCGTGGACTTGCCCGAACCGCTCACCCCGGTGATGACGTTGAACTTGCCGCGTGGAATGTCCACGCTCAAGCCTTTCAGGTTGTGCTCGCGTGCATTCACGATTTGAATGGCAGCGGGCGCACGCGCAGCGCTGCTGGCTCGGGCGCCAGCGGCGTCTTCGCGGGCCGGAAAATGTAACCTGACCCCATTTATTTCTCCCATTTGTTCGGCGTAGTGCTGCAGGGCTTGGCCGGTGTGGGAATGGGGCATCTCGCGCACGGTTTCGGGGGGGCCTTCGGCCACCAGTTGGCCGCCCAGGGCGCCGCCTTCGGGGCCCAGGTCGATGAGCCAGTCGCTGGCGCGAATCACGTCGAGGTTGTGTTCGATCACGATGAGCGAATGCCCTTCATCGAGCAAGCGGCGCAGGGCGCGCAGCAGCTTGGCGATGTCGTCGAAGTGCAAGCCGGTGGTGGGTTCGTCGAACAAAAACAGCAGGCCTTTGCGGGCCACGCGCTGGCGCGAGGCACTGGTGGTTTTGGCGGCATCGGCCAAGTGACCGGCCAGTTTCAGGCGCTGGGCCTCGCCGCCCGACAGCGTGGGCACGGGCTGACCCAAGCGCACGTATTCCAAGCCCACATCCACAATGGGTTGCAGGGCGCGCACCACCTCGCGGTCGTGGGCAAACACCTGCACGGCCTCGCTCACGGTGAGGGCCAGCACATCGGCCACGTTGTAGGCCTTGGGGGCTTGGCCGGGCGCTGGAGCGCGCTCGATCACCACCTCCAGCACCTCGGGTCGGTAGCGTTGGCCCAGGCAGTCTGGGCAGCGCAAATACACATCGCTGAGGAACTGCATTTCCACGTGCTCGAAGCCCGAGCCCGAGCAAGTGGGGCAACGGCCATCGCCGCTGTTGAAGCTGAACTTGCTGGCGGTGTAGCTGCGCTGGCGCGACAAGGCGGTGTTGGCAAACAAGGCGCGCACGGCGTCCCATGCGCCCACATGGCTCACGGGGTTGGAGCGTGCGGTTTTGCCAATGGGGGATTGATCCACAAACACCACCCCGCTCAGGTGGTCGGCACCCAGCAGGCGGTCGTGCGCACCCGGGCTTTCGGTGGACTGCCCAAAGTGGCGCATGAGCGCCGGGGCCAAGATGTCTTGAATGAGGGTGGACTTGCCCGAGCCGCTCACGCCGGTGACGCACACCATGCGCTGCAATGGAAACTCGATGGACAGGTTTTTCAGGTTGTGCTCGCGCGCGCCTTCCAGAATGAGGCGGGGCGTGTTGTCGCTCACCAAGCGCTTGAGCCCCATGCCCACTTGTTTGCGCGAGCCCAAGTAAGCCCCGGTGAGGGTGTCGGCCTGGCGCAGGGCTTCGGGCGTGCCGTCAAACACAATGTCGCCGCCGCGCTCGCCGGGGCCCGGGCCCATGTCGATCACCCGGTCGGCGGCCCACATCACGGCGGGGTCGTGCTCCACCACCACCAGCGTGTTGCCCGCATCGCGCAGGCGCAGCATGGCGCGGTTGATGCGGTCCATGTCGCGCGGATGCAAACCAATGCTGGGCTCATCGAGCACAAACAAGGTGTTGGTGAGCGAAGTGCCCAATGCGGTGGTGAGGTTGATGCGCTGCACCTCGCCGCCCGACAAGGTTCGGCTTTGGCGATCCAGCGTGAGGTAGCCCAAGCCCACATCGCACAAAAAGCGCAAGCGGCTTTGAATTTCTTCCATCAGCACGTGCATGGCTTGGCGCTCGGCCGCGCCCTCGCCCAAGGCCAAGGGGTCGTTGGCGAAGGCGTCGAACCAGTCGCGCAGCTCCGACAAGGGCATGAGCATGAGGTCGTGCAGGCTCAAACCCGGCAGGGCTTGCAAGCACTCGGGGCTCCATGCCACCCCGTGCGGCCGAAACGGCGTGTGCCCCTGAGGCGCCGGGCTTTGGCCAATGCGCCACAACAGGCTTTCGGTTTTCAGGCGCGCGCCTTCGCAATCGGGGCAGGTGGTGTAAGAGCGGTATTTGGAGAGCAGCACCCGAATGTGCATCTTGTAGGCTTTGGACTCGAGGTAGCCAAAAAACCGCCGAATGCCATACCACTGCTGGTTCCACTTGCCCTTCCAGTTGGGGCTGCCTTCCAGCACCCAATGGCGGTGCTCGTCGCTGAGCTTGTTCCACGGGGTGTCGCGGGGAATGCCCGCGGCCTCGGCGTGGCGCATCAAGTCGTCTTGGCATTCTTTCCAGGCGGGGGTTTGAATGGTCTTGATGGCCCCCGCACGCAAGGTGAGGCGCTCGTCGGGAATGACCAAGCCCCAGTCCACCCCAATCACACGGCCAAAGCCGCGGCAGGTTTCGCACGCCCCAGCGGGCGAGTTGAAAGAGAACATCGAGGGCGTGGGCGCGCTGTAGTGGCGGCCACTGCCGGGGTGGTGCAAACCGCTGGAATACGGCCAGTGCTGCTCGGCCTCGGGGGTGTCGTCGGAGCCCGTGGGCGTGACCCAAATGTCCACATGACCGGCCCCACGCTTGAGGGCCAGCTCCAAGGCCTCCATGGCGCGGGTGGCATCGGCTTGGGGCCAACGCAGGCGGTCGGCCACCACGTTGAGCCACTTGCGATCGCCCTCGATGCGCTGGCCGTGAATGCGGGTGAAGCCGCTGGCACTGAGCCATTGGGTGATTTCGTCGTCGGTGGTGTTGGCGGGCAAGGCCACAGGAAAGGTGATGAGCACGCGCGCGGGCGTTTGGCCCAGGCGCTGGCACCAATCGGCCCAAATGGTTTGCGCGTTGTCTTCGCGCACGGCCTCACCGGTGTCTTGGTCGTGCAAATGGGCACAGCGGGCAAAGAGGAGCTTGAGGTGGTCGTTGAGCTCGGTCATGGTGCCCACGGTGGAGCGAGAGCTGCGAACCGGGTTGGTTTGGTCGATGGCAATGGCTGGGGGCACGCCCTCCACCGCATCGACTTGCGGGCGGTCCATGCGGTCGAGGAATTGCCGGGCATAGGCGCTGAAAGTCTCGACATAGCGACGCTGGCCCTCGGCATACAAGGTGTCGAACACCAAGCTGGACTTGCCCGAACCGCTGGGGCCGGTGACCACCGTGAGCTCGCCGGTGTGCAAGTCCACGTTGAGGTTTTTCAGGTTGTGCTGGCGAGCGCCGCGAATGCGGATGCTTCCCTGTGTCATGGTGGCCTCAAATCGATGGGAGGCAGTCATTCTAGGCAGGCGCAATGCCCTCGATTGGGCGGTGAATTGAGGGCTGTTTGGCCCTGAGATGAATCAGGGATTTCTGGCGGAAATCTGAGAAGATGGAATTTCACGAATACTTTGGAATCTTGCCGTGTCCGAATCGCATTTGTTCAACACCTCCCTCGAAGACTGGGTGCACCACGAGTTGGTGAGCCTCCCGCCAACGGCGTCCATCACCGAGGTGGCGCAGCAGATGAGCCAAAAAAATGTCTCGTCGGTGTTGCTCATCGACCCGACCTCGCATCAGCTGGCGGGCATCGTCACCGACCGCGACTTGCGCAACCGCGTGTTGGCTGTGGGCAAGTCGCCGCTCGCTCCCGCGCTGGACATTGCCACCACCGACCTCATCGTGATGGACGCCCGCGACCCCGCGTTCATGGCTTTGCTGGCCATGGCCCGCGACCACATTCACCACGTGCCGGTGATGCGCAATGGCGTGTGCGTGGGCCTGGTGAGCAGCTCCGACCTCATCATTCACGAAAGCGCTTCGCCCGTGTTTTTGGCGGCCGAGGTGCAGCAGGCCCAGCGCCTGGAAGATTTGGTGCGCATCAGCAAGCGCATCACGCGCGCGCAGCGTCACTTGCACGAGGCCAACACCTCGGCGCGTGGCACGGGCCAGCTCATCACCACCATCACCGATGCCATCACCCGCCGCTTGCTGGCGCTCGCCCATGCCGAGCTGGGCCCGGCGCCTGTGCCTTACGTGTGGATGGCGGCGGGCTCACAGGGGCGCAGCGAGCAAACCGCCAAGTCCGACCAAGACAACGCGCTGATGATGGACGACGCCTTCAACGTCGAGCAACACGGCGCGTATTTCGAGCAGTTGGCCCGCCGGGTGTGCGATGGGCTGAATGCCTGTGGCTTTGTGTATTGCCCCGGCAACATGATGGCCATGAACCCCGAGTGGCGTTTACCGGTGAGCGCGTGGCGGCAGCTGTTTCACAAATGGGTGCATGTGCCCCAGCCCATGGCGCTGATGCTGAGCTCGGTGTTTTTTGATGTGCGCGCCGTGGCGGGGCAAACCGAATTGCTCGACAGCCTGCGCCAAGAGGTGCTCACGGGCACGCGGGGCAACACCTTGTTCCTCGGCCATTTGGTGGGCAATGCGCTCAAAAACCGCCCGCCACTCAATTGGCGCGGCACGGTGAGCCTGCCGCGCTCGGGCGAGCACCCGGGCACGGTGGACCTCAAGCACAACGGCATGGTGCCCATCATCGACCTGGCGCGCTTGCTGGCGCTGTCGGTGGGTCATCCCGCGGTGAACACGTGGGAGCGCCTCAATGAGGCGGGCACGGGCGAGATCAGCGCGCAAAGCGCCATCGATTTGTCCGATGCCTTGAGCTTTTTGGGGGGCATGCGCATTGCGCATCAGGTGCGGCGCGACAAGGCCGTGGGCCAAGCCGACAACTTCATGCCCTGGCGCGAACGCTCGCATTTCGAGCAAGCCCAGTTCATGGATGCCTTCAAGCTGATTGCCAGCATTCAGTCCACGCTGGCGCAGCGTTACCGCTGAGGCGCGATCCCCTCAATATTCCAAATTCGCCAAGGGGCTGGCGGCACAGGCCTCGCGCGCTTGGCCCAAGGTGCGAATGCCGCGCTGGGCCAGCACAGGCAGCATGCGCGTCCACACCTGCGCGGTGACCCAGGCGTCGCCCAAGGCCGTGTGTCGGCCGATGACTTCGATGCCCATGCGCTCGGCCAAGGCATCCAGGCGGTGCGAGCTTTGGTTGGGGTGAATCAATGACGACAGCAACAAGGTGTCGAGCACGGGGTGGTCGAACTTCAGACCCACGCGGCGCTGGCCCAGTTGCAAAAACCGCATGTCGAAGGCGGCGTTGTGCGCCACCAGCACGCTGTCGCCCACAAAGGCGTGGAAACTGGGCAGCACTTGCTCCAAGCGGGGTTGGTCTTGCACCATGGCTTCGGTGATGCCGTGAATGGGAATGCCCGCTTCTGGAATGCGACGGCCCGGATTCACCAGCTGGTCGAACACTTCGGCGCCCACCAGCTTGCCGCCCACCACGCGCACGGCACCAATTTGCAAAATTTCGTCGCCCTCTGAGGGTCGCAGGCCCGTGGTTTCGGTGTCGAACACGGTGAAAACGATCTGATCCAACGGGGTGTCGTCGCTGAACTGATGGGTGAGCGGTTGGTGAAAGAGGTCGGCGTCCAGAAACAAAGGGCGCATTTGCATGGCCACCCAGGGCGCGGCGTCATCGGCTTCGGCCACTTCCAGCGCCTGGGCTTCCGCACGACCCGATTGCACCAAGCGCAACATGAAGCCTTGGGCCAAGGGGGCGCTGGCTTGCGGGTGCAAGGCCAATGGCGCCAGATGCACTTGCGTGAGCTCGCCCTGCTCGGTGGTCATGAGCCACGAGCTTTGCGGCATGGCCACGCCCGCTTCAATTTGGGCTTTGAGTTGTTGCTCGGCTTGCTCAAAAGCGCTGCGCTCCAGCAAGCCCATGATGCTGCGACCCAAGCCCAGCCCACTGGCGCTGCGTCCGCCCACGGCCGTGTGCTGGGCATCGTGGGTGTCTTTGGCCCACTGCTGGGCCATTTGGTTGTAGAGCAAGACCATGGCCTGCGCATTGCACACCACCACGGCTTCGGGCCAGCGCGACAACAGCGCGAGCCAACGGGCGTGATCGATGCGAGAGCGCTCCAGGGCCTCGGCGTGTTCCTGACGGGCTTCGTCAAGGGCGGAGTTGCGCTGATCGAGGGCGCGCTGCATGGCGTCGGCCCAATCGGCCCAACGGGGATCGCTGGCTTGCAACACGGGGAACTGCCCCCGAGGGTCGGCCAGGCGCTGGTCGAACGACTCCAACAATTGCAACTGCGCCCGTCGCAGTTGCTGAACTTGCCGCCAAGCCCAGGCCAGCACCCCGACGCACAAGGCCCCACAGAGGGCCAGGCCAAGGGTGAGCCATTCAACGGTGTTCATGGGCGGGAGCCAGCAGGTTCAGGTGGCGTCGGTGGGAGGTTGATCGGTTTTGGGCGGGGGTGCCTTCAGGTGCGCATGACGCGACAAGCCAAAGTCGGCAAACAACTTGCACCAAATGGTGCTGCCCGCCATGGCCGACCAGGTTTCGTAACTCAGCTGGCCCAAGAGCACACCCACGATGACGACGACGCACACGCTGCCCGCCACCAAGTTGATGATCGCTGCATAGGGCGCGAATTGTTCGGGGTTGGCCGGGGACACGCCACGCTTGAGTGCCACTTCGGAAAAGTCACGCTGGAACCAAATGCGGTAGGCCCGTCGATACCAAAAAAAGACCATGGGAAACAAGGCCAGAAACAAGATCCAGGTCAGGGCGATGCCCACATCAAAAACCACGGAGGTCTCCTTGGGTTCAATAAAAAAAGCCCTGCTGCCAGAGGCAAACAGGGCTTGATTGTGTCACCTTAGCCGAAGCGTCAGGTGACGCAGGTCAACCAATCAATGGTGACCACCGGTCACGACGCCGGCACCGCGAGGCACGCGAACGTCTTCCACCATTTGCTGGATGTGAGCGGGCGGCTCAGCGGTGAACTTGTCGACCACGAAGGCCACGATGAAGTTCACCAAAGCGCCGATTGCACCGAAGGCTTCAGGCGTGATGCCA
>JAYPFZ010000075.1:0-2577 GCA_038126555.1 Betaproteobacteria bacterium
GCTTGATGATTCGCAGGGTGTAGCGGATGAATGCACCGGGAGGAAGAGGGGTAGTGATATTACCCCCTAGCAACCGTAATCCGTGACGGTGGAGTGATCAATGGCCGCTTCATGCGGTCTTGTTAAACGCCCTCTTGCTTGGCATTCTCGGATTGAAATAAACGCTTGCCCTGGGACTTCAGCAAGTTCAGCAAGCGAATGGTCACGGGTGAAAGATAACCGTCGGACCGATAAACCACATCAAAACTTCGTTTCATGGTGGTGGCCTTGAGCGGCACTTCGCTGAGTTCGGCTTTCAGCGGGCCGTTCGCCACATGCAGTCGTGAGGTGAACGCCAGCAAATGGGTGCCACACACCAGGGTGGGCATGTTCAGAATTTGATTGGTTTCAATCTGCACACGCGGCGCAGGGAGCCCATGATCGTGAAAGACGCGATCCAGCCATTGACGGGTGCCGACGGTTGAGGGGGCCAGCACCCACCGGTATTGCAACAAGTCGTTCAATGTGATGCGCGACTGCTCAAAGATGGGGTGCGTGATTCCGGCCACCACCACGACTTCATCGGACAGCACAGGCTCGGCGACCCAGCGTGCATTGGCGCGGGTGGAGGTGGTGAGGATCAAATCCACTTCACCGCTGTGCAGCAACTTGGCCAGTACATCGTTTTGGGCAATCGTGGCTTGAATGTTCACCTCAGGTGCTTGGTCCAACAAGGCGCGGCACAAAGGTGGCATGAGGAAACGCGCCAGCGTGGGCAAGACCCCAATGCGCACTTGTCCAGCCGATCCAGAACCAATGTCGGCAATTTATCGGATCGCTTCATGCACATGCATGCGAAATGCCCTCGCGCGTTCGACCAAGGCCAAACCCGCCGATGTGAGTCGAATGCCACGCCCGGATTTTTCAAACAACTGTGTATTCAGCGCCGACTCCAAACGACGGATGCACGAGGTCAATGCGGGCTGCGAACGATGCACGAGTTCAGCCGCTTTGGCCAAGTTGCCGGTTTGGGCAATGGTCTCGAAATAGCGCAAGTCGCGAAGGTCTAAATCATTCATGAAATTTATTGTTTTCCAAAAATTATTAATTGGACTGAATGGATTGTGAGGCAAAAAATCCGCACTCCACATTGTTGGAACTACAAAACAAGCGTCAAGCGACGTGAACGCAACAGGAGACCCTTAGATGAAACGATCGTTCCTTCCTTCCATCGCTGCACTGGCCTGCTTCGGTATGGCGGCTGCGCTTTTACCCGTCCAGGCCCAAGACGCGTATCCCAGCAAGCCCATCACCATCATCGTGGGCTTTTCAGCTGGTGGTGGCACCGATGTCATGGCCCGCACCGCAGCGCCTTTCATTGAAAAATACCTGGGCAACGGCGCTTCTGTGGTCATCAAAAACGTGCCGGGAGCCAGTGGACAAATTGGCATCACGGAATTGGCCAAAGCCAAGCCCGATGGCTACACCTTGGGTACGTTCAACCTGCCAGGCATGATGGCCCGCACGGTGGACCGCAAATCGCAATACAGCCACACCAGCTTCACCTACATTGCCAACGTGGTCAATGACCCCAACGTCATCGTGACTGCCAAGGCCAGTGGCATTGATTCCATTCAGAAACTGGTGACAGAAGCCAAAAAACAAAATGGCGCCATGACCGTCGGCATGTCCAGCCTGGGTGGTGACGATCACTTTGCGCTGTTGAAGTTGCAAAAAATGTCGCAGGCCAACTTCAACATCGTGCCCTTCAAAGGTTCGGCCCCGGCTCGCACGGCCGTCATGGGGGGGCACGTGAACATGGGCATCTTCAACATTTCCGAAGTGGCCAAGTTTCAAGGTGAGTTGAATGTGCTGGGCATTGCGCAAGACCAGCGCTCATCATTCGCTACCAATGTGCCCACGTTCAAAGAGCAAGGCGTGAATTTGATCAATGGTTCATTGCGCGGCATCGTGGCGCCCAAAGGTCTGCCCGCCGCCATCGAGGCCAAGCTGATTCAAGCCTTTGAAAAATCGGCCAAGGACCCTGAATTCATCAAGGCCATGCAAGCCACCGCGAATCCCGTGGAAATGGTGACCGGTAAGGCCTTTGAGTCGCTCACCAAAGACTATTACGAACTGGCCAAGCAAACCTGGGAAACCCAGCCCTGGAAATAACCCAGCACGCAGACCACCATGACTCGTTCTTTTTTTGATCGCCTGCGTCGGCCTGAAACGCTGACGGCGATGGGCTTGATTGCAGGTTCGGCCGCATTGCTGACTTTGACACCTGAATTACCGGCCTTGTCAGCCTTGCTGCCCATTGCCATGTTGCTGTCCCTGATGGTGCTGGCTGGCGTGCTGCTCGTGAAGGATCAACTCAGCGCGAGTCGTGGGCAAACCGCCAAGCCCATGACGGAGTCCCCTCATCGGGTGCTTGGGGCTTTGATCGGCATCGTGGTCTATATGGTCTGCGTGGAATACCTCGGTTTTTACCTGAGCACAGCGGTGTCAGTGCCTGCGCTGGCGTATGCATTTGGCTATCGGAATGGGCCTGGTTTGGTGCTGGCAACGCTCATCGTTGTGGGCAGCATCTATGGC
>JAYPFZ010000075.1:2587-8586 GCA_038126555.1 Betaproteobacteria bacterium
GGTCAACTCTGGGCGGCGTGAGGACATGAACATGTATAGCGATTTGCTTCATGCTTTGCCTGGTGTGTTGGCGCCAGCCAATTTCATTGCCGTGGTTTTGGGTGTTTTGGCTGGCATTGTGGTGGGTGCACTACCGGGCTTGAGTGCCACCATGGCCATCTCGGTTTTGTTGCCTTTCACTTTTGGCCTGGACCCATTGGTCGCTTTGGGGCTCATGGCCGGCATCTACAACGGTGCCATGTATGGCGGCGCCATCCCGGCGGTGTTGTTGCGCATTCCTGGAACGCCTGCTGCTGTGGCCACCAGTTTCGATGGTTACCCCATGGCGCAACAAGGTAAAGGTGGCTTTGCTTTGCAAGTGGCGGTGGTGTCATCGGCCATCGGCGGAGTAGCCAGCGCTTTTTCCCTCATGTTGCTGGCGCCCCCCTTGTCGAAAGTCACGCTGCTTTTTGGATCGGCTGAAGTGTTTTGGGTGGCGGTGTTTGGCTTGTGCAGCATCATCTTTTTGCTGGGCGGCAATGTCATCAAGGGTTTGGTCAGCGCTTGCTTTGGGGTTTTCGTCTCCCTCGTTGGTGCAGACCCCATCTTGGGCAACGATCGCTTTACTTTCGAACGGCTCGAGCTACTGGATGGCGTGAACATTGTCATTTTGTTGGTGGGCTTGTATGCCATCCCACCGGTGATTGACTTGTTGGAGTCACCCTTGCATGCGCAGGGGATCAGCGGCAAAAGTTTGGGCACCGAGCCCATTTGGAAAACCTTGCCCCAGATGTTCCGCTTTTGGCGAACCTGGATCCGCAGCTCCATCATTGGCATTTGGATTGGGATCTTGCCAGGGGCTGGCGGTTCAATGGCTGCCTTCATGGCCTACAACGAGGCGCGTCGTGCCTCCAAGACCCCTGAAACCTGGGGCAATGGTGAACCCGAAGGGGTTGCTGCAGCTGAAACCGCCAACAACGCGGATACGGCATCGGCACTGATTCCTGCGCTCACTCTGGGCATTCCCGGCACCGCCGTTGCCGCCGTGATGTTGGGTGGTTTGCTCATTCATGGCTTGCAGCCTGGCCCCATGCTTTTCCGTGAATCACCTGAAGTGGTGTTTGGCTTCATGTGGCAATTTTTGTTTGGCGCCATTTTGTTGATCTTTTTGGGTGGATCGCTGGCGACCAATTCCTTTGCCAAGCTGCTTCGATTGCCCCGCCCGCTTTTGGGTTCGGTGATCGTGGTGTTGATGTTCATTGGTGTCTATTCGATCAACAGCCGCATGTTTGACGTTTACCTCATGATGCTTTTTGGCCTCATTGGGTATGTGATGGATAAATTGAAGTTTCCCTTGCCGCCCGTGGTTTTGGGGCTCATCTTGGGCGGCTTTGCAGAGGAAAACCTGAGGTTGGCCATGCGAATTGGTCGCGGTGATTGGTCGATCTTGTTCGTCAATACCACCAGCCAAGTGTTGGTGGCGATGACGGTGGCCGTGGTGGTTTGGCCCTTGGTGAAAAAGCGTCTGGTCAGACCAGCCCAAGCCTGAGGGTGTGCCATGAGCGGGGAACCCTTGCATCACCCAGTCAATCACGCTTGGTTGAAGCGGAATCAAGAAGCGGTGTTGTTCCCTGAGCAAGCCATTTTGGATGCCCATCATCACTTGTGGGATCGCCCAGGCCAAACCTATTTGTGCGCCGATTTTCAACGAGACGTAGCCGACGGCCACGACGTGCGAGGCAGCGTTTATGTGCAATGCCGAACGGGTTATCGAGCAACCGGTCCTGTTGAGATGCAACCGGTGGGTGAGGTGGAAACCGTTCTGAAGTGGTGTCAGGGCCATCCCAACCATCCATTGGGCTTGGTGGCCTTTGCTGATTTGCAATTGGGCGCTCGCGTCGAACCCGTGGTACATGCCCTGATGGACGCAGGACAGGGGAAAGTGTGTGGGGTGCGAAACACCACGGCTTATCACGACGACCCACGGGTGCGGTCCAACCCCATGCCGCCAGCCCGTGGGTTGCTGAGCACTCCGGCGTATCTTGAAGGGGCTCGCGTGTTGGCGCGGTTAAACCTGAGCCTCGATGTCTGGGCCTATCACACCCAATTGAGCGAAGTGGTGAACTTGGCCGCTGCAGTCCCAGAGTTGACCTTGGTGGTGAATCACTTGGGTGGGCCCTTAGGGGTAGGGCCTTATCGTCGCAACGATCCCGACGTGTTTGCCGTTTGGCAACGCGACATGACCGCCTTGGCCCAGTTGCCCAATGTCAACCTCAAGTGGGGTGGCTTGGGATTGAAGGTTTTGGGACATGCCTACGCCCTTGAACCGCAACCGCCCAGCTCTGTCCAGTTGGCCAAAGACTGGTCGCCTTATCTGGATGTGTGCTTGTCGGCATTTGGCACCCACCGCACCTTATTCGAGAGCAACTTTCCGGTGGACAAAGGTCAGTTCAGTTACCGCACCTTATGGAACGCATTCAAACGTCTGGTTCAGTCGTTTCAGCCCCATGAGCGCGATCAGATGTTTTGGCGCAATGCCACCCGCTGCTATCGGCTCAGTGCCGAAGCATTCACTGCATAACCAAGGAGACTGCATCGTGATGAAAACCAAACTTCAAGCCCTGCTGTTGGCTTTGCTCGCACTAACTGGCGGCCAAGCGTTGGCCGAGTATCCCGACAAGCCCATCAGCATCATCGTGGGCTATTCGGCGGGCGGCGGCACCGATGTCATGGCGCGAACCGTGGGCAAATACCTCGAGGCCGCTCTGGGCGCGGGCAGCAGCGTGGTCATCAAAAACGAACCAGGAGCTGGCGGTCAGATTGGTTTCTCGCATGTGGCCAATGCCAAGCCCGATGGCTACACATTGGGCACCTTCAACTTGCCAGCTGCCGTCGCGCTCACCTATGACCGAAAGGCTGACTACAACGTCAACAGCTACACCTATTTGGCCAATTTTGTCGATGACCCCAACACGGTGGTGGTCAGTGCCGCATCGCCGCATCAAACCCTGGCCGACTTTTTGAAGGCAGCGAAAGCTCAGCCGGGTGCATACACCATTGGCTTGTCTTCCCTCGGTGGCAACGACCATTTTTCAGCCATCATGTTGAGCAAGGCTACCCAAGCGCAGTTCAATTTGGTGCCTTTCAAAGGGGCGGCACAAGCCCGAACGGCACTCTTGGGCGGCCATGTCAAGGGTGCCACGATGGCCCTGAGTCAGATCACCAAATACAAAGACGACATTCGCGTCTTGGCGGTGTTGTCTGAGCAACGCTCGCCCTTCCGTCCCGATGTGCCCACTGCGAAAGAGTTGGGTTACGACATCCAAATGTCTTCGCTTCGTGGACTGGTCGCACCCAAGGGCTTGCCACAACCCGTCTTTCAGCGCTTGACGCAAGCGCTTGAAAAAGTGAACGCCAACCCGGAATTTCAGGCCTTGATGGCCAAGCAAGGTAACCCCATGGCCTACATGTCCAGCGAGGCCTACGCCCGAACGGCAACCCAGCAATCCGCTGTTGCCAAAGGCATTTGGGAAGCCACGCCTTGGAAATGAAGTGGCCTTGCGGTTTCAAACGTCCCCAATTGATTGATAAACAGGAGTGATTCATGAGTGAAGGCAAAGCCTTGCCTGAAGTGGTGCGCGACATCGAACGGGTATCGCCCGATGTGGTTCAAGCCGCTTCCCAATATCCATCGTCCATATTGGCCGATGTGGCCGGACGACGAGGGGGCCTGAGTGGTCGCATTTCGCCGTTGTCACCGAAGCTGTCGTTTGCAGGCCCGGCCCTGACGGTAGAAGTTCGTCCCGGCGACAACCTCATGATTCATGCGGCCATGGCCTTGGCCAAGCCGGGTGATGTCATCGTGGTGGATGGCAAGGGCGATTTGTCCAGCGCACTGATGGGCGAAATCATGTCGCAACAATGCGTAGCACTGGGAGTGGCCGCTGTGGTCATTGATGGTGCGGTGCGCGATTGCGAGGCCATCCGTGAACTTGGCTTCCCCATGTATGCGGCTGGCTTGAATCCCAACGGCCCCACCAAAAACATTGCAGGCCGAATCAATCATCCCATCAGCGTGGGTGGTGTGACCGTTTGTCCGGGTGACTTGGTGGTTGGGGATGCTGATGGCGTCACCGTCATCGAGCGTGACAAGGCAGCGGACATGTTGACCTTGGCCAAGGAAAAAGTGGCTGCAGAAACGCAACGCATTGCCGACATCCGCAGTCGCAAAGCCTTACGGCCAAAGTGGCTGGATGCCGCATTGCGTTCAGCAGGCGTCATCGCCGAGGGAGAGACGCTTTGACACGTCCTGTGATCTTGGTGACTGCGGCCGATTTGGCCCCAGAGGCCTTGGCCTTGTTGACCAATTACGAAGTGGTCTTTGCCGGAAAGACACCCACCGACGAAGACATCGTCGGGCTGTGTCGCACACACAACCCCGTTGGCATCATCGTTCGTTATGCAAAAGTGGGTGCTGCAGCCATGGATGCGGCCTCGAATCTGAAAGTGATCTCCAAGCACGGCAGCGGGACCGACACCATTGACAAAGAGGCCGCTCAGCAGCGTGGCATTGCGGTGGTGGCAGCTGTGGGTGCCAATGCTGCTGCCGTGGCAGAGCATGCTTTGGCCTTGTTATTGGCTTGTGCCAAATCGATCGTTCACCTCGATGCGCGCATGCGCGAGGGGAAATGGGACAAAGCCACCCACAAAAGCATCGAATTGGAAGGCCGGACGATTGGTGTGGTGGGCTTGGGAGCGATTGGTCTTCGTTTTGCGAACATCGCCCATGCCATGGGCATGCGCGTCTTGGGGCATGACCCCTACGCCAGCGCCACACCTGACTTCATCGAGCGTGTGCCGTTGACGAGCATCTGGACGCAATCGGATGCCATTTCCTTGCACTGTCCGTTGACTGCAGACAATCGCCACTTGCTCAATGCCGAAACCCTGCGGCAATGCAAGCCGGGTGTGATCATTGTCAATACCGCCAGAGGGGGGTTGATTGATGAACCCGCCTTGATGGATGCCGTGGATAGCCGTCAGGTGGCTTTCGCCGGGCTCGACAGCTTTGGCGTGGAGCCCATGACATCGCCTCATGGTTTCCAAACGCGCGACCGCATCATTTTGAGCCCGCACGTGGGCGGAGTGACGGCAGACGCCTACAAAAAAATGGGCGTGGCTTCGGTTCAAAACGCATTGGCCATTCTTCACTCAAACCCTGCGCGACAGGCCGCCTGATCGCAACCGACTCGCGCCACTACATTTACACAAGGAGCAATCATGAAATTCAAATCCATCGTCATGGCCACAGCGTTCGTTTGTGGTCTGAGTGCTGCACACGCCACCAACTGGACGGCCTACACCTACTCATCGGTATCGACGACCGCTGCCGTCAAGGGCATGAACCGAATCAGTGAGCGCGTGGCCAAGGCCACCAACAATGACCTCAAGATCAAGGTTCATTTGGGCAAAACTTTGCAAATCAAATCGTCAGACATTACCCAGTCGGTGGGTGATGGGGTGGTTCAGTTTGCTGCGGACTATTTCTTCTCTGGCAGCGTTCCCATCGCGCGTGTGTTGAACTTGCCGCTCTTGATCGAAAACGATGAAGAATGGGCCAAAGCCTACGCAGCGATGAAGCCCACGCTAGAGGCTGCTTTTGCCAAGCAGGGCGTCGTGCTGTTGGGCAGCTACCGCTACCCCAAGCAAATCATCTTCACCACGTTCCCCGTGAATCAATTGACCGATTTGAAAGGTCACAAAATTCGCGTCACTTCACCCGAGCAAGGCCAGTTCGTCAAGGAATTTGGCGGCTCGCCCATCACCCTGTCGGGCAGCGAGGTGCCCACGGCTTTGGAGCGGGGTGTGATCGAAGGTGTGTTGACCGCCAGTGCGGGCGGCGCCAAGAATTGGCATGAATTCCTGCCGCACAACTACCGTTTCCCGGTTAACTATGGCAACTCCATGATCATTGCTAACGCCAAAGCGTTTGCGGCCTTGCCTGCGGCTCAACAACAAGC
>JAYPFZ010000075.1:8596-11672 GCA_038126555.1 Betaproteobacteria bacterium
TCATCACCCACGAAGACGTGAAAATGAAAAAGCAAGCGGGCAAGGGCATGAAGATCAAGATGTCTACCCCGGCAGATGTCTCCGCAGCCACCAAAAAACTGCAACCCTTCTGGGACAGCTGGGCCAAGAAAAACGGCCCCGAATATGAAGCTGCCTTGAAACGGGTGCGCACAGCTTTGGGTAAATGATGGGCTCATCGCACAAGCAGGGGGCGGCTTCGGCCGGCCCCTTTTTTGATGGTCTCGCTGGTGCGCTCGCTGTGCTCAACGGCGGGATGCTTGTGGCCTTGGTGCTGTTGGTTTGCGCCGAGGCGTTTTTGCGCAGCGCCTTCAACCATTCTTTGGGGTTCGCCGAAGAGGTCACGGGCTATTTGATGGTGGCCCTCACCTTGAACGGCGCGGCCAGTGCCATTCGCTCTCAAGCCTTGTTTCAGGTGCATTTTTTATTTGACCGTTGCGGGCCTGCACTCAAACGGGTGCTGATGACAAGTTTTTCCGTGTTCGCGATTGCCATTTGCCTGGTTCTGGCTTGGAAATGCAACGACTTGATGCTCAGTTCCCTGGCGCGTGAAAAATTCGCAGCAACCGTGTTGCGCACACCGTTGTGGATTCCTCAGCTTTTATTGCCCCTGGGATTTGGGTTCATTGTGATTTTCCTGGTGGAGCAGTTGGTGTTAGCCCAGCGCGACCATTCCGAATCACCGGAATCAACTTTTGCCACTTCTTCGGATTGACCATGGATTCCATTTTGGCGTTCTCCTTGCTGTTGCTGCTGATCATGAGTGGCATGTGGGTTCAGTTTGCCGTGGCAGGTGCCGGACTTTTTTACATCGTGTTGTTGCAGGGTTTTGACGGGTGGCGTGCTTTGGGTTTGGTGAGTTGGGGCGCAGCCAACAGCTTCACCTTGGCGGCGATTCCCTTGTTTGTGTTGATGGCTGAAATTCTGTTGGGTTCGGGCCTGAGCAGTCGGCTCTACAACGGAATTGCCCCATTTGTTCGGCGTTGGCCTGGTGGCTTGTTGCACACCAACATTGCTGGCAGCGCGATATTCGCGGCCATCTCAGGGGGTAGCTCTCCCACGGCTGCAGCCATGTCCACCGTGGCACTGCCCGAGCTTGCGGCGCGGGGGTACAACAAGCGCATCGTGGCTGGATCTTTGGCTGCTGGAGGCACTTTGGGCATTTTGATTCCGCCCTCCATCACCATGATCATTTACGCCACGTTCACTGAAACGTCGATTGCGCAGCTTTTTGCCGCTGGTTTGATCCCAGGCTTAACACTGGCAGCGCTTTACATGGCGTTCATTGCTTTTCGGGTTTGGCTGAACCCCAACTTGGCGCCCGTGCGCGTTGAATCCATTTCGCCCTCTGAGTGGATGGGTTCGGTGCTCAACGTGCTGCCGTTTTTGATTCTGATTTTGGTGGTGTTGGGCAGCATTTATGGCGGGATCGCGACACCGACTGAGGCCGGAGCAGTGGGTGTTGTGGGGGCTTTGATCGTTGCCGGTGTTTATGGTCAGCTCAGCTGGACATTGATTCGGTCGGCCTTGCATCGAACGGTGAACATGAGTGGCAGCATTTTGTTCATTGTGTTCACCTCGTTGATATTCGCTTACGCCACCACCTTGTCTGGTGCAGGCGAAAGTTTGGTGGATTGGATCAAGGGCATGGAATTGTCACGCGTGACTTTCTTGTTGCTGGTGATGATCTTTTTTGGCGTGCTGGGGTGTTTCATGGAAGGGCTGGGCATGATTGCCATTGCAGTTCCCGTGATCTTTCCGGTCTTGCACACCTTGAACATTGATCCCGTTTGGTTTGGTGTGTTCGTGGTGGTGTTGGTTGAGCTGGGTCAGCTCACGCCACCTTTGGGCGTGATCTTGTTCGTGGTCGCCAGTGGCTCGAAAGAAGTGACTTTGGAAGATGTGATCATGGGCACATTGCCTTTCTTTTTGATCATCATTGGTTTCATGTTCCTGTTGATCGCGTTCCCCCAGTTGGCGTTGTATTTGCCCTCCATCACCTACCGATGAACTTCATGACCTATCCATTCCCAGAGCCCTTGGTGATCGATGCCGAGGTGTTTGCCGAGTTGCCCAGCCATTGGCGAAAAACCAATCAAACCTCTTATTGGGCTAAAAAAAATAAACGCGGCGTCCCCGTGGACAGTTTCTTGGAAGGCCCTGCTTTCGATCGGGCCGGTAACCTCTGGTTCACCGATATTCCCTTCGGTCGCATCTTCAAGGCCACACCTTCTGGGGTTGTGGATTTGGTCGCTGAATACGATGGTCAGCCCAATGGACTGAAGATCCACGCCGATGGAACGCCTTATCTGGCTGACTTTCAACGCGGTATTTTGAAGCTTGATGCGAATCGTGGTGAGGTTATTCCGGTGCTTCAGGATTGCGATTCAGAGGGCTTCAAAGGCTGTAACGATTTGCACTTCGACCGTCAGGGTCAACTGTATTTCACCGATCAGGGCCAAACCGGTTTGCAAGACCCCACTGGGCGTGTCTTTCGTTGGCGGCCACAAACGGGTGAGCTCACTTGCCTCATCGACACCGTGCCCAGCCCGAATGGCTTGGTGCTGGATGTGCATGAACAGGTGCTGTTCGTTGCGGTCACCCGCGCCAATGCGGTGTGGCGTTTGCCGTTATCTGACAGCGGGCGAGTCAACAAGGCCGGCTTGTTTTTGCAATTCACGGGGGGGCGTGCGGGCCCTGATGGTTTGGCCTTGACCCAACAAAATGGGGTGGTGGTTTGTCAAACCGGTATGGGTCTGGTGTGGGTTCACGATGCCCTGGGTCGGCCGATTGCCGTCATCCGCTCGCCCAAGGGTTTGGGAACCACCAATTGCGCATTTGGTGGTGAAGGATTGAGAACCCTTTACATCACCGAGTCGGATACGGGAACGGTGCTGCGTGCCACCTTGCCAGACGCGTTGGGGGTTTGTGGTCAACCCCTGTTTGCCTTCGCCCAGGGTTAATGGCGCTGCGGCATGGTGACCCTCAGCGGAGGGTCACTGTGTCCACTGCGCAAACAGCCGATACACCTCGCCCATGTAGTCTTCGCGGTGGCTGG
>JAYPFZ010000076.1:0-11209 GCA_038126555.1 Betaproteobacteria bacterium
CGACATGCCCTGCTGCGCGCCCGAACCCATGTCGAAACCAGTGCAGCCCCTGAATCGTTATTTTAGGGTGCTTCGAAACATTTCAAGAGTGATAAGGGCAAATCAATGACGTGGTCGGCGCCCCATTGGTGCGCGGGCTCGGCCAAACCCAAATAGCCATAAAGCGCCGCCACAGTGGTCATGCCAGCGGCCCGACCAGCTTGAATGTCGCGCTCGTCATCGCCCACATACACACAGTGCTCGGGCGGCACCGCAATGCGGCGACTGGCTTCGAGCAAGGGCTCGGGATGTGGTTTGGCGTGGGGCGTGGTGTCCCCGCAAATCACGGTTGCAGCGGCTTGCAGCCAAGTCATGCGCTCCACGATTCGGTGCGTGAAGCGTTCGTGCTTATTGGTCACAACGCCCCACATCAAGCCCCTGGCCTGCAAGCCGGCCAGCAACTCGAACACCCCATCAAAGGCTCGGGTGTGCACATCCAAGGCTTGCTGGTAGTTGTTCAAGAACTCATCTTTCATGGCCTCGAACTCGGGGGCGTCGGGGGCCATGCCAAATGCCACTTGCAGCATGCCTCGCGCACCAGAGCCCACCATGGGGCGGTAGGTCGACAAGGGCAAAGACGTCAGGCCTCGGTCGGTTCGCATGCGGTCGACGGCACCAGCCAAGTCGGGGGCGGAGTCGATGAGGGTGCCATCCAAATCGAACAGAACGGCCCGAATGTGGTTCATGCGCCGACCTCAGGGCGTCGCATGGCCAGCAGGTAGTTCACGCTCACATCGTCGCTGAGCCAATAGCGCCGGGTGATGGGGTTGTATTGCATGCCGCGCGTGGCTTGCAGGTTCAGGCCCGATTGACGGGCCATGCCCACCAACTCACTGGGCCGGATGAACTTCTCGTAGTCGTGCGTGCCCCGTGGCAAGAGGTTGAGCACGTATTCAGCGCCCACAATCGCAAACAAAAAGGATTTGGCGTTGCGGTTGAGCGTGGAAAAAAACACCCAACCGCCTGGCTTCACCAATTGGCTGCACGCGCTCACCACGGCTTGCGGGTCGGGCACGTGCTCGAGCATTTCCATGCAGGTCACCACATCGAAACTGGCTGGCTCGCGTTCGGCCAGGCTCTCCACGGGCAACTGCTCATAAGCCAGCCCCTGAACTTGCGACTCCATGGCGTGGAGTTTGGCCACCTTGAGCGATTTTTCGGCCATGTCGATGCCCAAGGTGTCTGCACCGGCTTTGGCCATGGCCTCCGACAAGATGCCGCCGCCACAGCCCACATCCAGCACGCGCAGCCCCTTCAAGGGGACCATGCCCTGTATCCAATCCAGCCGCAAGGGGTTGATTTCGTGCAGGGGACGAAATTCGCTGTTTGGGTCCCACCAGCGGTGTGCCAGGGCACTGAATTTCTCAATCTCGGCGGGGTCGACGTTCACACGGTTCATGTTCAATATCTTCGCTCAAATAAAAAACCCCGCCGAGGCGGGGTTTGCGAGTCGAAGGGGCGATCACTTGCGGGTGCCGACCACTTCCACTTCCACGCGGCGGTTTTTGGCACGGCCGGCGGCGGTTTTGTTGTCAGCAATGGGAGCGCGCTTGCCCTTGCCTTCGGTGTAGATGCGGTTCTTTTCGATGCCTTTGCTCACCAAGTAAGCTTTCACGGCTTCGGCACGACGCACCGACAACTTCATGTTGTAAGCATCAGAGCCCACGGAATCGGTGTGGCCCACGGCGATCACCACTTCCAGCTTGATGTTCTTGATTTTGCCAACCAGGGCGTCGAGCTTGGCTTTGCCAGCGGGCTTCACCACCGACTTGTTGAAGTCGAAGAAAGCGTCAGCAGCGTAGGTGACCTTGGCAGCCACGGGAGCGGGAGCGGGCTTGGCCACAGGAGCAGGAGCTGCTTTCTTGGGGGCGGGAGGAGCCACCACAGCCTTTTTCTCGACGATGGCACCGTCACAGCCAGGAGCGGCGGTGGCGGGGGTCCAGGAGGCATTGCGCCAGCATTCACCCGAAGCGTTTTTCCAAACGTCGTTGGAGGCATTGCGCCAGTTGTTGATCTCTTGAGCGGATGCTGCGGTCACAAGGCCGGCTGCAGCGAAAAACATGGCCAAACGGGTGAACTTTTTCATGATGCTCCTCAAGGAGTTGGTTTTAGGCAGATTGAATGGAGTTTGAAGCTAAGCGACAAACATGTAACAAATTGTGCCATACAAAATTTTTCAATCCTGACGGCCCAAGCTCGACTCGCATCTGGGCGCATTCCCTGAGTGTTTGTGTTGCCACAATGCCACAGTAAGCTTCAATCCCGCCTCAACGAGGCGCTGATCGGGGGGCCGCCATCGGGACCATAAAATGGCCGATTGACTTGAGTCCCTAGACATCTCATAGGCCCTGCGCATGAACGAATTTGCTAAAGAAACACTGCCCATTAGTCTAGAAGAGGAAATGCGGCGCAGTTACCTCGACTACGCCATGAGTGTGATCGTGGGCCGGGCTCTGCCAGATGCCCGCGATGGCCTCAAGCCGGTGCACCGGCGCGTGCTGTTCGCCATGCACGAGTTGAACAACGACTGGAACCGGCCTTACAAAAAGTCAGCCCGTATCGTGGGTGACGTGATCGGTAAATACCACCCCCACGGTGACAGCGCGGTTTACGACACCATCGTTCGCATGGCGCAAGACTTCTCCTTGCGCCACATGCTGGTCGACGGCCAAGGCAACTTCGGCTCTGTCGATGGCGACAACGCCGCCGCCATGCGATACACCGAGATCCGCTTGTCCAAAATCGCCCACGAAATGCTGGCCGACATCGACAAAGAAACCGTCGATTTCGGTCCCAACTACGACGGCTCCGAACGTGAACCCTTGGTTTTGCCCAGCAAACTGCCCAACTTGTTGGTCAATGGCTCGGCAGGCATTGCGGTGGGCATGGCCACCAACATCCCCCCGCACAACCTCAACGAAGTCGTTGCGGCTTGCTTGCACTTGCTCAGCAACCCCGAAGCCTCGGTCGACGAGCTCATGGAGCTGGTGCCCGCCCCCGACTTCCCCACCGCCGGCATCATTTATGGCATGGAAGGCGTGCGCGAGGGCTATCGCACCGGCCGTGGCCGAGTGGTCATGCGCGCGAAATGCCATTTCGAAGACATCGACAAAGGCCAGCGCCAGGCCATCATCGTGGACGAGCTGCCGTATCAGGTGAACAAAAAGACCTTGCAAGAGCGCATGGCCGAATTGGTCCACGAGAAAAAAATCGAAGGCATCAGCCACATCCAGGACGAGTCCGACAAATCGGGCATGCGCTTGGTCATTGAGCTCAAGCGAGGCGAAGTCCCCGAGGTGGTGCTCAACAACCTCTACAAACTCACCCAACTCCAAGACACCTTTGGCATCAACATGGTGGCCTTGGTCGACGGTCAGCCCAAGCTGTGCAACCTGAAAGACCTCATCCGCGTCTTTTTGGAGCACCGTCGCGAAGTGGTGACGCGCCGCACCCTCTTCAATTTGCGCAAAGCCCGCGACCGCGGTCATGTGCTCGAAGGCTTGGCTGTGGCCTTGGCCAACATCGACGAATTCATTGCCATCATTCGCAATGCCCCTACGCCCCCCATCGCCAAAGCCGAGTTGATGCAGCGCAGCTGGGACAGCAGCCTGGTGCGCGAAATGCTCACCCGCGCCCGCGCCGATGGCTCCACCGTCAATGCCGACGACTACCGCCCCGAAGGTTTGAATGCCTCGTTTGGCTTGGGCAAAGACGGCCTCTACCGCCTGAGCGACACCCAGGCCCAAGAAATCTTGCAAATGCGCTTGCAGCGCCTCACTGGCCTGGAGCAAGACAAGATCGTCAACGAATACAAAGACGTCATGGCCGAGATCGACGACTTGCTCGACATCTTGGCCAAACCCGAGCGCGTGGCGCGCATCATTGGTGACGAGCTCAATCACATCAAGGAAGAGTTCGGCCAAACCAAACTCGGCGCACGCCGCTCGCAAATCGAGCACAACGCCCAAGAGCTGGCCACCGAAGACCTGATCACCCCCACCGACATGGTGGTGACCCTCTCGCACAGTGGCTACATCAAAAGCCAGCCCTTGTCGGAATACCGCGCCCAGCGTCGCGGCGGCCGGGGCAAGCAAGCCACGGCCACCAAAGAAGACGACTGGATTGATCAGCTCTTCATTGCCAACACGCACGATTTCATCTTGTGCTTCTCCAACCGAGGCCGCGCCTACTGGCTCAAGGTTTGGGAAGTGCCCGAGGGTTCGCGCGGCTCGCGCGGCCGCCCCATCGTCAACATGTTCCCCTTGCAAGAGGGCGAAAAAATCAACGTGGTGCTGCCCCTCACGGGCGAGTTCAGCACCTTCCCGGCCGATCACTATGTGTTCATGGCCACCTCCATGGGCACCGTCAAGAAAACCCCGCTGCCCGACTTCAGCAACCCCCGCAAGGCCGGCATCATTGCCGTTGACTTGGATGACGGCGACTACCTCATTGGCGCAGCCCTCACCGATGGCCAACACGATGTGATGCTGTTCAGCGACGCCGGCAAGGCTGTTCGTTTCGATGAAAACGACGTGCGCCCCATGGGCCGCAACGCCCGAGGCGTGCGCGGCATGATGCTGGAAGAAAGTCAGCGCCTGATTGCCATGTTGGTGGCTGAGGATGAGAGCCAATCGGTGCTCACCGCCACCGAAAACGGCTTTGGCAAGCGCACCTCGATCACCGAATACACGCGCCATGGCCGTGGCACCAAAGGCATGATCGCCATCCAACAATCCGAGCGCAATGGCAAGGTGGTGGCTGCCACTTTGGTGCGCGCCGAAGACGAGATCATGCTCATCACCGATACCGGCGTGCTGGTTCGCACCCGCGTGTCTGAAATCCGCGAATTGGGCCGCGCCACACAAGGCGTCACCCTCATTGCTTTGGATGACGGCGCCTTGCTCAGTGGCTTGCAACGCATTGTGGAAAACGATGCCCAAGAGCCCGAGGGCGATCCCGAAGCCTCCGGCCCAGCCGATGCTGACGACGCCGCTCCCGCTGCCGACGCCTCATGACCCAACGCCCATTTAACTTTTCGGCGGGTCCCGCGGCCATTCCCCTCGAGGTGCTTGAGCGCGCTGCGGCCGAAATGACCAACTGGCACGGCACGGGCATGGGGGTCATGGAAATGAGCCACCGGGGCGCCCCGTTCATGTCCATTTTGGCCAAGGCGCAAGCCGACTTGCGCGCCTTGTTGAACATCCCCGAGCACTTCAAGGTGTTGTTCATGCAAGGCGGCGGCATTGCCGAAAACGCCATCGTGCCGCTCAACCTCTCGCGCGGCGGCACGGTGGACTTCGTGCTCACCGGGTCGTGGAGCCAAAAATCCTTCAAGGAAGCAGCCCGCTACGCCCAAACCCACGTGGCTGCCAGCAGTGAAGCCCAAGGCTTCACTCACCTGCCCGACCCCAGCACCTGGGCGTTGAGCCCCAACGCCGCGTATGTGCACCTGTGCAGCAACGAAACGATTCACGGCGTGGAATGCCACGAGCTGCCCGACTTGTCGGCCTTGGGCAGCCGCGCGCCGCTGGTGATCGATTTTTCCTCTCATGTCTTGTCACGCCCCATCGATTGGTCGCGGGTGGGCTTGGCATTTGGTGGGGCGCAAAAAAACATCGGCCCTGCCGGCCTCACCTTGGTGGTGGTTCGCGAAGACCTGTTGGGCCATGCCCTGAGCGTTTGCCCCAGCGCCTTCAATTACGAGTTGGTGGCCAAGAACGACTCCATGTTCAACACGCCCCCCACCTACGCCATTTACATGGCAGGGCTCACCTTTGAATGGGCGCTGGCCCAGCGCGAAGGCGAGCTCAGTGGCGTGGCCGCCCTGGAGGCGCGCAACCAAGCCAAAGCCCAGTTGCTTTACGACACCTTGGATGCCTCGGCGTTCTTCCACAACCCCGTGCACCCCAACAACCGCTCGCGCATGAACGTGCCGTTTTTCCTCAAAGACGAGCGCCTGAACGCCGACTTCCTGACCGGCGCGCAAGACCGTGGCCTCTTGCAACTCAAGGGTCACAAGTCCGTGGGCGGCATGCGCGCCAGCATTTACAACGCCATGCCTCTGGCTGGCGTCCAAGCCCTGGTGGATTACCTTCAGGATTTTGAGCAACACCACGCGTGAGGCCCGACATGAGCGACTCCGTTCCAGCGACCCCAACCGTCAACCTGGCCGATTTGCGCGTGCAAATCGATGCGCTCGACCAGCAATTGCTGGCCATGCTCAACCAGCGCGCCCGCATTGCCGAGCAAGTGGGCGAAGTCAAACGCCGCGAGGGCACGAGCTTTTTTCGGCCCGAGCGTGTGGCCCAGCTGATTCAAAGCCTGCAAGCGCGCAACCAAGGCCCTTTGCGCAACGACCATGTGGCCGTCATTTGGCGCGAAATCACCTCGGCGTGTTTGTCGCTGGAGGCCCCACAGCGCGTGGCGGTGTTGGGCCCCACGGGCACGTTCACCGAGCAAGCCGCCATTGAGTTTTTTGGCAGTGCCGCCGAAATGATCCATTGCGGCAATTTCGACGAGGTCTTCCACGCCACCGCCGCAGGCACCGCTCAATTTGGCGTGGTCGGCGTGGAAAACTCCACCGAAGGCGTGGTGGCCCGCACCCTCGATTTGTTCCTCCGTTCCCCCGTTCACATCGTGGGCGAGGTGAGCTTGCTGGTGCGCCACCATTTGCTGCGTCAGTCCCCTTCCCTTGATGACATCCAAGTGGTGTTGGCCCACCCCCAAGCCCTGGCCCAATGCCAAGGCTGGCTCAGCCAACACTTGCCCAATGCCGAACGCCGTGCCGTGGCCTCCAACGCCGAGGGCGCGCGCTTGGCCACCACCGACCCCAGCTTTGCAGCCATCGCCAGCGACCGCGCCGCCAGCTTGTTTGGCCTGCACACCGTGGCCCACGCCATTCAAGACGAGGCCTACAACCGCACCCGCTTTGCCATCATTGCCTTGCCGCAAACCATGCCTGTGCCGCCCGCTTCGGGCCGCGACTGCACCAGCTTGGTGGTGTCTGTGCCCAATCGCCCCGGCGCTGTGCACGACCTCTTGGTGCCGCTCAAGCAACATGGCGTGTCCATGACCCGCTTCGAATCCCGTCCGGCCAAATCGGGCCAATGGGAATACTTTTTTTACATCGACCTGCAAGGCCACATCAGCGAAGCGCCCGTCGCCAACGCCTTGGCTGAGTTGCAGTCCTTGTGCGCGTTTTACAAAGTTTTGGGCTCCTACCCCAGCAGCGAATGAACGACAGCCGTTGTCCCCCCTTCAACCGCGTGGCCATCGTGGGCTGCGGGCTCATGGGTGGCTCTTTTGCCTTGGCGCTCAAGGCCCAGGGCTTGGCTCACAAAGTGGTGGGCTACAGCCGCAGCGAAGCCTCCCGGCACCTGGCGCTGCAAGTGGGTGCCGTCGATCAAGCCTTCGATCAACTCCCCGCCGCCATCGAAGGTGCCGACCTGATCCTCGTGGCCGTGCCCGTGAGCCTGATGCAAAGCATGTTTGCGGCCATCGCCCCTCACCTCGACCCCCAAGCCCTGATCCTCGATGTGGGCTCCACCAAAACCGATGTGGTGCAAGCCGCTCAACAGGGTTTGGGCGAACAGTTGCGCCAATGGCTGCCTTGCCACCCCATCGCAGGCAAAGAAACCGCTGGCATCGAACACGCCGATGCGCGCTTGTTCGAAGCCCGCCCGCTCATCCTCACCCCCCTGGGGGGCAACTCACCTGCCCAAATCAAACGCGCCACCGCCTTGTGGGAAGCCCTGGGCAGCCGGGTTCACCTCATGAGCGCCGAAGAACACGACGCCACGTTTGCCGCGGTGAGTCACTTGCCCCACCTGCTGGCCTACGCCTACCTGTTGGGGCTGTTGTCGCAAGCCGATCACCCCACCTGGCTCGACCGCGCAGGGCCCGGCTTTCGCGACTTCACCCGCATCGCCGCCAGCGACCCGGTGGTGTGGCGCGACATCTTGTTGGCCAATGCCGATCGGGTGCTCGATCAATGCGAACACTTTGAACAGGCCCTGGCCCAATTGAAAACCGCCATTCAAACCGGCGACGCCAGCCCCTTGCAAGCCCTCATCGACGAAGCCAGCCAGGTTCGAACCCAGTGGCATCTGGAAGGGCTTTGAGCGCCATGTTTGCCACCGAATTCCTCGACCTTCCCCCTTTGAGCCAAGCCGGTGGGCGTGTGCACCTGCCGGGCTCCAAAAGCATCTCCAACCGCGTGCTGTTGTTGGCCGCGCTCTGTGAAGGCACCACCGAGGTGCACGACCTGCTCGACTCCGACGACACCCAAGTGATGCTGCAGGCCTTGAAAGCTTTGGGCTGTGGCGTCGATCACCACGGCTCCACCGTGCGCATCACCGGTCTGGCGGGCCAAGCGCCCCAGGTCTCCCATTTGGATTTGTTCCTGGGCAATGCAGGCACCGCCATGCGCCCGCTCACTGCCGCTTTGGCTGTCCTGGGCGTGCCTTGCCGCTTGAGCGGCGTGCCGCGCATGCACGAGCGCCCCATCGGCGACCTGGTCAGCGCCTTGCAGGCCTTGGGCTGCCAAATCGACTACTTGGGCAACCCCGGTTTTCCGCCCCTGCAAATTGGGCCCGCCCAGTTGCGGCTCGACGCCCCCATTCCCGTGCGCGGCGACGTCTCCAGCCAGTTCCTCACGGCCTTGCTCTTGGCCCTGCCTTTGGCCGCAGGCCAACAGGCCATCACCATCGAGGTGGTGGGCGAGCTCATCAGCAAGCCTTACATCGAAATCACCCTGAACCTGCTGTCACGTTTTGGCATCGAGGTGGAGCGCCACGGCTGGTCTCGGTTTGTGATTCCGGCGGGCAGCCATTACCGCTCGCCGGGTGCCATTCATGTGGAGGCCGATGCATCCTCGGCCAGTTACTTCATCGCGCTGGGCGCACTGGCGGCCGGGCCCGGCATCGAGGTGCAAGGGGTTGGGGCCGAGGCCATTCAGGGCGACATCCGCTTTGTGGAAGCGGCTCAGGCCATGGGCGCACACATCGACAGTGGCCCCAACCACCTCAACGTTCGTCGAGGGGCTTGGCCGCTGCGCGCCATCGACCTCGATTGCAACCACATGCCCGATGCGGCCATGACGCTGGCCGTGATGGCTTTGTATGCCGATGGCCCCTGCACCTTGCGCAACATCGCCAGCTGGCGCGTGAAAGAAACCGACCGCATTGCCGCCATGGCCTGTGAAGCCCGCAAGCTGGGTGCTCAGGTGGAAGAAGGCCCCGATTGGCTGCGCGTGCACCCCTTGCCGGCCGGTCAGTGGCAAACCGCCAGCATCCACACCTACGACGACCACCGCATTGCCATGTGTTTTTCACTGGCGGCCTTCAACCCCGACGCACTGCCCATTCGCATTGAAGACCCCAAATGCGTGGGCAAGACCTTCCCCGATTACTTCGAAACCCTGTTCAGCGTGACGCAAGCCCAAGCCAGCCACATCCCCGTCATTTGCATCGACGGCCCCACCGCCTCGGGCAAAGGCACACTGGCCGCCCGAGTGGCTGCGGCCCTGGGCTACCACTACCTGGACTCCGGCGCCCTCTATCGCATCACCGGCCTGGCCGCCACACGAGCAGGTTTGCCTTTGGCGGCCAGCCACGAGGCCCAATTGGCCGAATTGGCCCAACACCTGCCCTTGCGTTTCGAAGGCGAGCGCATTTGGCTGGGCGATGAAGACGTCAGCGAGGCCATTCGCTCCGAGCAAGCTGGCATGAACGCGTCTTTGGTCTCTGCCCTGCCGGCCGTCAGGCAAGCCCTGGTGCAGGTGCAACTGAGTTTTCGCCGCTTGCCAGGCCTGGTGGCCGATGGCCGCGACATGGGCACGGTCATCTTCCCCGACGCCCCCCTGAAAGTCTTTCTCACCGCCGACGCCCTGGAGCGTGCCCGGCGGCGCCACGCCCAATTGGCTGGCCGAGGAATTGACGCTAAAATCGCCGATCTTCACGCCGACTTGCTGGCGCGCGACGCCCGCGACTCCCAACGCAGTGCCGCGCCCCTCAAGCCAGCCGAAGACGCCTTGTCACTCGACAACTCCCAACTGGGGATTCCCGAATCCGTTCAGTGGGTGTTGAACCAGTGGCAAAGCAAACGGCCTCAGGCTCGTGCCTGAGGTTGGGTCCGGTCAGTCCCTCCCGCGCTGCTTGCGCCTTGGCTGGCCGGTTGTTTAACTTAACCCGCGGGTCAACCGCACAACCCCAGCGACTCCCCTTCATGTCTGCCGACACCCTTGCGGGATCGCTCTAGGAAACCTCATGTCTGAATCTTTTGCCGCCCTATTCGAAGAATCCCTCAAGCGCGCCGAAATGCGCACTGGCGAGGTCATCACCGCTGAAGTGTTGCGCGTCGAGCACAACCACGTGGTGGTGAACGCAGGCCTCAAGTCCGAAGCCTATGTGCCCATCGAGGAATTCAAAAACGACCAGGGCGAAATCGAAGTCCAAGCTGGCGACTTCGTCTCCGTGGCCATCAGCGCCGTTGAAAACGGTTATGGCGACACCATCCTGAGCCGCGACACGGCCAAGCGTTTGGCCTCTTGGCTGTCGCTGGAAAAAGCCCTGGAATCCGGCGAATTCGTGACCGGCACCACCAGCGGCAAAGTCAAAGGCGGCCTCACCGTGTTGGTCAACGGCATCCGCGCCTTCTTGCCCGGCTCGCTCATCGACACCCGCCCCATCAAGGACTTGTCTCCCTTCGAGAACAAGACCATGGAATTCAAAGTCATCAAGCTCGACCGCAAGCGCAACAACGTCGTGTTGTCTCGCCGTGCCGTGATCGAAGCCTCCATGGGCGAAGAGCGTGCCAAGCTCATGGAAACCCTCAAAGAAGGCGCCATTGTTCAAGGCGTGGTCAAGAACATCACCGAATACGGTGCTTTCGTTGACCTCGGTGGCATCGACGGCTTGCTGCACATCACCGACATGGCCTGGCGCCGTGTCCGTCATCCCAGCGAAGTGGTCCAGGCTGGCCAAGAAATCACCGCCAAGATCCTCAAGTTCGACACCGAGAAAAACCGCGTGTCGCTGGGCCTCAAGCAAATGGGCGACGACCCCTGGATGGGCGTGGCTCGCCGCTACCCCCAAAGCACCCGCATGTTCGGCAAAGTCACCAACATCGCCGACTACGGCGCGTTTGTGGAACTCGAGCCCGGCATCGAAGG
>JAYPFZ010000077.1:0-11000 GCA_038126555.1 Betaproteobacteria bacterium
ACTCCAAACCACGCACCCTCAGGCTTTGCCCGTGCCGCTGGTGGTTGTGGGCAACCTGTGGCCTGGCGGCGCAGGAAAAACCCCCGTGGTCATGGCTGTGGTTCAAGGCTTGCAACAACGCGGCTGGTCGGTCGGGGTCATTTCGCGGGGTCATGGCCGTCCATCGACTCAGGTCCAACTGCTTGGGACTGACGACTCCGCCTCGGCCGTGGGCGATGAGCCCTTGCTCATTCACCAGCGAACGGGGGCCCCCGTTGCCGTGGGTGCCCATCGCATCGAGGCCGCAAAGGCTTTGCTTCGCGCCCATCCCCAACTGCAAGTGCTCGTCAGTGACGATGGGCTGCAACATGTGGCCATGGCGCACGACATCGCCTTGTGCGTCTGGGACGAGCGCGGGCTGGGCAACGGCTGGATGCTCCCTGCAGGCCCCTTGCGAGAGCCCTGGCCCCGAGCACCGCGCGCCCAACAACTGGAGCTTCACCTGAACGCCCCAGACCCCACAACCAGCCCAAGCCACCCCATTCATCGACAGCTGGCCCCTTGGGCTGTCAATGGCCTCGGTCAGCGCTGCAACCTGTCTGAGCTGGCCCACCAGCCCCTGCATGCCTGCTGCGGCATCGCCAAACCCGAGGCCTTTTTTCAGGCCTTGCGTGAAACCGGGCTGTCCCTGGCAGCCACCCAGTCCTGGCCCGATCACCACCCCTTCACCCACTGGAATCCCAGCCCGCACCGAGCGTCCCAATGGCTGTGCACGGAAAAAGACGCGGTCAAGATCTGGCCCCACCACCCCGAGGTCTGGGCGGTGCCCCTGAGCTGTGAGCTTCCCGATGCCGCCTGGGCCGACATTGAACAGGCTTTGCAAGCCGCTCTAAGATCGCGACATGGATCACAAACTGCTTGAACTTCTGGTTTGCCCCGTCACCAAGGGCCCACTCGAACATCACCCCGAGCGACAAGAGTTGTTCTCGCTCAGCGCGAGGCTCGCTTACCCCATTCGCGATGGCATCCCCATCTTGCTTGAGGAAGAAGCCAGGCCCCTCACCCCCGAGGAGTGGGCGCGCTCATGAATCCGGCCTTCACGGTCATCATCCCGGCCCGAATGGCCTCAAGTCGTCTGCCCAATAAACCCTTGGCCGACCTTGCCGGCGTCCCCATGGTGGTGCGTGTGGCTCAACAAGCCCAACAATCTGGGGCCCAACAGGTGGTGGTTGCCGCCGACGACGAGCGGATCGTGCAGGCCTGTCAAGCTTGGGATGTGCAAGCCGTGATGACCCAAACCCATCACCTCAGCGGCACCGATCGCATCGCCGAGGCTTGCCAAACACTGAAACTTCAAGACGACGATCTGGTTGTGAATGTGCAGGGTGACGAACCCTTGATCGACCCACAACACATCCAAGACGTTGCCAGCCTGTTGGCCCACCACGATGAATGTGTCATGTCCACGTTGGCGCATCCCATCGAGTCCACCAGCGACTTGATCAACCCCAACATTGTGAAACTGGTGCTCAACCGCCAAGGGCATGCGCTGTATTTCAGTCGGGCGCCCATCCCCTGGTGGCGCGAAGCCTCCTCCACCCTGAACCCCAGCGTGGCACCCGGCTTGGTTTTTCGTCACGTCGGCCTGTATGGTTATCGGGTTGGCTTTTTAAAGGCCTATGCCCAGTGGCCCGCCACACCCCTCGAACAACTGGAAGCGCTGGAACAACTTCGGGTGCTGGAAAACGGACACCACATTGCCGTCCACATCAGCCAACAGGCCTCGGGCGTGGGTGTCGACACCCCCGAAGATCTGGCCCGCGTGCAAGCCCGTTTTGCGCTGACTTCGTCAGGCTGAGGAAAGGCTGCGTGCTATCCTCAACCGTTTCGGATTGACCCGAAACGGCTGCCCAATTTCGATGGGCAACCGCAGACCGACACAGAAAGGATTGCCATGAAACTCATTCTTTTGGGCGCACCTGGCGCAGGCAAAGGCACCCAGGCCGCACACATTTGTGAACGTTTTGGCATTCCCCAAATCTCCACCGGGGACATGCTCCGCGCTGCCGTGAAAGCTGGCACCCCCTTGGGTCTGGAAGCCAAAAAGGTGATGGATTCGGGTGGTTTGGTCAGCGACGACATCATCATCGGCTTGGTCAAAGAGCGCATCACCCAAGCCGACTGCGCCCAAGGCTTTTTGTTCGATGGCTTTCCCCGAACCATTCCCCAGGCCGATGCCATGCGTGCGGCTGGTGTGAAGCTGGACTTCGTGCTGGAAATCGACGTCCCCTTCGACGCCATCATCGAACGCATGAGCGGTCGCCGTGTGCATGTGGCCAGTGGCCGCACCTATCACGTCACTTTCAACCCACCCAAAGTGGCCGGCGTCGACGACGTCACGGGCGAACCCCTGATTCAACGGGACGACGACCAAGAAGTCACCGTTCGCAAGCGCCTCGATGTTTACGACGCGCAAACCCGCCCCTTGGTGGATTACTACGCCAATTGGGCCCAGCAAGATGCCGCCGCGGCCCCCAAATACCGCAAAATTTCGGGCATGGGCAGCGTCGACGAGATTCGTGACCGTGCCTTTCAGGCCTTGAGCGCCTGATCCAAACACGCCATTTGCAAGGCCAACCGCGTCTTCACGGCGTTCAGGTGACCCGAATAGAGCCAACCCGGTTGCGGCTCGTAGGGCTTCACGGTTGAAAACGCGCATCGGCTAGACACCGCTACCTGCACCCCCTGTTGCTGCATGGCCATCAGGGCGTGGTGCCAGGCAGCGTTGGTGGTGCCATGACCCGTTCCTGCCAACACCAAACCAGCCAGAGGGGGCTGTGCCGCTTGAACCAGCGACAACCAGCCCGCTGGGTTGGCGGCCGCATGGTGAAGAAAAACCTCCACTCGGGGCCAGGTTGGCTCAGCCAAGACCTCAGTCAGCGAGGGCCTGGGCCAATGCCCTCGCGCATCCGGTTGCGAGGTTTGAACATGCCATTGCCCATGGACCCGCTGGGCCCACGACGGCCAAGAACCGGTTGAAAAGGCATCCAGTTGGTCTGCATGGGATTTGGTCACCACCTCCGGGTGATGAATGTGGCCAGCAAAGGCAACACTCACCCCCTGTGCCTGGCCCGATGCCAGCCAGTCAAAAGCCAATTGCAAGTTGTGCGCCCCGTCGGACTGCGGCGCATTGCTGGGCAGCATGGCGCCCGTGATCACCACTGGCGGGCCAGGCGGGAGCAGCCAGTGCAACAAAAAGGCCGTTTCCTCCAGCGTATCGGTGCCATGGGTGATCACCACGCCAGCCACCTCGGGTTGGCCTTGCCAATGAGCCACCCGCGCCAACAGCTGCCGCCAAATGGCCTCGCTCATGTCTTTGCTGTCGATTTGTGCCACTTGCTCGAACACACAGGGCCGACTGGCCGAGATGCCCCACTGTTCGAACAAGTCTTGCCCCCCCACTTGCGCAGACGCATAGTGACCGGGCACCGCGACATCTTTGGCAACCCCAGCAATCGTGCCCCCAGTGGCCAAAACCACCCAAATGTTGTCGTTTGACGTCATGGGCCCTTGCACTCCTCAAAAAACTGGTTAAAAATACAGTCACTGTTGATATGAACAGTTCACCAGGAGCCACCATGACAGCTGTGAACCTCACCGAGCGGCAACGCGAAATCCTCACGTTGATCCAGCGAAGCATCGCACAAACCGGCGCGCCGCCCACTCGGGCTGAAATCGCGCAAACCCTGGGGTTTCGATCGGCCAACGCCGCCGAAGATCATTTGCAGGCTCTGGCACGCAAAGGCGTCATTGAGTTGCGCACGGGCACCTCGCGGGGCATTCGCATCACTCCGGCTGCCGCCGCCCATTTGGGCGATACCGTTGAGGCTTCCCCTTCCTTTGGCGACGCCATTGGCTTGCCCCTGGTGGGTCGAGTGGCTGCGGGCTCGCCCCTGCTGGCGCAAGAACACATCGACCAAACCTTTTTTGTCCAGTCCTCCTTGTTTGAACGCAAGCCCGACTACCTCCTCAAGGTGCGTGGCATGTCCATGCGCGATGTCGGCATCCTCGACGGCGATTTGCTTGCCGTTCAATCCACCCACTCGGCGCGCAACGGGCAAATCGTGGTGGCCCGCATTGGCGACGAGGTCACCGTGAAACGGTTTTTCCGCAAATCCGATGTCATCGAATTGCACCCCGAAAACCCCGATTACGAGCCCATCCTGGTTCACCCTGGCGAATCCTTCGAAGTCGAAGGCCTGGCCGTGGGCCTCATTCGCAACACCGCTTTTCTCTGAGGTTTAGCCATGCCTGTGATCCCCCTCCCCCTCTCTGGTGCAGCCCCTCATGCGGCTGGCTTGTCCCGCCCCTTGCGTGTGGCCCGTGTCGCCGAAATCAGCAGCCCTCGCCACAGCGCCGGTCGCATGGTCATTTCCGGTCGCATGGCCGATGTTTGTGCCGAACTCGACCGCATGGTTCGCCTGGAACAATTGAAAGACACCTGCCGCAAAGCCGCCTGAGGCCTCCCTCATAATGAGGTGATGAAACCTCAATTCACTCAAACCGCCGTGGTGGGCACGGGTGCCATGGGTCGTGGCATTGCCCAAATCGCGGCCCAAGCGGGCAGCCAAGTTTGGCTTTTTGACAACGCGCCAGGTGCAGCAGCCCAGGCCAAACAGGCCCTGAGCCAACAGTGGCAGAAGCTGCTGGAAAAAGGCAAATACACCGCCGAGCAAATCCAAGCCTTCGAACACAATTTGTGCGTGGCCGAGTCCCTCGTCGACTTGAAGCCCTGCGACTTGGTGATTGAAGCCATTGTTGAAAAGCTCGAAGTCAAACAAGCGGTTTTTGGCGAGCTTGAGGCCATCGTGAGCCCCGACGCTGTGTTGGCCAGCAACACCTCGTCCTTGTCCATCACCGCCATTGCCGCTTTGCTCACGCACCCCGAGCGGCTGGCGGGCTATCACTTTTTCAACCCCGTTCCCCTGATGAAAGTGGTGGAAGTGATTGCTGGCCTGAAAACCAACGCCGCCGTGTGCGAGCGGCTGAGCCAGTATGCGCGGGAGATGGGACATACCCCCGTTTCAGCCCAAGACACGCCCGGGTTCATCGTGAACCATGCGGGGCGCGCCTATGGGACCGAAGCGCTGCGCATTGTGGGCGAACAGGTGGCCGACTTCACCACCATAGATCGCATCTTGCGCGATCAAATGGGGTTCCGTTTGGGGCCTTTCGAACTGTTCGACTTGACGGGGCTGGATGTCTCCCACCCGGTGATGGAGTCCATCTACCACCAATACCAAGAAGAACCCCGCTATCGGCCCAGCGTGATCACCGCTCAACGCTTGGCGGGACGGGTGTTGGGCCGCAAAACCCAAGCCGGCTTTTATGCCTACCCAGAGGGCAAACCCAACGTGCCCGAGGAGCCCAGCGCGCCCTCCGTGGATGGAATGCCGCCCGTGTGGGTCTCCTCTCGGGCCGCTCGGCGCGCCGAGCTGTTCCAGTTGCTCAAAGATCTGGGCGCCACCATTGAAACGGGCGCCAGCCCCTCCAGCCAAGCCTTGTGCGTGGTCGCCCCCCTGGGGTTTGATGTCACCACCGTGGCGGTGGTTGAGCGGCTAGATCCCTCTCGCACCGTCGGCATCGACCTGCTGGTGCCCGATGCAGCCACCCGTCGTCGGGTATTGGCCACCAACCCCGCCACCCGAGCAGACATGCGGCAGGCTGCCCACGCCTTGTTTGCGCGCGATGGCAAGCCCGTCAGCGTGATTCGCGACAGTGGTGGCTTTGTCACCCAGCGCGTGGTGGCCCACATCGTCAACATTGCGAGCGACATTTGCCAGCAAGGCATCTGCACCCCCGAAGACTTGGAATTGGCCGTCACCCTGGGGCTGGGCTATCCCATGGGCCCCTTGGCCATGGGCGACCATCTGGGGCCCGACAACATTCTGGAAACCCTCTTCAACCTGCAAACGGTCTACGGCGACCCGCGCTATCGCCCCAGCCCTTGGTTGCGGCGGCGCGGTGCCATTGGCATCAGCCTCAAGCACCGCGAGGAAACCTAAGCCATGACCGCCCAACTGAAAAGCCACTCTGTGGGTGACACCCTGGTGCTCACCTTGTCCAACCCGGAATACCGCAACGCCTTGGGCCCTGAGATGTATGTGGCTGGGATTGAAGCTTTGAATGCGGCGGAATCCAATCCGCACGTGCGCAGCGTGGTGATCACTGGGGAAGGCGCTCATTTTTGTGCCGGTGGGAATCTCAATCGGTTGCTGGACAACCGAAGCAAGCCCACCAGCCACCAGCGCCAAAGCATCGATGGCTTACACGGCTGGATGGAGGCGTTGCGCGCCTACCCCAAGCCGGTCATCGCAGCCGTTGAAGGCGCCGCCGCGGGGGCTGGGTTTTCCTTGGCCCTCATGTGCGATCTCGTCGTTGCCGCCGACAACGCGGTCTTCGTCATGGCTTACTCATCCATTGGTCTGTCCCCGGATGGCGGCGCCACATGGTCCTTGCCCCGCGCCATGCCCCGTGCTTTGGCGACCGAATTGCTTTGGCTGGGCGACAAATGCAGCGCCACGCGATTGCATGAATTGGGCGTGATCAACCAACTCTGCCCCGCGGGTCAAGCATTGACCCAAGCCCTCGCCTTGGCCGAGCGACTCAATGCGCGTGCGCCCAACGCCTTGGCCAGCATCAAGGAGTTGCTCAACCACAGCGCCGATGCCAAGCTCAGCGACCAGTTGGCCGAGGAACAACAGCACTTCGTCAACAATTTATTTCACGATAACGCGCGCATCGGCATTGAGGCATTCCTCTCCAAAGCAAAGCCCAAATACTTGCCGTAAGCTGACGACGGGACATGTTGGCGACAGCAATTTTTTCGAGCTGTCACCCATGCATCCAAAATCCCGTTTCGGTCACACAGAGGACATTTCATGGACGAGCCCATTCTTACGATTGAAGAAAGAGAAGCGATCAATTCCGGTCGCTGGTTTTCTTCCCTTTCACCATCACTGCGACACGACATACTGCGATGTGCCTACGTCAAGCGACTCAAGGACGGCGAACTGATCACGGCTCGAGGCGAAGTGCCCGAGGAGTGGATGGCGTGCGCCAAGGGCGCGGTGCGGGTGAGCTCAACCTCGCTCTCGGGCAAGCAAATCACGTTCACCTACGTGGAGCCCGGCATTTGGTTTGGCGACATCGCGCTGATCGACGGCGACAGCCGAACGCACGACACCTATGCACACGGCGAGACCACGATTCTGTGTGTGGCCAAGAGCGACTTTCACAAAATCTTGGCGCAGCATGTCGAGTTCTATCAAGCCATGCTGCGTTTGCAAGCGCGCCGAATCCGTTTGTTGTTTGGCTTGGTCGAAGACCTCAACACCTTGCCCTTGCGCGCGCGCCTGGCCAAGCAATTGCTGCACTTGGTGCGCAGCTACGGGGTGCCTTGCCTGAGCAACGCTCAGGAAGTTCGAATTGGCCTGCATTTGGCTCAGGAAGAGTTGGCTCAACTGCTGGGTGCATCGCGCCAGCGGGTCAACCAAGAACTCAAAGCCATGGAGCGCGAACAAGCCATCCGCATCGAACCGGGCGGCTTGGTGGTGCGCGACCGGGATGCGCTCATGCGCATCAGCGAACACGAGAGCTAAGGCCATGAGCGACTTCGAAGCCTATCAGGGCACTCGCCCGGTCAGCGAGGCCCATCGCTTCAATGAAGCCGCCCTACTCGACTGGATGCATGCCCACATCCCCGGACTGCAGGGTCCGCTGAACATTGAGATGTTCAAAGGGGGGCAGTCCAACCCCACCTACAAACTCACCGTGGGGCAGCAGGCTTTTGTCATGCGTGCCAAGCCTGGCCCTGTGGCCAAGCTGTTGCCCTCGGCCCATGCCATCGAACGCGAGTTCAAGGTCATGCAGGCTTTGGGGAAGACCGACTTCCCGGTTGCACGCATGCATGCGCTGTGCGAAGACGAATCCGTGATTGGGCGCGCCTTTTTCATCATGGACTTCGTGCAAGGCCGTGTGCTCTGGGACCAATCGCTCCCTGGCATGTCCACCAGCGAACGTGCTGACATCTACGACGAAATGAACCGGGTCATGGCCGCGCTGCACAGCGTGGACCCCCAAGCCATTGGCCTGGGTGATTACGGCCGGCCGGGCAATTACATCGAGCGGCAGATTGCCCGCTGGAGCAAACAATACACCGCCTCCATCACCCAGCCCATTGAGGCCATGGATCGCCTCATGGCCTGGTTGCCCGAGCATTTGCCTGCAACGGCCAAAACCGAAATGTCCCGCGTCGTTCACGGCGACTACCGGCTGGACAACATGATTTTTCACCCCACCGAGGCCCGCGTGTTGGCGGTGTTGGACTGGGAACTGTCGACCCTGGGTCACCCCCTGGCCGATTTCAGTTACCACTGCATGTCTTGGCACATCAAACCGGGTGCTTTTCGGGGGATCGCCGGCTTGGACTTGCAAGCCCTGGGCATTCCCACCGAATCGGCCTATGTGCAGCGCTATTGCGAGCGCACCGGCATTGCCCAAGCCCAAGACTTGGCCCGGGACTGGAATTTTTACCTCGCCTACAACCTCTTTCGCATGGCAGCCATCTTGCAAGGCATTGCCAAACGCATCGAGGAAGGCACGGCCTCAAGTGACCAAGCCCGGCGATCCGCCGAAGGCGCGCGCCCCATCGCCGAATTGGGTTGGCACTTGGCCAGCACCCAATGAACCGCATTGATAAGGAGAAAACCATGCACTTCGATTACAGCGACAAGGTCAAAACGTTGCAAAACGAGTTGACTGCCTTCATGGACGCACACATTTACCCCAATGAAGGCCGTTTTTTTGCCGAAATCGAAGCCAACCGCCAAAAAGGCAACGCCTGGGTTCCCACCCAAGTGGTGGAAGAGCTCAAGCAAAAAGCCCACAAGGCCGGGTTGTGGAATTTCTTTCTTCCGCGCAGTGAACGTGCGCCCCAAGGCTTGTCGAACCTGGAATACGCACCTTTGTGCGAAATCATGGGTCGCGTGCCGTTTGCAGCCGAAGTTTTCAATTGCTCGGCCCCAGACACTGGCAACATGGAAACCTTGGAGCGCTACGCCAGCGAGGCCATCAAAGACGAATGGCTTGAGCCCTTGCTGGCGGGCAAGGTGCGCTCGGCCTTTCTCATGACCGAGCCCGAGGTGGCCTCCTCTGACGCCACCAACATTCAATGCCGCATCGAGCGCCAAGGCGACCACTACGTGATCAATGGCCGCAAATGGTGGAGTTCTGGCGCCGGCGACCCCCGCTGTGCGGTCTACATCGTCATGGGCAAAACCGACCCTGAAGCGCCGCGCCACTCCCAGCAAAGCATGATCGTGGTGCCCGCCAATTCCCCCGGCATCACCGTGGTGCGTCCCTTGACCGTCTTCGGCTTCGACGACGCCCCCCATGGCCACATGGAGGTCGTGCTCAAAAACGTCAAAGTGCCCGCCAGCAACATTTTGTTGGGCGAAGGCCGAGGCTTTGAAATCGCGCAAGGCCGCTTGGGCCCGGGCCGCATTCACCACTGCATGCGCAGCATCGGCATTGCCGAACGCGCGCTGGAGCTCATGTGCCACCGACTCAACAGCCGTGTGGCTTTTGGCAAGCCCATCTCTGCGCAAAGCGTGTGGCACGAGCGCATTGCGGACGCCCGCATTCGCATCGAGCAGGCCCGTTTGCTCACGCTCAAAGCGGCCTACATGATGGACACCGTGGGCAACAAACACGCCAAGGCGGAAATTGCCATGATCAAAGTGGTCGCCCCCAACGTGGCTTGCGACATCATCGACATGGCCATTCAGTCTTTTGGCGGCGCAGGGGTCAGCGGCGACACGCCTTTGGCCTATGCCTACGCCCATCAACGCACCTTGCGTCTGGCCGATGGCCCCGACGAGGTTCACCGCAATGCCGTTGCCAAACTCGAGCTCGCTCGCCATGCCATCTTGAAGGGCGAGATTGAAATGCCCATCACGCGCGGCAGCTGAAACAAGGACACCCTCATGATTGACGTTTATTCTTGGGCTACACCCAACGGCCACAAAGTGCACATCATGCTCGAAGAGTGTGGACAGCGCTTGGGGCGCGACTGGCAAGCGCACCCCATCAACATTGGCCAAGGCGACCAATTCAAACCTGAATTTCTCGCCATCAGCCCCAACAACAAAATCCCCGCCATCCTGGACCCCAAGGGCCCGGACGGCAAGCCCATCTCGGTGTTCGAGTCGGGGGCAATCTTGGTCTATCTGGCCTCGAAATTTGGCAAGTTCATGCCCAAATCTGACCGTGAAAAATTCAAAGTGTTGGAATGGCTGATGTTCCAAATGGGCGGCGTGGGTCCCATGCTGGGCCAAGCCCACCACTTTCGCATTTATGCCCCGGAAAAAATCGACTACGCCTACAACCGTTACACCAACGAGGCCAAGCGCCTCTACGGAGTGATGGACAAGCAAGTGGCCAAAACCAAATACATGGCCGGCAACAGCTACACCATTGCAGACATTGCCATCTTCCCTTGGTTACGCAGCTGGCAAAACCAAGGCATCGATTGGGCCGACTACCCCCACCTGAAACGCTGGTTCGACACCATTGCCGATCGGCCTGCAGTGAAACGCGGGGTGGAGGTGCTCACGCATTTGCGCAAGCCCCTGCAAGACGACAAAGCCAAAGAGACCCTCTTTGGCAGCACGCAGTATCAAAAGCGATGAAACCGTCAGGGCCTGAGACACAACTCAGGTCTTGACTTTCAATATGGTGTTTTGGTTGGGCACGCCGTTGGCTTCGGTGCAGGTTGAGCCGTTGCTCACATAAAGATAACCATCGCGATACGCCAAGCCTGCGGCAGCGCACAAGCCCATGCCCACATCAACGAACACCGTGGCGTTGGGGACGCCTGAAGGGTTTGCAATTTTGACTAACGTGCCGTTGTCTCCCACGTTATTTCCCTTGTTGACCACATAGAGGTTGCCAGACCCGTC
>JAYPFZ010000078.1:0-8169 GCA_038126555.1 Betaproteobacteria bacterium
GCTGGCTACTCGTCCGAGCACCTTATCGGTGGCGTCAATCACAAACCACTCATGCTTCACATCAGCGGGTTTTGCGCTGAACGTGCTCATGGTTTTCCTTTGAAGGTGGTTTGTTGGACCCTTTTCCACGGTCGGTGTTCCTCTGATGGGAACCTCTTAGGTGGGGAGATGCTTTTCGCCGCGGGGTCACGGATGCGCTGCGAAAGCCCGCCATTCTAGCGGTTTTTGGGCCTTTTCCCGACCGGTTAGGATGCGGCCCATGTTCAGTTACCGCCACGCCTTCCATGCCGGCAACCATGCCGACGTTCTCAAACACCTCACTTTGGTGTCGGTGCTGCAGCACCTGACCCAAAAAGAGGTGCCCCTGTTGGCCGTGGATACCCATGCTGGCGCGGGCGGCTACGACCTGCACCAGCGCCAGGCGCAAACCAGCGCCGAAGCCAGCGGTGGCGTGCAGCGCCTGATGGACGGGCTGCCCGAACTGGGCGAACCCAGCCCGGCCCTGGCCGACTATTTGGCGGTGTTGCAAGCGGCCAACCCTGGGGGTGGACTGCGCCACTACCCCGGCTCGCCCTGGCTCATGCAGCACCTGTTGCGCGAAAACGACCGGGTGCGCCTGTTCGAGATGCACCCCACCGAATGGCGGGTGCTGAGCCAAAACGTCAAAGGCTGGCAGGCCGGGCGCCGTGTCACCGTGCACCACGCCGATGGCTTCGAAGGCCTCACCCCCCTGATGCCCCCGCCCAGCCGCCGGGGTTTGGTGCTCATCGACCCCAGCTACGAACTCAAAACCGATTACGGCCGTGTGATCGACACGGTGCAAACCTGCTTGAAGAAATTCGCCACGGGCGTCTACGTGATTTGGTATCCCATCATTGCGCGCCCCCAAGCCCAGCAGCTGCCCAAACAGCTGACCAAAGCCGCACAGGCCGCACAAAAGCCTTGGCTGCACGCCACCTTGCGGGTGCAGTCGGGTGCATCGGGCGGTTCAGCCAACCCGCGCAGCCTGGGCCCCTTGAGCGCCAGCGGCATGGTGGTGATCAACCCGCCCCACACCCTCAACGAGCGGCTCAAAGCGGCCTTGCCTCAGGTGGTGAAGGCGCTGGGGCAAGACCACTTCGCCGGCTTCACCCTTCAGCAGGGCTGAGCGGCTTAGCCCAAGCGGGCTTGCAAGTCGTTCAGGATGGCGTCGACCGGCTGGCTTTGGTTCATGGTGTAGAAGTGCAAACCCGGCACGCCCGCCGTGAGGAGCTGCTCGCACAAATCGGTCACCACCTCGTGGCCAAACGCCTTGATGCTGGCCACATCGTCGCCAAACGCCTGCAAGCGCATGCGAATCCAGCGCGGAACTTCTGCACCACAGGCGTCGGAAAACCGCAGCAACTGGGTGGCCCCCAAAATCGGCATGATCCCCGGCACCACCGGCACATCCACCCCTTTGGCATACGCCTCGTCGACGAAGCGAAAGTAAGCGTCGGCATTGAAAAAGTATTGGGTGATGGCGCTGTTGGCCCCCGCCTTCACCTTGGTGGCAAAGGCCTCAATGTCGGCTTGGGGCGACTTGGCCTGGGGGTGCGTTTCGGGGTAGCACGCCACCTCGATGTGAAAAGCATCGCCGGTGGTTTGGCGAATGAAGGCCACCAAATCGCTGGCGTAGCGAAAAGCCCCCATTTGCCCGTAGCCGCTGGGCAAGTCGCCGCGCAACGCCACGATGCGCTTCACGCCAATGCGCTGGTAATGCTGAATTTGCTCGCGCAAACCCGCCTCGGTGGCCCCAATGCACGACAAATGCGGCGCGGCATCCCAGCCGGCTTGCAGCAACCACTCGACGGTGCGCAACGACCCCTCTTGGGTGCTGCCGCCCGCGCCAAACGTCACACTGAAAAACCCCGGATTCCAAGGCGCCAGTGCCTTGGCCACGGCCTGCAACTTGGTTTCGCCCTCGGGCGTTTTGGGCGGAAAAAATTCGAAACTGATGGGGGTTTGAGCCAAACGCGTCATCCCACACTCCCTGCTCGTTGAGCAATTAAAAAATACTCTCGATTGCCGTCACCACCCACAATCGAGCTGGGCAACCAATGCCTCACCTGCCACCCCAAATCTGCAGCAGCCTTCAACACCCGTGCTTGCGCCACGGCATCGTCGGCGGGGTCTTTCACCAAGCCGCCCTTGCCAATGCGATCGGGCGACAACTCGAACTGCGGCTTCACCAACAACACCGCCACCGTGTGCGGGGCCATGAAGGCGTCGATGGTGGGCATCACCAGCGTGAGCGACACAAAGCTGAGGTCGGCCACCACCGCATCGAACACGGGCACCGGCCCGCCCAAAGCTTGCGACAAGCCCTCGGGCGTGAGCGCACGGGCGTTGATTTTTTCGAGGCAGACCACCCGATCATCACCGCGCAAGCTGGCATGAAGCTGATCGTGCCCCACATCCACGCCCACCACCCGCGAGGCCCCGGCCTTGAGCAGGCAGTCGGTGAACCCACCCGTGGACTGCCCCACATCGAGCACCGTGGCGCCTTGCACCGCGAGGGCTGCGTCGCGCAACGCACCTTCGAGCTTGAGCCCCCCACGCGATACGTAGCGGGCCTCGGCATCGTTGAGCAAGCGCAACGACACCCCCAGGGGCAAGTCGTCGCTGTTTTTGTTGACATCGCGCCAGGGCTGACCCGGCCAACACCACTGCACACCGCCAGCAATGAGGCGCTGGGCTTGCGAGCGCGAACTCGCCAGGCCCTGCTCCACCATCAGCTGGTCGGCACGCACGATCAATAACGGTAGGTGTCGGGCTTGTAGGGGCCTTGCTTGGGCACGCCAATGTAGGCGGCTTGGTCGTCGGTGAGTTCGGTGAGCATGGCGCCCACTTTCTTCAAGTGCAAACGCGCCACTTTTTCGTCGAGGTGCTTGGGCAGCACATACACCTTGCCCACGTCGTAGGCGTCTTGGTGGGTGAACAACTCGATTTGCGCAATGGTCTGGTTGGCAAAGCTCGACGACATCACAAAGCTGGGGTGGCCCGTGCCGCAACCCAGGTTCACCAAGCGGCCCTTGGCCAACAAGATGATGCGCTTGCCATCGGGGAAGATGACGTGGTCGACTTGGGGCTTGATCTCTTCCCACTGGCACTGGGCTTCGAGCTGGGCAACTTGGATTTCGTTGTCGAAGTGGCCAATGTTGCAGACGATGGATTGGTCCTTCATGGCCTTCATGTGGTCGAAGGTGATCACGTCGCGGTTACCGGTGGTGGTCACAAAGATGTCGGCCTTGTCGGCGGCGTATTCCATGGTGACGATGCGATAGCCTTCCATGGCGGCTTGCAAAGCGTTGATGGGGTCGATTTCGGTGACCCACACCTGAGCGCTCAAAGCGCGCAAGGCCTGGGCGCTGCCCTTGCCCACATCGCCATAGCCACACACCACGGCCACTTTGCCGGCAATCATCACGTCGGTGGCGCGCTTGATGCCATCGACCAGCGATTCGCGGCAGCCGTACAGGTTGTCGAACTTGCTCTTGGTGACCGAGTCGTTCACGTTGATGGCGCGGAACATCAGCGTGCCCTTGGCCGACATTTCCTTCAGGCGGTGCACGCCGGTGGTGGTTTCTTCGGTCACGCCAATGATGTGGGCGCTCTTGCGGCTATACCAAGTGGCGTCTTCGGCCAGCTTGGCCTTGATGGCGGCAAACAAAATGGTTTCTTCTTCGCTGCCCGGGTTGTCGAGCACCTTGGGGTTTTTCTCGGCTTGCTTGCCCAAGTGCATCAACAAGGTGGCATCGCCGCCGTCGTCGAGGATCATGTTGGGGCCTTCGCCTTCGCTGCCCTTGGGGCCAAAGTCGAAGATGCGGTGGGTGTAGTCCCAGTAGTCGACCAGGGTTTCGCCCTTCACGGCAAACACCGGGGTGCCCCGCGCAGCAATGGCGGCGGCGGCGTGGTCTTGGGTGGAGAAGATGTTGCAAGAGGCCCAACGCACGTCGGCGCCCAAGGCTTGCAGGGTTTCGATGAGCACGGCCGTTTGAATGGTCATGTGCAAAGAACCGGTGATGCGCGCGCCCTTCAAAGGCTGCTTGGCCGCGAATTCTTCGCGGATGGCCATCAGGCCAGGCATTTCGGTTTCGGCGATTTTGATTTCTTTGCGGCCCCAATCGGCCAAGCCGAGGTCGGCGATGATGAAATCGGTGGAGGGGTTGGTTTTGAGAACTGCACTCATGGTTTGCTCCTGAAGTCGAAAAAACCACAGGCCATGAGTGTTCACCGGGCGGCTCACCGCACATGCCTGTGGGTGAGCGCGGTTTCGACCGAGCCTCACCCTGAATTGGGTTGCAGCGCTCCTCGGTGATCGGCATTTTAGCCATTGCCTACAAGCCCCCCCGGCGGCGGGGTTACCCCCTCCTACAATGCCCAAGCCATGAAGCTCAAGATGCCCGTTGACCTCTTTGCTGCCTTGCAACAGCGTTGGCCTCGGCATGTGCAAGTTTCGGAAGACTTTTACTTCCTCTTTTTTGTGCCCGCGGGCCTGTTCGTGACCCTGGTGGCCACCGCCGTTTTGGCGCAATGGGACAGCAGCAACAGCGCCTCCTCGGCCCTCATCGCCAGCTTCAACATCGCCCTGGGCCTGGGCCTTTGGGTGCTGGGCGTGCCGCGCAACTGGGCCTACGTGGTGCTGCACACCGGCCTCTTGGCCTTGCTCACCTACTTGGCTTGGATCGGCGCGGGCCTGCTCTCACCCGCCCTCACCTGGCTCATTGTGCTGACCCTGCCCCCTTATTTCATCTTGCCGCACCGCATCAGCCACAGCCTGTTGCTGGCCAGCATGGCCTTGGTGCTGGGCCTGTTTGCCGCGCAAGTGCAAGGGGCGCTCAGCCCGGCCACCCTCACCGAGGTGTCGGCCCTGTTGCCCACCTTGCTCACCCTGCTGGCCTTGCACATCACCGTGGGTTTCATGGCCTTGGTGTATGACCTGCAAAACCAAAACTTCCTGCAAGAAATTCGCCAGCACAACAACGAGCTGGAAGAACGCGCAGTGGAGCTGCACAAAGCCAACGTCCACAAAGACCGCTTCTTGGCCATGGTGAGCCACGACATGCGCACCCCCTTGAACGGCGTCATGGGCTATTTGTCCCTGATTCACAACCAAGGGGAGCTGGCCGAGGAAACCCGCCAATACGTGCACCAGGCCAACACCTCGGCCAAGCACCTGCTGGCCGTCATCAACGACTTGCTGGACTTGTCGCAATCGCGGGCAGGCAACTTGGCCATTCACCCCAGTGTGGTGAACCTGCCCCAAACCCTGCAATGGGTGTTCGAAACCCCCATGCCCCAAGCCCGCGAAAGCGGGCTGGACTACACCCTGCACATTCACAACGACTTGCCCGAGTGGGTGCGCATGGACGGCAACCGCTTTGCGCAAATCCTCATCAACCTGTTGGGCAACGCGGTGAAGTTCACCCGCAAAGGCCATGTGCGCCTGTTTGTGAAAACCTCGCCCATTCCCAACCAGCCCGACAAGGTGCTGTTTCAAGCCGAAATCGACGACACCGGGCTGGGCATTGCGCCCGAGCAACTCAAAGCCATCTTTGACCCCTTTGTGCAGATTCAGATGTCGGAAGACGACATCAACTACCTCAAGCCCCATTCGGGCAGCGGCCTGGGCCTGACCATCAGCCGCAACCTGGCGCAGGCCATGGACGGCGACATCATCGCCAGCAGCGTGCAAGGCCAGGGCTCCACCTTCGTGGTGCGCCTGACGCTGGAACTGGCCCAAGCGCCCCAGCAAGCCACCGCCTCGCTCAACCTGCACACCCCCACCTCCAACCAAGCCGTGCGCTTGCTGGTGGTGGACGACAACCCAGTGAACCGCAAGGTGCTCATCACCACCTTGGCGCGCAGCTTTGCCCACGCCCACATCGACGAAGCCGAAAACGGCACCCGCGCCGTGGCGTGCATGACGCAACACCTCTACGACGCCGTGATCATGGACTTGGTGATGCCCGACCTCGATGGCGCCGAAGTCGTGCGCCGCGTGCGCGCTCACTTGCCCGAGCCCTTCCGCTCGGTGCCCGTGCTGGGCCTCACGGCCAACCTCGCCGCCGACGCCCTAGAGGCCTGCAAGCAAGCCGGCATGGACGACGTGATGGGCAAACCCTTCGACCGCCAGCAACTGCTGCGCGTGCTGCAAAAGTGGCTCGACCGAAGCGCCTCGGTATGATTCGCCCTTTTCTGAACACCCCCGCCTTTCATGACCACCGCGCTTGAGGAAGTGCGTCGCCGACGCACGTTTGCCATCATTTCCCACCCCGACGCTGGCAAGACCACGCTCACGGAAAAGCTGCTGCTGTTCTCGGGCGCAATTCAAATTGCGGGCTCGGTGAAGGCACGCAAAGCCTCGCGCCACGCCACCAGCGACTGGATGGAAATTGAAAAGCAGCGTGGCATTTCGGTGGCCTCGTCGGTGATGCAGATGCTGTATCGCGAGCACGTGATCAACCTGCTCGACACCCCCGGCCACAAAGACTTTTCGGAAGACACCTACCGCGTGCTCACCGCCGTGGACTCGGCGCTGATGGTGATTGACGCCGCCAACGGTGTGGAATCGCAAACCCGCCGCCTGATTGAGGTGTGCCGACAACGCGACACCCCCATCATCACCTTCGTGAACAAGATGGACCGCGAGGTGCGCGACCCGCTCGACATCCTCGACGAAGTGGAACGCGAACTGGGCATGCCCTGCGTGCCCATGACCTGGCCCGTGGGCCAAGGCAAAACCTTTGGCGGCATCATCAACCTGCGCACCCAAGCCATGACGGTGTTCGAGTCGGGCAGCGAGCGCCGCCCCCAAGACTTCGAGACCGTGCCCCTGACCGAAAGCAGCAAACTGGCCGACCGCTTTGGCCACGACTGGAGCCTGGCCATGGACAGCATGGAGCTGGCCACGGGCGCCTCGCCCAGCTTCGACCGCGAAGCCTTTTTGGCAGGCAAGCAAACCCCCGTGTTCTTTGGCTCGGGCGTGAACAACTTTGGCGTGATGGAAGTGCTGGACGCCTTGGTGGACCTCGCCCCCTCGCCCCGCTCGCGCGTGAGCTCGCTGGTGGTGAACAAAGAGGTGGTGGAAAAAACCATTGAACCCGAAGCCCCCAACTTCTCGGGCGTGGTGTTCAAAGTGCAAGCCAACATGGACGCCAACCACCGCGACCGCATCGCCTTTGTGCGCGTGGCCTCGGGCCAGTTCACCCCCGGCATGAAACTCAAGGTGCAACGCACCGCCAAAGAGCTGCGCCCCACCAGCGTGGTGACCTTCATGTCGCAACGCCGCGAGGCCGTAGACGAAGCCTGGGCGGGCGACATCATTGGCTTCACCACCCACGGCGGCGTGCAATTGGGCGACACCATCACCGACGGCGTGGCCTTGCAATTCACCGGCCTGCCGTTTTTTGCACCCGAGCTGTTCATGACCGTGGTGTTGCAAAACCCCTTGCGCACCAAGCAGCTGCAACAAGGCCTGGCCCAGCTGGGCGAAGAAGGCGCCATTCAGGTGTTCAAGCCCGAAATGGGCGGCAACATGCTGCTGGGCGCCGTGGGCCAACTGCAGTTTGAAGTGGTGCAACACCGCCTGAAAACCGAATACGACTGCGATGTGCGCCTGGAAGGCTGCCAATACACCGGCGCGCGCTGGATCACCGCACCCACGCCCGAAGCCCTGCGCGAGTTTGTGACCACCTACCCCCAGCGCATGGCCAAAGACGCCGCCGACACCTTGGCGTATTTGTGCACCAGCCCCTACGACGTGCGGCTGGCGCAAGAGCGCTTTCCCAAGATTGAATTCCACCCCTTGCGCGAGCATGCGGGCCTGAGCTTGGGCAAGGCGGGATGACCGCGCCAGACTGGGCCGAACGCTTGCAGCGCCTGCCCGAATGGCAGTTGAGCGCCGATGGCCTGTCGATCTCGCGCACGTTTGTGTTTAGCGACTTTGCCCAGGCCTTTGCCTTCATGACGCGCATGGCCGAGGTGTCGGAGCAGCTGAACCACCACCCAGAGTGGCGCAACGTTTACAACCGGGTGGACGTGACCCTCACCACCCACGATGCGGGTGGGTTGACCGAGTTGGATTGGGTGTGGGCGCAGCGGGCGGATGAGCTGAGCTAACAGCTGCAATCTACTCCTCACTAAAGA
>JAYPFZ010000078.1:8179-10950 GCA_038126555.1 Betaproteobacteria bacterium
ATTCGAACTCACATTCGATCGATGTGATCCGATGTCGCCTCACTCCTCACTAAAGAAGTCAGTGTCCAGGCGCTTGAGGGCAAAGCTTTGGGTGACCGACACGCCCAAGTTGTGCTCGATCATCAGCGCGGCCAAGCGAGCGCCGTCGATGAGGACGATTTTTTGGTCGGACTTGTTGGCCTGCACCGCCGAACGCGCCGCTGGCGTGAAGTGACTGGTGGTGAGGAAGACGCCTTTCTTCACGCCCTTGATGACCAGCGCGCCGATGAAGTCGCGCACCGGGCCTTCACCCACGGGGTCTTGCCAGCGCTTGGCTTGTAGGTAGATGGTGTCGAGCCCCAGTTTGTCTTCGTTGATGATGCCATCTATGCCGTTGTCGGCGCTCAGTTGGGTGACCTGACCGGGGTTGGCTTGATTGCCCCCATAGCCCATGGCCACCAACAACTGAACCACCAACCGCTCGAAAAACGCAGGCGACTCGGCTTTGATTTTTTCAAGCAATTCGGCCGATAAAGCCTCGTTGGCTTGGCCCTGAATGGCGGCCATGCGCACCTCGGGAGGGTCTGGCAAAGCTGTCTGCTCAGTCTCATCTTCTGGCAACAACTGGGATTGAAATGAAAGCTCAAGGGAAGGATCTTGAGTGAGTTGTTGGTTTTTCCATTCCCAATAGCGTTGCCGAAGGTGTTGAACAAAACCAGGACCGTCGAATGGCTTATCCAATACAGAACGCCCCTCTGGAGTAATCGACCACACCCCGCCAGCTTTGGTCACATAACCGGCTTTGAAAAGCCAAACTGATGCAAATGAAAAGATAGAACGCCAACGCGTATTCCCATTTTCATAAACCTCGATGGCCCAATCATCCAGAGCGACATTCAATTCAATGGCGTTCAAGATTTCAGCCTTAAGCAGTTGCCCTGTAGGTGAAGCAGCCAATGCCGTTAGCGCCTCTTTGTGCATGGCGGCGATTAAGCGATCAGAACGGGAGGGTTGTTTGGTCATTGCCAGCCTTCTCGAGTTTTCCAATCAACGGGAAATCAAACATCTGCTTGATCTACAAGCGGGTATTTATTGAAAATCGCATCTATATCAACCGCCCATGTATGCGGCAATTCTGTTTGATTCAACAAATACTGAATCACAGTAGCCACGCTGAAAAAGGTCTTGCTGTTGTCAAACTTGATGGCTTTGGCTTTATAGGAGGCGGGCGCCACGCCCAGTTTGACCGTCAAAAACTGTCCATGGTGGGCAGCAATATTTCGCACCACAGTCAGTGCGTGGATCCAAGACTGAAACACTTCCACTTGATCAACACCAAACTTCTTCGAGATGGCTTTCTTGTCATCTGAGTTGCGAAGGATTGAAAAGGTTTGAGACCACAAACCAAAACTCACGCACTCACTGATCATCCAGCTCGGTGGCAAATAAGGATCGTCGTAACGGTCAATGTAATGACGCACAAAGCGCTTGCCATTGGAGCGATAGACCTCGTCTTCAATCTTCCTGATGAAGCGCCCCAAGCCCCACTTGGACGTGGGTTTGAAGATGCGGGCATCTAAAAACCAATGAGGGGAATGGGCAACGCTTAAGTAGTTGGCCATAACGGTGCGAATAGCCACTTCCAAGCGATCAATGGCAACAATGGTGGCGGCGCGAAGTTCTCGGTCAAACTCACAGCGCTGCACAAGATGCTCAAAGGTGTAGCCCAAAGGGAATCGTTTGGTCGTTGAATCAATCAAGTGATACCAATACCCCTTGAGCCTGTAGGCCCCTACATAGCGAAGGTAAGCCAATGCTTTTTGTCGCTCTGGCAGTGGAACAACCAAGCCTTGGATTTGCAGCTTCTGCAAAAGCTGCTCGGGCGTTGATGCCTGCTTGTTGAAAACAGCCTTAGCCATGACAAGCCTGGTCACCAAAAGAAAACCCGCCTTTTGCACGTCTGCTTTGCAGCAGAACCTTGGCCGAAACCAAGACGTGTGGCGGGTGTGTTGCAGCGGATCCTAACTTATCTGCACACTCGATGTCACTATTTTTCTCACACGTCAAATGCTCGCCCAAGTCAGGCGTAGCAAATCGACAACCTTTCACCTGGGCTATCGATCCCGTTATGGCTTCGGTTTGATAAGTTAGCGATTCGAGCTGAAACGCGCTCATGAGGCAATGGGTCGGCTTTCCTCCAACGTGGCCGACTGCCTCGTTTCACTCGCCCCCAATACTGCTGGGGCGGCTGGATGGTGAACGAGCGGTAATTAAATAAAGAAGCGCATTCTAGGGGCTCAGTTCACCCCAGCGCGGCTTCAATGTCGCTGGCCAGTTTCGCGGGGGCATCGGTGGGGGCATAGCGCTTCAGCACACGCCCATCGCGGCCAATCAAAAACTTGGTGAAGTTCCATTTGATGCCCTCGGTGCCCAGCACACCCGGCGCTTCACTCTTGAGCCAACGAAACAGCTCATGGGCGTTGGCGCCGTTCACCTCCACCTTTTCCATCATGGTGAAGGTGACGCCGTAATTGCGCTGGCAAAACTGCGCAATCTCGTCGGCACTGCCGGGGTCTTGCCCGCCGAATTGGTTGCACGGGAAACCCAGCACCACCAGCCCGCGCTCGGCGTATTGCTGGTGCAGTTGCTCTAAGCCCGCAAACTGCGGCGTGAAGCCACAGGCGCTGGCGGTGTTCACCACCAACACCACCTGGCCTTGCAGGCGGCTGGCGTCGAAGGGTGTGCCCTCAAGGGTTTGGGCTTGGAAATTGGGAAGGGTCATGGTTCACCTC
>JAYPFZ010000079.1:0-10892 GCA_038126555.1 Betaproteobacteria bacterium
AAGTGGGTGAGATGCCGGTTTACAAGGTGACTTCTGAGAACCAGAACGGTCAAGTGCTCATCAGCCCCACCACGGTTCGCAACCTGGGCGGCGACAACGCCGGTGAGGTGCAAACCATCACCATTCCGGCCGCTGGCATCACGGAATCGAATGTGGTGAGCTTCTCCCGACTCAATGCAGGCAAAACCTTCACCTTGGCGGGGATGACCCTGACTGCCGATGCGGGCGGTGCGGGCATGTCCGCAGCCCAAGTGGCCACGGCGTTTGCGGGCCTGGTGAGTGGCACCGCCTACGCCAACGCCACCAACGTGGTCATTGGTGGTGCGACTGTGGGCACCATTCAAGGCACCTTCACCGGCTTTGATGCCGCAGCGGCGCCATCCGGTGCCAACTCCGACCAGTTGGTGTTGACCAGCGTGTCGCAAGAACAAAACGTCAACGCTTTGGCGTACTCGACCAACCAGGCCGACATGTTCCAGATGGTGACCACCGAAGGCACCGACACCACGCAAGAATCCACCACCATCACCTTCGCCGAGTTGGCGGCCAACCAAACCCTGAACGTGGGCGGCTTGATCCTCACCGCAGGGGCCAATGCGATTGCCGCTGCCGATGTGGCCGCCGCTTTTGCCAACCTGAAAGCAGGGGCCACCACCGGCAACGCCGTGGTGGGCGGCACCTTCTCAGGCACTTTGGGCGCCTTTGATACGGGGGCCGTGAGTGGCTTGGCCGTGACCTTCACCAGCACCAGCGAAGTGGGGGACGTCACCAGCCTGACCATGACGTCTACGGTGCAAGCCGCGACCGATCGCATGGTGAAAATCACCAACACCAATGGGGTGAGCGCCTTCAACGTGGGTACGGTCAATGTGGGTGGCGTGGACATCACGCTCGACGAGTCCGACATCGTTTCGGCCTCGACCGTGGCCCAGAAAATTCAATCCACCCTGGCCAGCAGCGATTTGTTTGGCCCGGGCACCGGCCGCTTGGTGACGGTGTCGGGCAATGTGATCACCATTGCTTACGCCGCCCAAGATGGCGACGTGAACGACACCACGGTGAACTTGACCAGCGTCTCGTCCAAAGACGCCTACATCAAGACCACGCAAACGGCGATCACCGACACCTCGGAACGCTTTTTGAACAACGGCGCTTTCACCAAGAGCGGCGCCATGAGCATTGACATTCCCGCAACGGCCAGCGATGGCGGCGTGGTCAATGCCACCTTCACCGATGAGCTGGGCAACGAATACCCCATGACGGGTATTTTGAACACCACGGCCAAAACCGAAGCCTCGACCGTCACCTTCCGTGACCTGAACGCGGGCGAAACCTTGACTGTGGCCGGTTTGAGCCTGACGGCCACCACCAACCTCACGGCTGCGCAAGTGGCTGAAAAATTTGGTGGCGTGCGTGAAACCGCCGATGTCACTTTTGCTGCGGCCCCTGGACCTGGAGCCTTGGCCGTGACTTTTGGGGGCTTGACCTTCACCGCCAACGCCAACACCACTGCCGCGAACATTGCTGCCGCCTTCGCCAACCTGAAATCGGGCGACAAGGCAGCCGACTTGAACAGCGGCCGCGCTCTGGCCTATGGCGTTTACACCGGCACCTTCACTGGCTTTGATACCGGCGCCGCCTCTGGTGCTGGCAGCAATGTGGTGAACTTCAAGGCGACTGCGCCTGGCAACGTGACCGATTTGGTCACCAGCGGCGGCGCCACGGTGGGGGCCATCACCCAAGGCGTGAGCGGATTGGCTGAAGGCGTGGATGCCGGCACCAATTCCACGGGCGTGACTTGGTCGGGCCGTCTGCTGGGCTATTCGGCCGCAGTGGATGCCGCAACCAACCAAGTGGTCTTCACCAGCACCACCAGCAACATCAACGTGACCGACATCGAAGTGACCAGCTCGGGCAACCTGCCCAACGTCACCACGGTGCACGGCGCACCAGAGTCATCGGTGTCGTTCATCAAGGACACGGCGGCCAACGCCCGCGTGATCACCGATGACCTGACCTACACCTTCAAAGGCCCCAATGGCGCCACGCCCACCATGGATGCGCGCGACCTGAGCCTGCAGGTGTCGGTGAAGGGCGCGATTCCCGCCATGCAAGCGGGCGACCTCATCATCAATGGCGTGGTCATTGGGGCTTCTTCGGCCGCCGATGACCCGTATTCACCGGTCAACAACGCGGCAGGCTCGGCCATTGCGAAAGCTGCTGCCATCAACCGTTCGGCTGCCCCCACGGGACAGGCCACGGGCGAGATTCAAAACATCATCTTCTCGGGCACACCTGATCAAGGCAACATCACCGTGGCGGGCGTGAGCGTGAGCCTCACCGCCTCGGACACCACGCCCCAACAAGTGGCTGCCAAAGTGGCCGCCGCCTTGAAAAACAGTGCCACCTTTGGCCTGGGCAGTGGCCGCACGGTGACCTACACCCCAGGCAACGCCAACCTCAGCATCACCTATGGTGCGCAAGAGGGCAATGTGCCGGGCACTTCGGTTTACACCGGTTCGACGGGCATGACCGCCATGGTCAACACCTTGTCTGAATACAAGTCGGTGAATGCTGGCTCAGGTGTGTTCGCCAAAGTGAACCAAAACGTGGTGTCTGGCGTGGCCATGACCAACAATGCGCAGGTCAGTGGCACCGTGTATGTGAACGGCTTTGCGACGCCGCAAGTCACCACCACGCTCAACAACTTCCGCCAAACGCGTGAAGATGTGGTGCGCGCCATCAACATGATCACCGAGAAAACCGGTGTCAAAGCCGTGGACACCGGCTCCGATGCCCAAGGCATTCAGCTGGTGGCCGCCGACGGCCGCAACATCGAAGTGACCTTTGACACCGTGGGCAACCCCGGCGACTTTGGCGCCGCCATCGGTTTGCGCGAAGGCGTGCAGGCGGGCACCTATTCCTTGGAGTCCAAGGTCGATGCGCCGATTGTGATTGCCACGAGCAGCACGGGGGACTCCACCCGCGCCGGTTTGGCCACGGGCGACTACAGCAAAAACCAGGCGGTGGTGAACACCAGCCCGCGCGCAGTGGTGCAAGCCTCGCAAGCCCAAGTGGAAAGCGTGTTGTTCGCCAACACCGTGACCAATGGCGACACCTACAGCGTGACCCTCAACGGCAAGTTGTTCCAGACCACGGCTGGCGCCAACGCCACGCCCCAATCGGTGCGCAACGACTTGATCGACAAAATCAATGCCGACACCACCGTGGGCGTGAAAGCCTCGGGTGGCAGCAGCAACGGCGAGTTGATCCTGACGGCCAATGTGCCCGGCACTGGCTTCACCATGACCACGGCCAAGAGTGCCACGGCCACGGCGACCGTGACGGTGAATCAGTTGAAGGCCAACCAGCCTGCCCTGAGCAAGCCCCTGACCGCCAACGACTTGGTGCTCAATGGCGTGGCCATTCGCGCCAGCTCGGCCGCCGATGACACCACTTCTTCACTGAACCTCAACACCAGCAGCGACGACAGCGCCAGCGCCATCGCCATTGCGGCGGCCATCAATGCCAGCACCGCTGAGTCCGGCGTGCGCGCTGTGGCCAACGGGGCGGTGGTCAGTGGGTCCATCGTGGACACCAGCTTGCCCATTCTCACCAAGCCCACCATGCAATCGTTGTTCATCAACGGGGTGGAAGTGAAGGTGGAGTTCGTGCAAAACGAAACCGCAGCCGATCGCAAAACCAAAGTGATCAACGCTGTGAATGTGCTCACCGGCATGCATGGCGTGACCGCCGAGGACAACGGCAATGGCGTGAGCCTCACCAGCGATGGCCGCAACTTGTCGGTGTGGTTTGACTCCGGCGTGAAGGATTTGAAGGCCGCCAACTTCGGTTTGGGCACGGGCAACGAAGTGGCTCAGGTGTCGCGCATCCAGATGGGTGGCGCCACGTTTGCCACCACCGACACCGCTTCGGTCACCATCAATGGCGTGACCATCACCTCGGCGGCTTCGGGCACGGCCACCGCCGACGCCTTGGCTGCGGCCTTGGAAACGGCCATCAATGCCAAGCTCACCTCGGGCGAGATCACCAACATTCTGGTGAACCGCACCAATGGCGTGTTGGAAATCACCTCCAGTGTGCCGGGCAGTGGCTTCACGGTCACGGGTGCGGCGTCCAACTCGGCCACCACCACGGTGAACATTTCGGAAGTCACCGCCAACAGCACCGGCACCTCGAACGTGTCGGGTGTGTTGCACGGCAACGCCAAAACCACCACCGCCGCCACCGTCTATGGCACGGTGCAAATGATTGCCAACGCGCCCAAGCTGCCCAATTTGCCGCAGCCCATTGGTGCCCCGCCTTCAACCACCGAAAGCCTGATGGCCGCCAACCCGCAGCCGTTCACGGTGAAAGTGGGTGCCGATGGTTTTGGTGCCACGGGTAACTTTGCCGCCCTGGGCTTCCACGAAGGCATTTTTGGTGGCCGCTCCAGCGAAGCCATGAACCCCCCGCGCGTGGGCCGACTGGCCTTCCAGGTGGGCGCTTCGGCCAACCAACTCATCACCATCGACCTGGCCGACTTCGGCAAGGACGGCACGATCACGGGCGACATCACCGGTGACGTGGACCAAGACGTGGCCAACCGCACCGTGCGCATCAACAGCGTGGAGGGCGCGAGCAACGTGCTGTCCATGTTGGATGTGACCATGGACCGGGTGAACTCCACCCGTGCCACCATGGGTGCGGTGATGAACCGCCTCGATCACGTGATCAACAACTTGAGCAACGTCTCCATGAACCTGTCGGCCTCGCGCAGCCAGATTCAGGATGCCGATTACGCCGCGGCTTCGACCGATTTGGCCAAGTCGCAAATCATGCAGCAGGCCGCCACGGCGGTTCTGGCCCAAGCCAACACCAGTCAACAAACGGTTCTGAAGTTATTGGGTGGTTAATGAGCAATGAGGCTCCGAATTGCTGGCGATGCCGTTTTTTTGCGGTCAGTTGGGACCCCAAGTGCCCATACGCCTGTCAATTGATGGGGTTTAAATCCAAAATCCTGCCCTGCCTGGAGGTGATCCGGGCAGATGGCTTACCGTGTATGGGTTACCAAGCCAAGCCTGCACCCAAAGCCCAGCCAACGGGGATGTCAGCGCCTGCCAAGCCTCACCCAAGCCCTCGGTCTGTCGGTCTGCCGTCGCTGCCCAAGGGGCTGCAGGCCTGAATCGCCTTGTCGATTATTCGTCAGGCGAATCAAAGTGAATACTTAATGAAACTGGCCATTTAAAAATTGAATTCCATCGGGGAATTCAAGAGCTGGCACACCAATTGCATAAGGAATTGACCTTCTTTTTGGGTTGATTCCTGTGAATGCTTCTTCTGCTCCGATTGTTCGTGCCGTTTGGCTGGATCCCATGGGGGATCTCGCAGCCGATGCGCAAGCGCAACTGCTCGCCGCAGGCATCCATGTGACGCCCGTGGACACCTTGGGCCAACTCAGCATGGCGCTGCGCAAGGCGCACGTGCTGGTCATCCGCTTGGGTGACAGCGTCGAGTTGTTGCAAGAAGTCCAGACCCTGATTCATCAGTTGGGTCACAAGTCCCCCATCATTTGCCGCGTCGATCGTCGCCACATGGAAGTGACCGTCGACGCCATGCGCCTGGGCGCTTTGCATGTGTTGCCCACCGACGAGTGGTCGGAAACCAGCTGGCGCGATGCCGTGTTGCCCCTGGCCCAAGCCGAGGTGGAGCGCAACAAGCCCAGCTATGTGTTTGCCGACCCGGTGAGCCAGCATTTGCTGGCCTTGGCCCAACGCGTGGCCCAAACCGAAGTGACCGCTTTGCTGGTGGGCCCCACCGGCGCTGGCAAGGAAGTGCTGGCTCGCGTGCTGCATGAGGCCTCACCCCGTGCCGCTGGCCCCTTCGTGGCCTTCAACTGCGCGGCCTTGCCCGACAACCTCATTGAAGACATGTTGTTTGGCCACGAGAAGGGCGCATTCACTGGCGCCCACAAAGAACACAAAGGCTTGTTTGAACAAGCCCGTGGCGGCACCATCTTTTTGGACGAACTCGGCGAAATGCCTTTGCACTTGCAAGCCAAGTTGTTGCGCGTGTTGCAAGAGCGCAAGCTCACCCGCTTGGGCGGTGAAAGCCAGATCGACTTGAACGTGCGGGTGATTGCCGCCACCAACAAAGACCTCAAGCAAGCCATCGCCGACAAAGAGTTCCGCGAAGACTTGTATTTCCGCATCTCCACCTTCCGCTTGCAAATTCAGCCCTTGCGTGAGCGCACCGGCGACATCATTCCTTTGGTGATGCAAGCACTCAAGCGCCTGCAACCCAACCAGCCCATTGCTTTGAGCGACGAGGCACAAGCCTTGCTGCTCACCTATGGCTGGCCGGGCAATGTGCGCGAACTGGAAAACGTGGTGCAACGCGCTTTGGTCTTGTGCAATGGCAACCTGATCACGCCCGTGCATTTGTTGTTCGACGAGGCCAGCGACATGAGCTTGTCGGTGACCGAGGCCGTGAGTTCGCCGACCGCCTTGGCGCAGCCCCAACCCCAGTCCCAGCCGTTGGCCCACGGGGCGCGAGCGGTGGCTCAGCCGGTGGCCTTGCCCCAGGTGAATGAGGCCATCACCAGCGCCAAGCTCGACGACGCCGTGAAGGCCAAAGAGCACGAAGCCATTTTGTCGGCCATCCAAACCACGGTGAACCGAGTGGAAGCCGCCAAGAAATTGGGCATCAGCCCCCGGACCCTGCGCTACAAGTTGGCCCAGTTGCGCGAGCGCGGCATGGGCCTGGCGTTTGCCGAGTGAATGCAAGGAGCGTGAATCATGATTGACAAAACCTCTGCAGCCAGCGTGGAAAGCATGTTGGCCACCATTCGTGCCTACCAGAACAAGGCCGCAGGCGGCGCCACGGCACCGACCCAAGCGCCCACGATGCCCGATTTCAATCGCATCGATGGCGGCCAGCCCAAGACGCAAGCCGCCACGTTTGGCGACGCGGTCAAAGACATGGTTGGCAAGGTTAACGACGCCCAAGTGCGCTCCGCCGACCTCATGAAAGCACACCAGCGGGGTGACGATGTCCCCCTGACCGATGTGGTGTTGGGCATGCAAAAAGCCTCGCTGGCTTTTGAAGCCACGCTGCAAGTTCGCAACAAGGTCCTCAAAGCCTATGAGGACATTCTCAACATGCCCGTGTAACCCCAGTTGGCCCAGACGCACTGAGAGACCCCCATGACCACAGCTTCTACCCCCATGCCCCCCGCCGTTGCCCTGGGTAACGGTGCCGACGAGGGCGCCAAGACCATGAGCACGCGCGGCAATGCCGACCGTGGCATGAGCGGCAAAGACTTGTCGGCGTCGGTGACGCGCCAAGCGATTGCTGACCCCATGGCCCTGATTCGCGACTTGGTGCGCCAGCCCACCGTCAAAAAGCTGTTGCCCCTGTTTGTGGTGCTGCTGGTGGTGGCCGCCTTTGGTTTGGCCTCCATGTCCATGGGCACCCCCAAGGCCTATCGCCCCTTGAGCCTGGTGCTCAACGAGGCCGACAAGAAAGTGGCCATGGACACCTTGAAGGATGCCGGCATTGACGCCAAGCTGGACCAAAACAGCGGCGCCATCACCGTGCCCGAAGACAAGTTCCAAGACGCCCGCATGGCCGTGGCCGCCAAGGGTTTGCCGCGCACCGAGGTGAGTGGCATCGACACCCTCAAGGACATGCCCGCCATGACCACCAGCCAGTTCATGGAGCAGGTTCGCTACAACAACGCCATGGAGCAGGAGCTGGCCCGCACGATTTCTCAAATTGCAGGCATCAAGTCGGCGCGTGTGCATTTGGCCGCGCCCAAGCAAAGCGTGTTTGTGCGCGACCGCGTGCCCACCAAGGCTTCGGTGATCATCACCCGCGTGCCGGGCAAAACCGTGTCGGCCGCCAACGTGCAAGCCATCGTCCAGTTGGTGGCGTCCAGCGTGCCTTACCTGGCCCCCGAGAACGTGAGCGTGGTGGACAACTACGGCTCGCTCATGAACGAGATGCTGGCCCAAGGCCCCTTGGGCATGACCGGCGAGCAGCTGCTGCACAAGCAGCAAATGGAAGACTTGTATCGCACCCGCTTGATTCAGCTGTTGGCCCCCATCGTGGGCGCCGACAACGTGACCGCCCAGGTGAGCCTGACGCTGGACTTTGACCAGCGCGAAGTCACCCGCGAAGATTTCGACGACAAGAGCATGGGCCCCAAGACCCGTTCCGAGATGTATGTGGAAGACAAAACCATGCTCAAGGACGCCATTGGCATCCCTGGCTCGCTGAGCAATGCGCCGCCCAACCCCCCGGTGAACCCGGAGGCCACCTCCAACACCAACCCCGACATTGGCAAAGGCATTTCCGAGCGCGGCACCCAGGTGATGGCGCGCAGCACGAAAAACTATGAAATCGACCGTCAGGTTCGCCATGTCAAATCCGCCATGGGCACGGTGCAGCGCATTGGTGTGGGCGTGCTCATCAACGAGCGGCCCTTGCCCGCTGGCGCCAAACCGGAAGCGGCTGCCGATGGCGGCGTGCCCAAGACCACCATTCCCTACACCCAGGAGGAGCTCGACCGCTTGAACCAATTGGTGCGGGGTGCTGTGGGCTTTGACGAAAAACGTGGCGATGTGGTGACCGTGGTCTCCACCCGTTTCGAACCCACCGGCGACGGCCCCTTGCCCTGGTGGAAAGACGAGAAAGTGGCTAATCTGGCCAACAGTGGTGCGATTGCCCTGTTGTTTGTGTTGTTCATGGCCTTTGTGGTGAGACCCATGGTGAAAAAACTGACGAAACCCGACTACGACCCCGTGGCAATTGCCGCCGCCGCCGCCGATGCGGCCGCTCGAGAAGCCGCTGCGGCCGAGCGCCTGAAGTCCGAGCGCATTGCTGCCGCGGTGGCCGAAGCTGCCGCTGCCGCCGCCGCCGAGCGGGCTCGCATTGAAGAAGAAGAGCGCAAAGCCAAGGAAGACCTGGAACGCGCCAAAGCCGAAGCCGAAGCTGCAGCCGCTGCCCGTGCAGCCGCCGAAGCCGAAGCCGCTGCCCGCGCTGCGGCCCAAGCCGAAGCCGAGCGCTTGGCCGCCGAAGCCGCAGCCGCCGAGGCCGCTGCCCAAGGCGCCCTGGCCGAAGCCGGTGCGGCCGAAGAGATGGAATTGCAAGAGGGCGAGTCCTTGGAAGAACTCAAGGCCCGCATGAGCAGCATGAAGCCGAAAAAGCAGAGCATCCCTGCCGACTTGCTGAGCAGCGCCAACTCCTACGACGACAAAGTGGCCCTGATCCGCATGATTGTTTCGGACAATTCCACCCGCGTGGCTTCCGTGCTGCGTCACATGATTCAACCGGGTTGATGAGACCCAAGAGAGACTCTTATGGCAGACGACAACAACACCGAATGGACTCCGGAGCTGCGGGCCGAAATGGCCACCATGACCTCCACCCACCGCGCCGCCGTGCTCATGCTGCTGCTCGGTGAAGAGCAGGCCGCTGAGATCATCAAATACCTGGACCCCAAAGAGGTTCAGTCGCTGGGCGCGGCCATGGTGGAAGTGGCCGACTTGTCCCAAGCCGCCGTGAACGTGGTGCTCGACGAGTTCGTCGAGCTGCTGAAAAAGCAAACCAGTGTGAACTTGGGCAACAACGATTACATCGAGAAAGTGATGCGTCGCGCATTGGGCGATGACAAGGCCAACTCGGTGCTCAACCGCATCATGCCGCGCATGGGCACCAAAGGCCTGGACATCCTCAGCTGGATGGACGCTCGCTCCATCGCCGACATGATCCGTGCCGAGCACCCACAGGTGATTGCCATCATCTTGTCTTTGCTCGAAAGCCAGGTGGCGGCCGATGTGCTGATTTACTTGCCCAGCGAAATCCGCCCCGAGGTGATTCAGCGCGTGGCCAGCTTGGACACGGTGCAACCGTCGGCCATGGCCGAGCTCGAGGCCATCATGAAGATGCAGTTCTCCAAGAACTCGTCGGCCAAGTCGTCGAGCTTTGGTGGCATCAAGGCCGCAGCCGACATCATGAACATGACCAAGACCGAGTTGGAAAACTCGATCATGACGGGCTTGGAAAACGTGGACCCCGACCTGATGATGAAGATTCAGGACAACATGTTCACCTTCGAAAACCTGGTGGCCGTGGACAACAAAGGCATTCAGGTGCTCATGCGCAATGTGGAGCCCGAGTTGCTGATGAAGGCCTTGAAGGCCGCCAGCGACGAGGTGCAAGCCCGATTCCTGGACAACATGTCCGAGCGTGCGCGCGGCATGTTCCGCGACGACATGGAAGCCTTGCCGCCTTTGCGCATGGCCGACGTGGAAGACGCGCAAAAACAAATCATGCGCAAGGCGCGCAAGCTGTCCGATTCCGGCGAGCTGATGTTGGGTGGAGCCGACTTTGTTTAATCCTGAATCTCAGTTTCAGGCCCCCCAGCGCCTGTCGGCCTGGGATGCTTTTCCCACGCCGTCGTCTGCATTCGCCAGCGAAGCCTGGGAGCAAGCGCCGCGCATGGATCCCCGTGATTTGGGGTTCCGGCAGCAGGACCTGGACGAGGACAACCGGGTGCACGACAGTGACGAGGGCTTTGAGCCCCACACCTACGTGGACCTGGGCAAATTGGACTTTGCCCAAACCGTTCACACCCCCTGGAATGCCCAGCCCGCAACCCCACCAGTGCAGGCCGCGGCCGAACACGCATCTCAGCCTGAGGATCATGTGGCGTCCGGTGAGGAAGCACCCATCGCTGAGTTGACCTCAACCGATGCGGTCGATGTTGACTTCGACGCTGCAACGGATGCGAGCCTCGACGCCGAGGCCACCGACACGCCCGACCCTGCCACGGAGGCCGGCCTAGCCGACCCGGTGAATGAACAAGCTTGGCTGGAGCGACTCGAACG
>JAYPFZ010000080.1:0-8483 GCA_038126555.1 Betaproteobacteria bacterium
GGCTTCTTCGATGGAGATGCCTTGGGCTTGCGCTTTGGCATCGATTTGTTTTTGAACCAAGGGGGTCAGCACCCAGCCCGGGCAAATGGCGTTGCAGGTCACGCCGGTGGTGGCGGCTTCGAGGGCCACCACTTTGGTGAGCCCGACGATGCCGTGCTTGGAGGCCACATAGGCCGATTTGTTGGCCGAAGCCACCAAGCCATGGGCAGACGCCACGTTGATGATGCGGCCCCAATTGGCTTCGCGCATGGCCGGCATGGCCAGGCGGGTGGTGTGAAAGGCGCTGGTGAGGTTGATGGCAATCACGGCATCCCAACGCTCGGTGGGAAAGTCTTCAACGGGGCTCACATGCTGAATGCCAGCGTTGTTCACCAAAATGTCGACGCGCCCAAAGCGCTGGGCGGCTTGCTGCATCATGTCTTCAATTTGTTGGGGCTGGGTCATGTCGGCCGGATGGTGAATGGCTTGCACGCCCAGCGCCTGAATTTGAGCCAAAGGCTGCTCGGTGTCGCCAAAGCCGTTGAGCACCACATTGGCGCCTTTTTTGGCCAATTGCAGGGCAATGCCCAGACCAATGCCACTGGTTGAGCCGGTGACCAACGCGGTTTTGCCTTGAAGAAAACGATCTGACATGAAAGAGCTCCTGATTCCAATTCCATTAGCATGTCCAACGGGGCGCTGAACGCCCCCGATTGTGCATGAGCCTTCACCATGGAAACTGACAACGCATTGCCTCAGCCCGACCCTTCACCAGCGCGCGTGCTGGCTGCCCCTGATGGCTGCCACAAAGCCCGTGCGTTTGCTGAACCTTTGCTGGCCGACGCGCGTTTGCACACCGGGGAGCCGTCTTTGGCGCACGCCCAGGGCATGGTGGCCATTCTGAAAAGCTTGGAAGCCTCGGATGACCTGCAAGCTGCGGTGTATTTGTCAACCGCTGCGGAGCATTTGAACAAGCCCAAGGAGGTGTTGTCCAAAGCCTTTGGGCCTGAGCTGAGTCAACTGGCGCTGGAGGCGCATCAGCTCATGCTGCTGCAACGGCAGACGGTTCAGGCGGCTTTGAGCCATTCTGGGGCCCAATCGACCAGTTCTCAGGCCGAGAACATTCGCCGCATGCTGCTGGCGTTTTCCCGTGATGTGCGCGTGGTGTTGCTGCGCCTGGCCTCTCGCTTGCAATCCTTGCGCTTCATGGCGCAGTCGCGCCAGACTGTGCCCGCCTACTTGGCGCAAGAAACTTTGACGGTTTTCGCGCCTTTGGCCAACCGCTTGGGCATTTGGCAAATCAAATGGGAAATGGAAGACCTCGCTTTTCGCGCCCTGGAGCCAGAACGCTACCAGGCCATCGCCCGTTTGCTGGATGACCGGCGGGCCGACCGCGAGGCCTTGATCGATCGCCTCACCCGCGATTTGTCGCATCGGCTGCAAGGCTTGGGTGTCACGGCCACGGTGTATGGCCGACCCAAACACATCTACAGCATTCACAAAAAAATGCTGGGCAAAGCTTTGGATTTTCATCAGTTGATGGACTTGCTGGCCTTGCGTGTCATCGTGCCCGAGGTGGCGCAATGCTATGCCGTGCTCTCCGAGGTGCACAGCCTGTGGCAGCCCATCACCGATGAGTTTGACGACTACATCGCCCGACCCAAGCCCAATGGCTACCAGTCGCTGCACACGGTGGTGCGCAACGACGAAGGGCGCGCGATCGAAGTGCAAATTCGAACCCAGGCCATGCACGACCATGCCGAGAGCGGCGTGGCGGCGCACTGGGCCTACAAGGAGTCGGGGGCCAAAGGCTATGCCGGCGTGAGTGCCAGCGGGGCCTACGACCAGCGCATCGCCCTCATGCGTCAGCTGCTCGCTTGGGAAAAGGACTTGCATGCTTCGGCGCCCCGAACTGAGGTGATGTCTGCGGACGATGACCGCATTTACGTGATGACGCCGCAGGCTCGCATTGTGGATTTGCCCAAGGGGGCCACCGCCATCGACTTTGCCTATCACTTGCACACCGATTTGGGGCATCGTTGTCGCGGTGCGCGTGTCGATGGGGTGATGCAGCCCTTGGTGACCCCGCTTCAAAGCGGCCAAACGGTCGAGGTCATTGCCGCCAAAGAGGGGGGGCCTTCACGCGATTGGCTGCATCCCGATGCCGGCTTTCTCAATACCCCTCGCGCAAGAACCAAGGTCAGGGCCTGGTTCAATGCCTTGGCCATGCAGGCCAACATCGAGAAAGGCCGAGAGGCCATTGAAAAGTTGTTGCAACGCGAGGGCAAAACCGCCACCAAGCTGGAGGTGCTGGCGACCGAACTGGGCTTTGATGCCTTCGACGCCTTGTGCGAGTCGGTGGGCAAGGACGAGTTTTCCATTCGTCAAATCGAAAATCACCTGCGCCCCTCCGAGCCCATGCCTGAGCCCGATGAGGTGGTGTTGCGCAAAATGTCCAAGTCCACCGCCAATCTCGCCAAAGGCGGGGTGTTGGTGGTGGGGGTTGATGCGCTGATGACGCAATTGGGCAAGTGTTGCCGGCCTGCGCCACCCGACCCGATTTTGGGCTTTGTGAGTCGGGGCAAGGGGGTGACGATTCACCGCACCCACTGCACCAACGCCCGGCACATGCAAGCAACGCATCCCGAGCGCATCATCGAAGTGAGCTGGGGCGGGCAAGAGGCTGAGGTGGCCGTTTATCCCGTGCATGTGGAGGTGTTGGCCACCGATCGGCAAGGCTTGTTGCGCGATGTGTCTGAAGTCTTTGCCCGCGAAAAGCTCAATGTCATTGGGGTTCAAACGGCCAGCTTCAAGGAATTCGCTCGCATGGGCTTCACCGTGGAAGTGCACAGCACGGCCGAGTTGTCCATTGCCCTCAGGGGGATTCAGGCCGTATCCGGGGTGAAGCACGTTCGTCGCGCTTGAGGCGAGGGGTCGGGCAAAATTCAGGGGTTCGTCCTGCTACAATGCGTCCACTTTAGGCGCGTAGCTCAGCTGGTTAGAGCACCACCTTGACATGGTGGGGGTCGTTGGTTCGAGTCCAATCGCGCCTACCAAAGTAAAAAGAAATCAAGCACTTGTTGGTCACAACGGGTGCTTTTTTTTCGCCCAAAGTTCTGCGCTTGATCTAGGATGGTTGCATGAACATCCCACAGCGTCGCGTGGCCGTTGGGGCCATTGAACTCAACATCCGTGAACTGGGCTCGGGGCCCTTGGTGTTGTTGTGCCATGGCTTTCCCGAGTGTTCTCACGCTTGGCACCATCAAATGCAGGCCCTGGCCGATGCAGGCTACAGGGCCGTGGCACCCGACATGCGAGGTTACGGGGCCTCCGATGCGCCAGCAGCGGTTGAAGACTACAGCTTGTTGCACCTGGTGGGTGACATGGTGGGCTTGCTCGATGCGCTGGGTGAGGACCAAGCGGTCGTGGTGGGGCACGACTGGGGTGCCCCGGTGGCTTGGCATTGCGCGTTGTTGCGTCCCGACCGTTTTCGTGCCGTTGCTGCATTGAGCGTGCCGTGGTTCCCCAGGGGGTCGACCCCTCCGGTCGCCTCCATGCCCAGCACCGATACCCATGAGTTCTATCAACTGTATTTCCAGCGTCCCGGCTTGGCTGAGCAGGAGTTGGCCGCTGACGTGCGCGGCAATTTGCTCAAGGCCGCTTGGCATTGGTCGGGCGAGGGGCCTGAAGCCTCGCCGGAAGCGCTGACGATGGTGCCCAAGCAGGGCGGTTGGATTCGGGAGCGGCCGCTGCCGGATGGCTTGCCCACTTGGCTCAGTCAGGCGGAGCTCGACATTTACGTTCAAGCTTTTGAGCAATCGGGCTTTACCGGCCCCCTCAATTGGTATCGCAACCTGGACCGCAATTGGGCCCTGATGGCCCCCTGGCACGGCGCGCAAGTGAAACAGCCCGCCCTCTATTTGGTGGGGGAGCGGGACTTGCTGATGGGTTTTCCCATCATGAACTGGCTATTGCCGCGACTCAAAACTTGGGTGCCCAACTTGCGCCACCAAGAGGTCTTGGCCGGTTGCGGGCACTGGATTCAACGCGAACGACCCACCGAGGTGAATCAACGCTTGCTGTCCTTTTTGGCCAGCCTGTGACTTAAACCTCAAGCCATTCGGTTCGCACCTGGTCGTTCGCACGGAACTCGTCGGGCGTGCCCTCGAACACCATGTGACCATGGCCCATCACATAGAGTCGATGGGAAATGTCCATGGCAATGGCCAATTTCTGCTCGACCAACAAAATGGCCAAGCCTTTTTTGGCGATTTCTTCGAGCAACACGGCCACTTGCTCCACCATTTTGGGCGCCAGCCCTTCGGTGGGTTCATCGATCATGATGAAGTCGGGGTCGCCCATCAGGGTGCGGCACATGGTGAGCATTTGTTGTTCGCCACCCGACAACACGCCGCCCGGTGTGTCGGCGCGCCGGCCCAGGTTGGGGAAGAGTTCGAACAAGTCTTTCATCTTCCAGCGGCCTTCTCGGCCTTTTTGCTTCATGCCCAACTCCATGTTTTGACGCACGGTGAGGGTGGGGAAGATGTCGCGGTTTTCGGGCACATAGCCCACGCCCAAGCGAGCGATTTCATGGGTTTTGCGCCCCAGGATTTCTTGCCCTTTGAAGTGGATCGAGCCGTGGCAGAGCACATCGCCCATGATGGCTTTGCAGGTCGTGGAGCGTCCCACGCCATTGCGACCCAGCAAACTCACGATTTCGCCGTCTTCGACCTGAAAGTTGACACCCTGAAGGATGTGGCTTTTGCCGTAATAGGCGTGCAAATCAGCGACTTGCAACATGATCGGCCTCCTCGCCCAAATAGGCAGTTCGAACATCGGGGTTGCCCCGAATGGCTTCGGGTTTTCCGGTGGCAATCACTTGCCCATACACCAACACCGAGATGCGATCGGCCAAGCCAAACACCACCCCCATGTCGTGCTCCACCATCACCAGCGTCTTGCCTTGGGTGACTTTTTCAATCAGGGCAATGGCTTGTTCGGTTTCAAAGCGACTCATGCCAGCGGTGGGTTCGTCGAGCATGATCACCGTGGAATGGGTGGCAGAGGTGATGCCAATTTCCAAGGCCCGCTGTTCGGCGTAGGTGAGCACAGCTGCGGGCACTTGGGCTTTTTTGGCGAGGTTGATGTCCTCCAAAATTTGATGGGTCTCATCGTTCAGGTGGGGGATGCGATCCACGTTTTGCCAAAACGAATACTGGTAGCCCCGTGACCACAACAGGGCACAACGCACGTTCTCGAAGACCGAGAGTCGAGGAAAGATGTTGGTGACCTGAAAGCTGCGTGACAAACCTTTGCGATTGATTTCTTGGGGCATCAGGTGGGTGATGGGTTCCCCATGCATTTCAATCTCGCCCGAACTGACGCCCAAACGGCCGGTGATGAGGTTGAACAAGGTGGACTTGCCCGCACCGTTGGGGCCAATGATGGCGTGGCGTTCACCAGCCTCGATGCGCAGATCGACGCCACGGATGATTTCGGTGGAGCCGAAGCTTTTGTAAACCTGTTTGAGTTCGATGGCGGCGCTCATGAGGACTCCATGGCTCGGTAGGCCTTTTGCAATTCGTTTTCGTAGGCGTCTCTCATGGCGGGGTATCGGGCCTTGGTCACTATGGAGCCTGCCAAGATGATGGCCAACCAGCAAAGCCAGGGCACCAGTGAATGTGCGTCAAGTTCCATCCCCCAGAGGCTGAATTCCGCTTCACCCACTGAAAGGGCATGGGTGGTTTCCAACAAGCCCACCACACCCAATGCAGCGACAAAAAACGGCGCCAGACACAGGGCATAGGGCCTCACCAATTGGCCAAGACCACCTCGCTGGGCAATGGGGCGATGCATCATCACGATGCCACTCAACCCTGCCGGCGCATACATGACCGTGGCGACAAAAATAATGCCCACATAGAGTGCCCAAATTTCGGTGTAGTTGGACAGCAGGGTTTGCAACAGGGTGAAAACCGCTGCCCCCACGATGGGGCCGGCAAAGAAACCCACGCCGCCAATATAGGCCTGCAGCAACACCACGCCCGAGGTGAGGCCGTTCACCGTTTCTTCCGTGACGATCTCGTAATTGATGGCGAACAGTGAGCCTGCGATGCCGGCAAAAAAGCCAGAAGCCATGAAGCACAAAAAGCGAATCATTCGGGGTGAATAACCCACGAATTGCACCCGCTCGGGGTTGTCTCGCACCGCGTTCGACATGCGGCCCAGCGGGGTGCGCGAAAACTTATACATGAGGTAGACCGACAGCAACATCCAGAAGGTGATGAGCCAGTAAACCGAGCGATCTTGTGCAAACGACAAGCCCAAGAAAGACCCCAAACCAGTGCGGTCGGTGGTGACACCTTCTTCACCGCCGGAGAAGCTGGAAAAAATCAGCATGGAAGAGGCCACCAGTTCGCCCACACCCAAAGAGATCATGGCAAACACGGTGCCAGCTCGGCTGGAGGAAAAGCTGCCAATGATGGCGCCCAAAACCATGCCCGCCAACCCGCCGATGATGGGGACCAAGGGTAATGGAATGGGCCAACCGTTGGCAGCGACCGCGTTCATGAAATGGATGCAGAAGTAGCCGCCCAGACCAAAGTAGACCGCATGGCCAAAGGACAGCATGCCCCCCTGACCCAGCAACATGTTGTAGGCCAGGGTGAAGACCACCATGATGAACATTTGGTTGAGCACCGCGATGCCCAATTTGGACGACAGAAAGTGCGGCACCATGATCAGCAAAACGCCAATGATCAAGGTGAGGGTGAATGGCCGTTGCCACCAACGAGGGGTTGAGATGATCGGGTTCATGGTTCAGACGTCTCGGGTTCCGTAGAGGCCTCGGGGGCGGAAGATGAGCATCAGGACCAGCAACAAATAAGGCAGCAAAGGCCCCAGTTGTGCCACGCTCACGCGGTAGAGGTCTTTGATGATGCCGTCGGCCGCTGGGCTCATTCCCAGGGCGTTGAACAGGGTGGAAAACTGAAAGTTGATGGCCACAGCAAAGGTTTGCAACATGCCAATCAGCAAGGACGCAATGAACGCGCCTTTGAGTGAGCCCAGCCCCCCAATGACGATGACCACAAACACAATGCTGCCCAGCACCACGGCCATGCCGGGGAAGGTGCCCAACACGGGCCCAGCAATGACACCCGCTAAACCGGCCAGGGCCGACCCCACGCCAAACACCAGCATGAAGATCAAGGGGACGTTGTGGCCCAACATGGCCACTTGGTTGGGGTGGGTGATGGCGGCCTGAATGATCAGCCCCACCCGAGAGCGGGTGAGCACCATCAGCAGGCCAATGAAGATGAGAACGGAGACCAGCAACATGAAGCCCTTGTAGGCGGGGAATTCCACGCCAAAAAAGGAAAACAGCGGAAACATGAGGCTTTCGGGCTCTCGGTATTCGACGTTGGACTTGCCCCAAATCAGCTGGACCACTTCTTCAATCAAATAAGCCACGCCAAACGTGAAGATCAACTCGGCCACGTGTCCATGTTTGTGAACATGTCGCAAGCCGTAGCGTTCCATGAGCGCACCCACGACGCCCACCAACAAGGGCGCCATCCACAGGGCGTTCCAAAAGCCAATCATGGCGCTGATGCCATAAGCAAAGTAGGCCCCAAGCATGTAGAGGCTGGCGTGCGCGAAATTCAGCACACCCATCATGGAGAAGATCAAGGTCAGGCCGCTGGACAACATGAACAGCAACAAGCCGTAGACCAAGCCGTTGAGCAAGGAAGAAAGAATCAGCTGAGACACTGGGGTCACCTGTCAGTGCGAGTCCCACCCACCCCAGCGAGCTGGGGTGAGCAGAGACGGGGTTGTGAAAGTGCCGATCAGCTGGGGCGCTTCATCTTGCAGCTGGTGGACTGGGTGGTGCGTTCCACCGGAACGGTGGTCTCAGTCACCAAACCAAAGCCCGAGTTGTCGAAGTCGAACTCGACGTTTTTGTCGGAATGGACTTCAATGCGCAAAGGCATTTGCAACTGGTGGTCACTGCCACGCATGGTCATCTTGTCGCCCCAAGGCGTGGTGTATTCCATGTTTTCGAGGGCCATGGCCACCTTGACGGGATCGGTGGTGCCAGCCTTTTTGATGGCATTGGCCAGCATGAACATGCCCGTGGAGATGCGGGATTGATCCACGTTGCCTTTGGGGTTTTTCGCCTTGAAGCGCTTGACCATTTGGCGCCATTCTTCGGTCTTGGGCGGGTTGATGGTGCCCTCGGTCACCAGGCGAACCTTGCCAACCCCCGATTTGCCGATGGCTGCGGTGATGCCACTGCCACCCGCGTAGTAAGTGAAGAACGGTGTGCTGATGCCAGCGTCGTCGGCCGCTTTGATCAGACCCAACATGTCGGCGCCCCAGTTGCCGGTGATGATGGCGTCAGCGCCAGCGGCTTTGATTTTGGTGATGTAGGGCGAAAAGTCTTTGACCTTGCCAATGGGGTGCAACTCGTTGCCCACGATTTTGATGTCGGGACGCTTTTGACC
>JAYPFZ010000080.1:8493-10751 GCA_038126555.1 Betaproteobacteria bacterium
GTACTTGACCGCGGCTTCGGCCACGGCTTTGCCAAACGAATAGTCTTGGCCAATGATGTAGACCTTCTTGATGCCCTTGTTGGCGGCGATCACATCGGTGAGGGCCGCCATTTTCATGTCGGCATGGGCATCAAAACGGAAGTGCCAGAAGTTGCACTTCTCTTCGGTGAGCGCGGGATCCACAGCCGAGTAGTTGAGGAAGAGCACCCTTTGTTTGGGTTCCCGCTCGTTGTGCTTGGCAATGGCATCGGTCAGTGCGTGAGCGACACCTGAGGAGTTGCCTTGGAACACAAACTGAATGCCGTCACCAATGACGTTTTTCAGTTGGATCAGGCTTTCCTTGGGGGAAACCTTGTTGTCAAAGCCAATGACCTCGACCTTTTTGCCCAACACGCCGCCGGCTTTGTTGATTTCGTCGGCGTAAAACTGAAATTGAGCCAATCCGTTTGCGCCGGTAGCGGCAAACGGGCCCGACAGCGGGTCGATGAACGCAATCTTGATGGTGCCGGAATTGGCATGCGCCAAAGTGGTTGCACCCAAAGCCAGGGCAGCCGAAGCAATCAGTGTCAGTCGTCGAGAAATCATGAGGTCTCCTCAGTTGGTTTTTGTGTGTGCCTAACTTAGCTTGTCATTGGCCGACTGAAATTGGTGTTTTTACGAATGAGTGTTCTTTTTTCTTCCTTACGGTCATGAGGGAGACACCCCGCGGTGGATTCAGGGGAGAATTCAGGTTCTGAATGGATCCGCGATGACTGCCACCCCTGAAAAACCCATGAGTCAGCCCCCCAAAGTCGGTTTTGTGAGCCTGGGATGCCCCAAGGCCTTGACCGATTCCGAACTGATCCTCACCCGACTGAGCGCTGAGGGCTACCAAACATCAAAAACGTTTCAAGATGCCGATTTGGTGATCGTGAACACTTGCGGCTTCATTGACAGCGCTGTGCAGGAAAGTCTGGACACCATTGCGGAGGCTTTGGATCAAAACGGCAAGGTCATCGTGACAGGTTGCTTGGGTGCTCGGCGCTCGGAATCGGGGCAGGGTTTGGTGAACGAACTCCACCCCAAGGTGTTGGCGGTGACCGGCCCGCATGCCACCGATGAGGTCATGCAAGCGGTGCACACCCATTTGCCCAAACCCCATGAGCCTTTTGTCGACCTGATTCCCGCAACCGTAGGGGTCAAGCTCACACCTCGGCACTATGCCTACCTGAAGATCAGCGAAGGCTGTAATCACCGGTGCACCTTTTGCATCATCCCGTCCTTGCGTGGCGACTTGGTCTCGCGTTCGGTGGGCGATGTGCTCTCCGAAGCGCAGGCGCTGATGGAGCAAGGGGTCAAGGAGGTGTTGGTGGTGAGCCAAGACACCTCCGCTTATGGGGTCGATGCGCAATACCGCATGGGTTTCTGGGATGGGCGCCCCGTGAAAACGCAAGCCCTGGCGTTGATGGAGTCGTTGGCGCAGCTGGCCGATCGCTATGGGGCTTGGGTGCGCTTGCACTACGTCTACCCCTATCCCTCGGTGGACCATTGGATGCCCCTGATGGCTTCGGGGCGCATCCTGCCTTATTTGGATGTGCCGTTTCAGCACAGCCATCCCGATGTGCTCAAACGCATGAAACGGCCAGCCAGTGGCGAGAAAAACCTCGAGCGCATTCAGCGCTGGCGCGAGGCCTGCCCCGATTTGGTCATTCGCAGCACCTTCATCGCTGGGTTTCCCGGAGAAACCGAAGCGGAGTTTCAACATCTGCTGGATTTCCTGGAGGAAGCCCAAATCGATCGGGTGGGGTGTTTTGCCTACAGCCCGGTTCAAGGCGCTACGGCCAACGACCTGCCGGGGGCTTTGCCCGATGCCGAGCGAGAGGCTAGGCGCAGTGCAGTCATGGCGGTGGCTGAGCGCGTGTCCATGAACAAACTCAAGCAGCGGGTGGGCGACACCATTCAGGTTTTGGTCGACCAAGCCCAAGCCGGCGGTCGCCAAGGTGGGGTGGGGCGCAGCTACGCCGAAGCCCCGGAAATTGACGGTGTGGTGCATTTGCTGCCTCCCGAGCGGGTCAGCGTGCGGATTCAAACCGGGGCTTTTTGTCAGGCTCGCGTGGTGGGCACGCAAGGCCATGATTTGGTGGCCGTGCCCGTTTTTACATGACTTCACATAAGTCGGAACTTGAAGGATGGTGAGTTGAATCTAAATTCAGCTCATACTGTAAGTGAGAACTCTCCCAACCACATTAAGCCATTTGCCCTTTGTAAGAGCCATCAAT
>JAYPFZ010000081.1:0-10295 GCA_038126555.1 Betaproteobacteria bacterium
TCCACCACCGGGGCTTTCTCTTCGGGATGCAGGCCAAAAGGAATGCCTCGGCCGTCGTCTTCAATGCTCACCGAACCGTCGGTGTGCAAGGTGACGTGGATGCGCTTGCCGAACCCCGCCAAGGCTTCGTCGGCGGCGTTATCCAAGACCTCTTGAATGATGTGCAACGGGTTATCGGTGCGGGTGTACATCCCCGGCCGTTGCTTCACCGGTTCAAGTCCCTTGAGGACGCGGATCGCGTCCTCGGCGTATTCGTTTCGTTTCGTGGACATGGGCGCGGATTGTAGTCATGGGGGTTGTCTTGCCGGCGAAAGCCAAGACAGGCCAAACCCGCTACAGTTCGCGCATGTCCCATCGATCTCATCCTCATGCCCTGCCCCTGTGGCAGGTTCTCATTTGTGGCGCGCTGGTCGTCACCCTGGCCATGGGCATTCGCCATGGCTTTGGTTTGTGGTTACAGCCCATCACCGTCGAGCGCGGCTGGCAGCGTGAAGACTTCTCCATGGCCATTGCCATTCAAAACCTGGCCTGGGGTGTGGCGGGCATTTTTTCGGGCATGGTGGCCGACCGGTTTGGCGCGTTTCGCGTCATCGTGGTTTGCGCCGTGGCCTATGCCTTGGGGTTGGTGGGCATGGCCTACAGCCACAACCCTGCGGTGTTTTCACTGACCGCTGGGGTGCTCGTGGGCGTGGCCCAAGCGGGCACCACCTACGCCGTGGTGTATGGCGTGATTGGCCGCAACGTGGTGGCTGAGCAGCGCTCTTGGGCCATGGGCATCACCGCGGCGGCGGGCTCGTTTGGCCAGTTCTTGATGGTGCCAACCGAAGGCTGGCTCATTGCCAACCTGGGCTGGGACACCGCGTTGGTGGTCTTGGCAGCCATGGCCTTGCTGGTGGTGCCCTTGGCCTTTGGCTTGCGCGAAAAGGCCTTCACCACGGGCACCGTGACCCAGCGCCAATCCATTGGCTCGGCCTTGCGCGAGGCCTTTGGCTACCGCAGTTTTCAACTGCTGATGGCGGGCTACTTTGTTTGTGGGTTCCAGGTGGTCTTCATCGGGGTTCACTTGCCCAGTTACCTCAAAGATTTGGGTCAACCCCCGCAGCTGGCCAGCACGGCGCTCGCCCTGGTGGGCTTGTTCAATGTGTTTGGCACCTACATCGCCGGCTGGGCGGGGCAGCGGGTGTCCAAGCCGCGCATCCTGTCCTTCATTTATTTCATGCGGTCGGTGGCCATCGTGGCCTTTCTCATCGCGCCGGTGACGCCGTGGTCGGTCTATTTGTTTGCCTCGGCCATGGGCTTGTTGTGGCTGTCCACCGTGCCCCCCACCAATGCCACGATTGCCCAAATTTTTGGCGTGGCGCATTTGTCCATGCTTGGCGGCTTTGTGTTTTTCAGCCACCAAATCGGCTCCTTCATGGGCGTTTGGTTGGGTGGCTTGCTCTATGACCAAACGGGTTCCTACGACATCGTTTGGTATTTGTCGATTGCCTTGGGTCTGTTTGCCGCAGTGGTCAATTGGCCGGTGAGTGAGCAACCCATTGCGCGTGGCCAGTCGGCGCAAGCCGTGCCCGCAGGGTCGGCCTGATGACGCCGAACACGCGCTGGGCCCGTTCAGCCGCTGCCCTGGCGGTGGTGCTGGCCTTGGTGGGCGTGTTCCTGATGTATTCCCACCCCGATGTGTTGGTGGCCCTCACCAACCAGGTCTGGGCCTGTTTTTAAGCCTGCCCATGCACGCCAGCGCCCCGCCCTCCGATTGGCTGATCCGTTTCGCTCGCCATTGGCCCACGCCCAGCCGGGTGCTCGATGTGGCGTGCGGATCGGGCCGCCACCTGCGCTGGCTCAATGAGCATGGCCACTCGGTCACCGGGGTGGACCGAGACGCCCAAGCCCTGGAAGTGGCCAGCGCCTGGGGTGACACAGTGCTCGCCGATCTGGAAGCCCCAGATGCCCGTTGGCCTTTGGGTCAGCGTCAATTCGATGCGGTGATCGTGACCAACTACCTGTGGCGCAGCTTGTGGCCCTCGCTCAAAGCCGCCGTGAAACCCGGTGGCTGGCTGCTTTATGAGACCTTTGCCTGGGGCAATGCCCGCTATGGGAAACCCAGCCGCGACGACTTTTTGCTTCAACCGGCTGAGTTGCTGACGGTGTTTGCCGACTGGCACGTCGTGGCCTTTGAACAAGGCGTGCTGACCGAGCCCACCCGTCAAATTCAACGCATCGCCGTTCGGGCTTTGCCCCCCACGGCCAGCCTGGGGGCCAGCCCCCAAGACGACGCCTTGGCTTGAGCCCCACCCGCCCGGGGGGTTGCGGGCAAGTCGCTAGAATGGATTTCTCCTTGAGGACATCGACATGATCAGCATTTCCGGCAGCATCGTGGCACTGGCCACGCCTTTCCATGACGACGGCACGGTGGACTACCCCCGTTTGCGCCAACTCATCGATTGGCACATCGATGAAGGCACCGACTGCATTTGCGTCGTGGGCACAACTGGCGAGTCGCCCACCGTGGATGTCCAAGAGCACTGCGAAATCATTCGCGTCGCCGTCGAGCAAGCCAAAGGCCGTCGCCCCATCATGGCTGGCTGCGGCGCCAACTCCACGGCCGAAGCCATCGAATTGGCGCAATTCGCCAAAGCCGTCGGCGCCGATTGCCATTTGCAAGTCGTGCCCTACTACAACAAGCCGTCGCAAGAAGGCCTGTTCCAACATTTCAAAACCATTGCCGAGCGCGTGGACCTGCCCATGGTGCTCTACAACGTGCCGGGGCGAACCGTCGCTGATTTGCAGCACGACACCGTGCTGCGCCTGGCTCAAGTGCCCGGCATCATCGGCATCAAGGAAGCCACCGCCAACATCGAACGCGCCATTTGGCTGATTCGCGATGTGCCCGAACATTTCGCGGTGTTCTCCGGCGATGACCCCACCGCCGTGGCTTTGATGCTGTGCGGCGGCCAGGGCAACATCAGCGTGACCGCCAACATCGCCCCCAAAGCCATGCACGAGTTGTGTGTGGCCGCTTTGCGGGGCGATCGTGACACGGCCATGGCCATCCAAAAGCGGCTGATGCCAGTTCACAAGCACCTGTTTGTCGAAGCCAACCCCATTCCTTTGAAATGGGCCATGCAGCGCATGGGCCTGTGTGGCCCTCACCTGCGCCTGCCCCTCACCCCCTTGTCGGCCCAGCACCACCAGACCGTGGAGCAAGCCCTCAAGTCCAGCGGACTGATTTGAATGAGCACCCCCTCCATGACCTCTTTGTTTCGTCGAGCCCCGCTGGTTTCGGTGGTGTTGGCTGCTGCCCTGACCGCCTGTGGCACGTCCAAAATTTCCGAAGGCCCCATCGACTATGGTTCGCCCAAAGCCGAGAACAACCGCTTGGACGTCCCCCCCGATTTGTCCAAGCTGCCCAACAACCAAAACCGCTACGCCATTCCGGGCGAGGTGGTGAGTGCCAAGCGCGTGACCCAAAGCCAAGGCGCAGTGGTGAGCGAGTTGGCGCCCAATCAGTTGGGCGATGTGCGTTTCCACCGCGAGGGCGCACAGGCCTGGCTCAGCATTGAGCAACCCATTGAGCGCGTGTGGCCCGTGGTGCATGCCTTCTGGCAAGAAAACGGTTTCACCTTCACCACCGACGACCCCCAAACCGGCATCCTGGAAACCGAATGGGCCGAAAACCGTGCCAAACTGCCCCAAGACTTTGTGCGCAAGACTTTGGGCAAGGTCTTCGACATGTTGGCTTCTACGGGTGAGCGTGACAAATTCCGCACCCGCATCGAGCGCACCGCCAAGGGCGTCGATATCTTTGTGTCCCATCGCGGCCTCGAAGAGGTGTATTCCAACAAGGACCAAACCCAAACCAAGTGGCAACCGCGTGCCACCGACCCGTTCCTGGAAAACGAATTCCTGCGTCGTCTGATGGTCAAGTTGGGGGCGCCCAAAGATGTGGCCCAAGCCACCGTGAACGACAAGCCAGACGCCCGTTTGGCCGAATTGCGCCAAACCGACGGCCAATCGGCCCTGACCTACCAAAAGCCCTTGAACCAAGCCTGGCGTCATGTGGGCCTCACGCTCGATCGCCTGGGCTTCACCATCCAAGACCGTGACGCTTCCCGTGGCCTCTACTTCATTCGCTACATCGACCCGCGCGTCAAGGAAGAGCCAGGCTTTTTCAAGAACCTGTTCAAGTCGAGCAAGAAACCCCAGTTCCCCAGCGAATTCCGCTTGCAGCTGAGCGAATTCCAAGGCGGCACCTTGATTCAAGTGTTCAACAACCAAGGCCAGCCCGATGCGAGCGAGGGCGCTCGCCAGATCGCACAAAAACTGTTTGAATCGCTGCGCTGATCGTGTTGCGCTATGCCAACCTGGCCAGCGGCAGCGGGGGCAACGCCACCCTGATTGAGGCCAGCAGTGGGACCACCACCACCCGGTTGCTGGTCGATTGTGGCTTGCGCTTGCGCGAGTTGGAGCGGCGACTCACAGCCTTGGGCACCAGCCTCGATGCGCTGGATGCCGTGTTCATCACCCACGAGCATTCCGATCACGTGGGCCACGCCCGAACCATTTTGCAAAACTCGTCCGCCCAGCTGTGCATCAGCCACGGCACCTGGCTGGCCTGCGATGCCGCCAGCTGGGGTTTGACGTCCGATCGCGTGCAATGGATGCACGATGCCCACCCCTTTGCTTTGGGCGACCTGGAACTGCACCCATTCACCGTGCCGCACGACGCCCGCGAGCCCTTGCAACTGCGGTGCACGGATGGCGAGGCCCAGCTGGGTGTGGTCACCGATTTAGGCCACGCCAGCGAGCATGTGGTGAGCCAATTGCAAGGCTGTCATGCCCTGATGTTGGAAACCAACCATGACCCCGATTTGTTGGCCCGCTCGGCCTATCCCCCGTTTCTGAAGTCGCGCATTCTGGGGCGGTTGGGCCATTTGTCCAATGCGCACGCAGCCCAACTGTTGGAACAGGTTTGGCACCCCGGCCTGCGCCACGTGCTGGCCGCCCACCTGAGTGAGCGCAACAACACCCCCGAAATGGCCTTGTCGGCCTTGCAACAGGTGATGGGCAATCGCCCAGTGGCCTTGGAGGTCGCCAGCCCGGATGCCAGCTCCGACTGGTATGCGGTGCAGGCCCACTGAGCGGGGCTCCGGCCAGGGGAGCGGCCATGAAAAAAGCCACCCGAAGGTGGCTTTTGAAAGGGGTCAGCTTTCGCTCACTCTTTTTTCTCAGCAGCGGGAGCGGCAGCAGGCGCTGCATTGTCTGCGGGAGCAGCAGCGGGAGCGGCAGGCGCAGCAGCGGGTGCGGCATTGTCAGCAGGCGCAGCAGCGGGTGCGGGCGCAGCAGCGGGAGCAGCTGCAGGAGCCTCGGGTTTGCCGCAAGCAGCGAGAACAGCAGCGAACATCGTTGCCAGGAGCAAAGATTTTTTCATTTCAATTCCTTTGGAATGGGTTTTTGGTTGATCAACCAAGGGGAAATTTCAACCCCCCAGGTGCACTTTCGAGGTGCGACGCAAGCCTAAGGGTTTCACCTAATGATTCGGTGAACCCCAAGTAAAAGATTGGTGAATGCAACCCTAGACTTTGTCTGGGTTTAGGCCGAGCCGGCAACCAGCCAGCCTTGCGCCAGCCAGTCCTTCAACACGCTGCGCACGGCGGCGCTGGCGCCCTTGACCTGAGCGGCACTCAAGTGCCGCTGATCGGCCAACTGACGCAAGACTTGGGCATCACTGCCCTTGACCTGCCAAGCTTCGCCATTGAGAAACACATGGGTGTCGTCGTAGAGCATGCGGCTGCGCCGATCGAGCCGGCAGGCCCCCAACTTGACTTGGCCCGGGGGCTCAAACCAGACCCGGGGTTTGGGTTCTGTGAGCACCTCGCCCAAAGCCAAATGAAAGGCCTGCGGTTGGCTCAGCATCGACTGCACGGCCTCCAGGGCAAACGCCTGCAAGGGTTTGGGCACCCGCGCCGGTGTGCGGCTGGGCTTGAGTTGGGCATCGCCATAGCGAACGCCATGCGCCAGCTCGTCGGCTTCCATCGCATCCCAGTGGCGTTGCAGCAGCTGCTGGGCGAGCTCGCCCTGTGTGGGGGCACGAAACCCAATCGAGTAGGTCATGCAATCGGCGCTGGTGGCCACCCCGTCGTGTCCATAGCCCGGTGGCAAATACAGTACGTCCCCCGGGTGCAACGTCATCACCTCAGTGGGCACAAAGTGCTTCAACAATTTGAGGGGCATGCCGTCGCGCCACACCGGCCGCTGCACCGGTCCAATGCGCCACTCGCGCGTGCCGTGGGCCTGCAACAAGAAGACGTCGTAGTTGTCCAAGTGGGGCCCGACGCCACCACCCGGGCTGGCGTAGGAAATCATCAAATCGTCCAAACGGGCTTCGCCAATGAAGCGAAAGCTGCGCATGAGCGCGCTCACGGCGTCGCTGTGCAAATCCACCCCTTGAACCAACAAAGTCCAGTTGGAGGTTTTGGGAGAAGGCAACTGCCGGGGCTTGAACGGACCATGGGACAAATCCCAGGCTTGGCCATCGGATTGATGCTGAATCAGGCGAGATTCGACATCCCCCTGTGCCGCCAAGGCAAACAGCTCGGACCGGCTCAACACCGGCTGGAAGCCAGGCAAAGCCTGGCGCAAGAGCACGGGCTTTTGTTGCCAATGCTGACTCAAAAAACGGGACTCGCTCAGGCGGCCCCAGTTGAAGCTTCCATTCAAGGCATTCTCCTGACCCGAAAGGGTCGTTCAAGCTGAGACAATTGTCCCCCATGAACATCACCTCCCCCTGCGTGGCCGCCCTCACCTGGACCTTGTGCGATGCACAAGGCGAAGTGCTCGATGCCACCGAAGAACCCATTGAATTTTTTGTTGGTGGCCAAGACCTGTTGGCCAAATTGGAGCAAGCGCTGCAAGGCTTGGGCGTTGGCGACCAGGTGTTGGTGCGGCTGGAGCCCGAAGAGGCTTTTGGCGACTACAACGAACAACTGGTGTTTCTTGAAAAACGCGAGCACTTCCCCAAGGGCATTGAGGTGGGCATGACCCTGGAAGGTCAGGCCTTGCCGGCCGCCTGTCAATCGCAGGCGCCCAAGGATGGCCTCTACACCATCACCGACTTGTATCCCGAGCACGTGGTGCTCGACGGCAACCACCCCCTGGCGGGTTTGGGTTTGCAAATCGAGTTGGGGGTGCGGTCGGTGCGCGCCCCGACCGACGAAGAGTCAGCCAAGGGCTCCGTGGGTCAGGGTTTTTTCCGCGTCGAGCCCATGGGGCCCGCTGGTCACGCCTAAGGGCCTCAGGCCACGCCGGTGGAGCCGTAGCCCCCGGCTCCCCGCTCGGTGACGGCGTCGAAGTCGTCGACCACCTCAAAACGCGCTTGCATCACCGGCACGATGACCAGTTGCGCGAGGCGCTCCAGGGGCTGCAAGGTGTAGGCCACGTCGCTGCGGTTCCAAGCGCTGACCATGAGTTGGCCTTGGTAATCGCTGTCAATCAGCCCCACCAAGTTGCCCAGCACGATGCCGTGTTTGTGGCCCAAGCCAGAGCGCGGCAGGATCAGGGCGGCATGGCCGGGGTCTTTCAAATGAATGGCCAGTCCCGTGGGCACCAACTGCACTTGACCGGGATCCAACTGCAAAGGGGCATCCAGAGCCGCCCGCAAGTCCAAACCGGCGCTGCCAGGCGTGGCGTAGGCGGGCAGTTGGTCGCGCAAGCGCTCGTCCAAAATTTTCAGGGCAATGTTCATCATGGCAATCGTTCTGCAAGGTGGGCCACAAGGGCGCGGGCCAAGGTCAATTTGGGGGCACGGGGCAATTCCCAGGTGCTTTGGTCGTCGATGAGCAACAAGGCGTTGTCGTCCTGACCAAAAGTGGCAGGCCCCAGATTGCCCACCAACAAGGGCACGCCTTTGCGCAGGCGTTTGGCCTGGGCATTGGCCAGCAAATCGTGGCTTTCGGCGGCAAAGCCCACGCAATAGAGTTCGCCCGATTGGGCGCGCGGGCTGGCCGCCACGCGGGCCAGGATGTCTGGGTTTTCGGTGAAGGCCAGTTGGGGCATTTGGCCATCGGCGGTCTTTTTGATTTTTTCTTGGCGGGGTTCTGACACCCGCCAATCGGCCACCGCCGCCGTGGCAATGAAGACATCGGCTTGGCCTTCCAGGGCGCGCACCGCCTCATTCATTTCAAGTGCGGTGGTGACGTCAACGCGCGCAACCCCATGCGGGGTGGGCAAAGCCACCGGCCCGGCCACCACCGTGACGTCGGCGCCGGCTTCGCGGGCGGCTTGTGCCAGCGCGAAGCCCATCTTGCCGCTGGAGCGGTTGGTGATGCCACGCACGGGATCCAGAGGCTCAAACGTAGGGCCTGCGGTGATGAGCACACGCCGACCCAAGAGGTGCTTGGGCTGGAAATGGGCCACCACTTCCGACAACAAGGCCTCGGGCTCCAGCATGCGGCCATCGCCCACCTCGCCACAGGCTTGCTCGCCCGTGCCCACGCCCAGCACCAGCGTGCCATCGGCTTTGAGTTGGGCCACGTTGCGCTGGGTCGCCGGGTGTTGCCACATCTCCCGATTCATGGCGGGGGCGATCATCAGGGGGACGGTTTCAATGGGCCGCGCCACACACAGCAAACTGAGGAGGTCGTCGGCACGGCCATGCAACAGTTTGGCCATGAAGTCGGCACTGGCCGGGGCCACCAGCATCAGGTCGGACTCGCGGCTGAGGTTGATGTGGGCCATGCGGTTGTCGGCGCGGTCGTCCCACTGGGACGTGAACACGGGCCGGCCAGACAAAGCCTGCAAGGTGGTGGCGGTGATGAAATGCTCGGCCGCCTCGGTCATGACCACCTGGACCTGGGCACCGGCTTTGACCAAGGCGCGGCACAGCTCGGCGGCCTTGTAGCAGGCAATGCCCCCACTGAGCCCCAACAACACGCGGCGTCCGGTCAAATCTTGCATGGGCGCAATGTAGCACTCAAACCCAGCGTTCAGCCCGCTCCCCCTGAGTGGCCCTGGGGGGTCATCGGCGCCCTCCTATAATTTCTCTTTACCAGCTCACGGGGGACCCGGCCCCCAACCCGACATGACCCAATTTGTCTTCGTCACTGGCGGTGTGGTGTCCTCCCTGGGCAAGGGAATCGCCTCAGCCTCGCTAGCCGCGATTTTGGAATCGCGAGGCTTGAAAGTCACCCTCATCAAGCTCGATCCCTACATCAACGTCGACCCCGGCACCATGTCGCCCTTCCAGCACGGTGAGGTGTTCGTGACCGACGATGGCGCCGAAACCGACCTCGACCTGGGGCATTACGAGCGCTTCATCACCACCCGCATGAAGAAGGCCAACAACTTCACCACGGGCCAAATTTACAAATCGGTGCTGGAAAAAGAGCGTCGGGGCGACTACCTGGGCAAGACGGTGCAGGTCATTCCGCACATCACCAATGAAATTCAGGATTTCATCAAGCGGGGCGCTGGCATGGGCACGCCCGATGCCGTGGACGTGGCCATCGTGGAAATTGGCGGCACCGTGGGCGACATTGAATCCCTGCCCTTCCTCGAAGCCGTGCGCCAGCTGAGCCTGCGCATGGGCCCCAACAACGCGGCATTTGTTCACCTCACGTATTTGCCTTGGATTGCCACCGCCGGCGAGCTCAAGACCAAGCCCACCCAACACACGGTGCAAAAGTTGCGCGAAATCGGCATCCAGCCCGATGCGCTGCTGTGCCGCGCCGACCGTTACATCCCCGATGACGAGCGCGAAAAGATTTCGCTGTTCACCAACGTGCCGCACTGGGGCGTGATCTCCATGCCCGATGTCGACACCATTTACAAAGTGCCTCGGGTGTTGCACGAGCAAGGCCTCGATGGGCTCATTTGCGACAAGTTGCGCCTGAACACGCAGCCCTCCAACCTCAAGCGCTGGGACGATCTCGTTTTCGAGACGGAAAACCCCAAGGGCGAGGTGACCATCGCCATGGTGGGCAAATACGTCGAATTGACCGACAGCTACAAGTCGGTGAACGAGGCCCTCAAGCACGCCGGCTTGCAAAACCATGTGCGCGTCAAAATCGAACACCTCGACTCCGAGACGCTGGAATCTTCGGGCGTTGAGGGCTTGAACCGCTTCGACGCCATCTTGGTGCCCGGTGGCTTTGGCAAGCGCGGTGTGGAGGGCAAGATTGCCACGGCGCAATTCGCCCGCGAGCACCAAGTGCCGTATTTGGGCATTTGTCTGGGCATGCAAGTGGCCACGATTGAATACGCCCGCCATGTGGCCGGTTTGCAAGACGCCAACTCCACCG
>JAYPFZ010000082.1:0-4344 GCA_038126555.1 Betaproteobacteria bacterium
CGTATTCCTTGTAGGTGCTGAAGTTGCCGGCACGGGTGGAGTGCTGCAGCTTGGCGATCGCGTCGGGCGTCCACATGTGCTCTTCACCACGGGCGCGCCAAGCGTATTCGCCGCCGGTTTCCAGCAAGTGCGCCAGCACCGGGTCTTCGCCAAAGGCGGCCACGTGCGTGCGAATGGCCTCTTCGGCGATCTCGAACACGCCAATGCCCTCCACGCGGCTGGGGGTGCCTGTGAAGTATTTCTGCACGGTGGCGGTGTTCAAGCCAATGGCCTCGAACAATTGCGCGCCACAGTAGCTCATGTAGGTGGACACGCCCATCTTGGACATGATCTTGGACAAGCCCTTGCCGATGGCCTTCACGTAGTTATAGATGGCCTTGTCGGCGCTCAAGTCGCCCGACAAATCTTTGTGCAAGTCGGCCAGGGTTTCCATGGCCAGGTAGGGGTGGATGGCTTCGGCACCAAAACCTGCCAGCACCGCAAAGTGGTGAATTTCGCGGGCGCTGCCGGTTTCGACCACCAAGCCAGTGGCCGTGCGCAAGCCCTCACGCACCAGGTGCTGGTGAATGGCCGACAAGGCCAGCAATGCCGGGATGGCCACTTGGGAGGCGGAGACGGCGCGGTCGGTGATGATGAGGATGTTGTGGCCACCCTTGATGGCGTCCACGGCCTCGGCACACAAGGAAGCCAATTTGGCCTCCACGCCCTCTTTGCCCCACGACAAGGGGTAGGTGATGTCGAGCTCAGCGCTCTTGAACTTGCCCTGGGTGGCTTGCGCGATGTTGCGCAGCTTGGCCATGTCGGCAAAGTCAAGAATGGGCTGGCTCACTTCCAAGCGCATGGGCGGGTTGACCTGGTTGATGTCCAGCAAGTTGGGCTTGGGCCCAACGAAAGACACCAGCGACATCACGATGGCTTCGCGAATGGGGTCGATGGGCGGGTTGGTCACTTGCGCGAACAACTGCTTGAAGTAGTTGGGCAGCGGCTTGCTGCGGTTGGAGAGCACCGCCAAGGGGCTGTCGTTGCCCATGGAGCCAACGGCCTCTTCGCCGTTCTTGGCCATGGGGGCCAACAAGAACTTCAAGTCTTCTTGCGTGAAACCAAAAGCTTGTTGGCGATCGAGCAAGGGCAAGGCATTGCCCGAGGCCGGGGTGGCGTGCTCACCCACGTCGTCGAGGCGGATGCGCAGGTTTTCGATCCACTGCTTGTAGGGCTTGGCGTTGGCGAGGTTGGCCTTGAGCTCCTCGTCGTTGATCATGCGGCCCTGCTCCAAATCGATGAGGAACATCTTGCCGGGTTGCAAACGCCATTTGCGAACAATCTTGCGCTCGGGCACGGGCAACACACCCGACTCGGAGCCCATGATCACCATGTCGTCATCGGTGATGCAATAGCGCGAAGGGCGCAAGCCGTTGCGGTCCAGCGTGGCGCCAATTTGACGACCATCGGTGAACACGATGGAGGCCGGGCCGTCCCAGGGCTCCAGCATGGCAGCGTGGTATTCGTAAAACGCGCGACGGCCGGGATCCATGGTGCTGTGTTGCTCCCACGGTTCGGGAATCATCATCATCACCGCCTGGCTGATGGGATAACCCGCCATGGTCAGCAACTCCAGGCAGTTGTCGAAAGTGGCCGTGTCGGATTGATCGGCAAAGCTGATGGGATAGAGCTTTTTCAGGTCGTTGCCCAGCACGGGCGAAGACATCACGCCTTCGCGCGCCTTCATCCAGTTGTAGTTGCCTTTGACGGTGTTGATTTCACCGTTGTGCGCCACATAGCGGTAGGGGTGAGCCAGGGGCCACTCGGGGAAGGTGTTGGTGGAGAAGCGCTGGTGCACCAAGCCCAAGGCCGAAACGCAGCGCTCGTCTTGCAAGTCGCGGTAATACGTGCCCACTTGATCGGCCAGCAGCAACCCTTTGTAAATGATGGTGCGGCTGGACATGCTGGGCACGTAATATTCTTTGCCGTGCTTGAGGTTCAGGTGCGAAATCGCCGCGCTGGCGGTTTTGCGAATGACATACAGCTTGCGCTCGAGGGCGTCTTGCACGATGACATCGTTGCCACGGCCAATGAAGACCTGACGAATCACCGGCTCTTTGTCGCGCACCGTGGGCGACATGGGCATGTCGAGGTTGACCGGCACATCGCGCCAGCCCAACAACACTTGGCCTTCGGCACGAATGGCGCGCTCCAGCTCTTGCTCGCACGCCAAACGCGAGGCGTGCTCCTTGGGCAAGAACACCATGCCCACGCCGTATTCGCCCATGGGCGGCAGGGCCACCCCTTGCTTGGCCATGTCCTCACGGAACAAGGCATCGGGCAACTGAATCAGAATGCCCGCGCCGTCGCCCATGAGCTTGTCGGCGCCCACAGCACCCCGGTGATCCAAATTCTCGAGAATCTTCAAGGCTTGCGTGACGATGGCGTGGCTCTTCTGGCCTTTGATGTGGGCAACAAAACCCACACCACACGCATCGTGCTCCATTGAAGGATCGTATAAGGCGGCGTCGTACATGACCGGCTCCCGTGTCAACACAAAAAGGGGGTCTATCCTAGGGCAAACACCAACCCCCACCAAGAAAAATAAATGGGGTCAGGTTACATTAATTGAGCCCGCCCAATTTTTAAGCATTCAATTGGGGACAGATTAAATTCTATTTAAATCAATAACTTATTGAATCTCAGCCTTCGAATGGGGGATTTTGGGTTTGAACGGCCGGCCAGGTTTGCCCGCATTCACGCGGCGGGTGGTTTGCTTTTGCAGGGCCGACAAATAGCCCGCATCCCCCAACGCCATGCCCTTGAAGACCGATTCGGTCACCTGAGTCACCTGACGCCCGGGCAAGCCAGCCGCCACCAAATCGGCGTAGGCGTGCTCGCGCGCAAAGGGGGTGTTGCCCAGCCCCCAATACAAGGCATGCGGGGTGAGCCAATGCTGCGGCAAGCCGCCAATGTGGTGTTGATGGCTGGACCAGGCGTAGTCGGATGCCACAGCCACCAGGCCTGCGCGCACCGGGTTGAGGTCGATGTAAACCATGCAAGCCAGAAAGTGCCGGTCGCTTTGCACCAAGCCCGATCGAAACCGCCCCTCCCACAAGGTGCCCGTGCGTCCCCAGCGCTCGTTGAAGCGCTTGACGTAAATGCGGCCCACCGATTGCATGAATCGCGACAACGCCCCTTCAACCTCGGGCGTCAGCAACAGGTGCACGTGGTTGTCCATGAGCACATAGGCGTGCACTGCCACGCGCTTGTCGCGGGCGTGCTCGGCCATCAACGCCAGCATCAGGTGACGGTCGGCATCGTCTTCAAAAATGCGCTGGCGATTGTTGCCCCGCAACACCACATGGTGCGGCATGCCAGGGAAAGTGAGTCGCGGAAGACGGGCCACGGTGCAAAGGCGGAAGAATGGGACAAGGTCTGAATTTAATGCAACCTGACCCCAATTGTTTAAGTCTCTGGCAGTGCGGCAAAGCGCTGCGCGCGCAAGTCGTTCAGGCCGAAGGTGTCCAATAAATTGAGCAGGCGTTCCCTGGCCTGCCGCTTGGGGCGATCGGTTCGTTGGGCCAAGATGAGTTCGTTTTTCAGGCTGTGTTCCCAGCCCACCAATTCCGTCACCGTGACGGAGTAACCCATGGCCTCCAAATACAGGCACCGCATCACATTCGTGAGCTGACTGCCCACTTCCCGGGTGTGCAAAGGGTGACGCCACAACTCGGCCAAGGGGGTTTTTTGCAAACTCAAAGCCTTGTGCTGGTTGAGCACCCGCGCCACTTCGGCCTGACAACACGGCACCAACACCATGCACTGGGCTTGCTTGGCCAAACCAAAGGCGATGGCGTCGTCGGTGGCGGTGTCGCAGGCATGCAAAGCCGTCACCACATCCACTGTGGCCGGCAACTCGGGGCTGGTCGCCGCCTCGGCCACACTGAGGTTGAAAAATCGCATGCGATCAAAGCCCAAGCGATGGGCCAATTCCACCGAGGCATCCACCAATTCTTTGCGGGTCTCGATGCCCACAATCGAGCCTCGACCCAAGGCTTTGAAATACAAGTCGTAGATCACAAAACCCAAATACGACTTGCCTGCACCATGATCAACCAAAGTGGGGCCCTGGGGGGTGTCGGGCAATTCACGCAGCAATTTCTCGATGAACTGAAACAGGTGATTGACCTGCTTGAGTTTGCGCCGAGAGTCCTGATTGATGCGGCCATCGCGAGTCAGGATGTGCAAGGCCTTGAGCAACTCCAACGATTGGCCAGGGCGCAAGTCCAACTGCTGAGCGGGGTCGGGTGACGACGAAACGGTCTTGGGTTTGGGCATGCCGGGATTGTGCCCTTGGTTCTT
>JAYPFZ010000082.1:4444-10277 GCA_038126555.1 Betaproteobacteria bacterium
GGTTTTGCATCAAGGCTTGCCAGCCCTCGGGCCCCAGTTCGTTGAGCACTTGGATGTTGCGCTCGAAGATGGTGGCGGCATCGGGGAACGCGGCCACGGCTTCATCGATGCTGGACTCCCGCAAGAGGTGCAAGATGGGATAGGGCGCGCGGTTGGTGCAATTGCCCATGTCATCGGGCTGTGTGCCCCCAAACTGGTAGCGCGGATGAAAGTCAGCCACTTGCAATTCGCCCACCAAGTCCAAGGCATCCAACACCTCATCGCATTCAGCCAAGAATTGGTTGAACTCGAAAAAATCGGGCAACACGTTGGGGGCAATCAGCAAGGTGGTGTCCAGTGCCGCAGGGTCGGCAGCTTGCAGGTGCAACAACTCGTCGCGCAACAGCGCCAACACCGCCTCGGGTTCGTGGGCATCGGTGATGCGATAGCGCACCCGTTGCTTGACCACCACCGCTTTGGCAAAGGGGCAAAGGTTTAACCCAATCACCGCCGCCAGGAGCCAGTGCTGGGTCTGGGCCAACACCTCGGCTTCCCAAGCGTTGGCCACATCGGGTGAGGCCGCTTGCGTCATGCGGCCCTCATGCTGGGTTTGCCTGCCGCATCAAGGCGCGGTGAATGCGCCAGGCCAGCACCGCACCGGCGAGGCTACACAGGGCGCAGGCCAGCCCGGTGTATTGCCAGCCCCCCGCTTGCGCGGCCACCCACGCGACCAAGGGCGGCCCCACAAACTGCCCCACCGACGACAACTGCTGCACCCAGCCCACGGTGCTGGAGACGGTGTCTTCCGACGGCGCCAATCGAACGGCCATCGAAAACAAGGTGCCGGGCACCAAACCGCCACAGGCCGAAAAGCCCAGCACCCCCAACAACCGCACGGGCAAGGGCAAGGCAGGCGCAAAAGCCAGAAGCGCGCCCGTGGCCATGCACCCAAAACCCAACCACAACAGGTGGCGCGGCGCCCAGCCGCGCTGCAGCAATCGGCCCGAGCCCACATTGCCCGTCACGTTCACCAAGGCCACCAATGCCGTGAGGGCCCCTGCCGTCTCGGTGGACCACCCCAACTGGTGGCCAATGGTCGGCATGAAGCCCACCACGGCCAGCCATTGCGAGGAATACACGGCGAAACACAAGGCCACCCACCAAGGCGAGGCGGTGGTCAGCACCCGCGCCAGTCGGCGTGGCCAAGCGGCATCACGAACGGGCGGGCGAGGCGGGTCTGCGGGCACCCCCCGCCAGACGGCCCAAGCCGCCAAGCCCGACACCAGGCCCAAGGTCGCCCACCAACCCGACCAGCCCTGCCAGCGCATCACCCAAGGGCCCAACAACAAGGCGGTGGCACTGCCCCAAGGCATGTAGGTGCCCCACCAACCCAAACGCGAAGGCAATTGGGGTGCCGGCGTGTGGCGTCGAATCAAACCCGGCGCGGGCATCACGGCGAGCAAAAAACCAAACCCCTCGACAGCCCGCCACGCCAACAAGGCTTCGGCTGAGGTGGCTGTGGCCCCCATCAGGCTGGCCAAGGTGAGCACCGACAAGCCCCCCAACAGGCTGCGCCGCAAGCCCAGGCCATCGGCGCTCAGCCCCACCAACACCCCCAAACTCATGCCGGCCAATTGCACCAAGGACAACAAAAAACCCGCTTGCACCAGCGTGATGCCCATCACGTCGCGCAACACCGGAATGGCTGGCGGCAACTTGCCCACATGCAAGGCTGCACTCACCCCGGCAAGGATCACCACCCAAGCGGCGCGTTCGCGCGCAGTGGCATCAAGCGCCATGGGGGGGCTCCTGGCCGGTCAGGCGCTGGTGCTCTCGACTGGCGAACCGGTCGGTCATGCCCGCGATGTAATCGGCCACGGCGCGCAAGGCGTCGGGGCGGTCGCTGTAGGGCGACGGCATTTCACGCGGCTGGCTGGAATACACCTCGAAGAGGTCGCGCACCACCTGTTTGGCCCACTGCGTGGTCTGAACCACTTGGGGGTGTCGATACAGGTTGTCAAACAAGAACTGCTTGAGCTGGGTTGAGGCTTCGCGCATGTCGGGCGAAAACCGCACCAACGCCGGGCTTTGTCGCACCTCGTCCACATGGCCCACACCCGCTTGCGCAATGGCCTGCTGCGTGGTGTCGATGAGGTCGTAGACCTGTGCACTGAGCATGCGGCGAATGACTTCGTGCAAGGTGCGTCGATCGCCCAGCGCCGGGTGCTCGGCACGCACTTGCTGCGCAAACCGCTCAAACAAGGGGACTTGCGACAGTTGTTCGAGCGTCAGCAAACCCGAGCGAACCCCATCGTCGATGTCGTGGGCGTTGTAGGCAATTTCGTCGGCCAAGTTGCACAACTGCGCTTCCAAGCTGGGTTGTTGCCGCAACAAAAACCGCTGCGCCACCCCGCCGGGCTCCTGCGCTTCAAGGCGCCGCGCATTGGCCAGCGAGCAATGCTTGAGGATGCCTTCTCGGGTTTCAAAGCACAGGTTCAGCCCGTTGTAATCGGCGTAGCGCTCTTCCAGTTCATCGACCACCCGCAAGCTTTGAAAGTTGTGCTCAAAGCCCTCGTGGTCGCGCATGCAGTCGTGCAAGGCGTCTTGCCCGGCGTGACCAAACGGGGTGTGCCCCAAATCGTGGGCCAGGGCAATGGCTTCCACCAGGTCTTCGTTCCAGGCCAAGGTGCGCGCCACCGAGCGGGCCAGTTGCGCCACTTCCAAGGAATGGGTGAGGCGGGTTCGAAACAAGTCGCCCTCGTGGTTCAAAAACACCTGGGTTTTGTAGACCAGGCGGCGAAACGACGAGGAGTGAACGATGCGGTCGCGGTCGCGCTGATGGTCGTTGCGGGTGGGCGCGGGTGCTTCCGGGTGACGGCGCCCGCGCGTTTGGCTGGGCCAGCACGCTTGGGGCGCCAGGGTCATGCGCAACACGCCTCGATGACCTCGCTCACCAGCGCATCGGAGGCACCTTGAACGATGGCACGCCCAGGGCCATCGATGAGCACAAAACGAATTTCGCCCGCCTGCGCTTTTTTGTCGACGCGCATGTGCGCCAGGTATTCGGCTGCGCCCAACTGCGGGCCGCGCACCGGCAGGCCAGCACGGGCAATCAACTGGGTGATGCGGTCCACAAACGCACGATCCACCAAACCCAGCCGGTGCGACAGCTCGCTGGCCATGACCATGCCACAGCCCACGGCTTCGCCGTGTAGCCACACGCCAAAGCCCAGCCCCGCTTCGATGGCGTGGCCAAAGGTGTGGCCGAAGTTCAGGATGGCGCGCAGGTTCGATTCGCGCTCGTCTTGCCCCACCACCTCGGCTTTGATCTGGCAGCTGCGATGCACCGCATGGGCCACCGCTTGGGGGTCACGCGCCATGAGCGCGTCCAGGTTGTGGTCGATCCAGTCCAGAAAAGCCATGTCGGCAATCGGACCGTATTTGATGACTTCAGCCAAACCCGCCGACCACTCCCGCTCGGGCAAGGTGTGGAGGGTGTCCAAGTCGCACAGCACGCGTTGGGGTTGGTAAAAAGCCCCAATCATGTTTTTGCCCAAGGGGTGATTGATGGCGGTTTTGCCCCCCACCGAAGAATCCACTTGCGCCAGCAAGGTGGTGGGGATTTGCACAAACGGCACCCCCCGCATGTAGCACGCAGCGGCAAAGCCCACCATGTCACCCACCACGCCGCCACCCAAGGCATACAAAACCGTTTTGCGGTCGCAGCCCTGCGCCAGCAAAAGGTCAAAAATGGTTTGCAGGCTCTCCCAGGTTTTGTGGGCTTCGCCATCGGGCAAATTCAACTGCAACACCTGCTGGTGACGGGCTTGCAGGGCCTGCACCACAGCCTGGGCATACAAGGGGGCCACGGTGGTGTTGCTCACCACCACCGCTTGCGCGGAGGTGGGCAAGCCTTCCCACGACGACGCCTGGCTGAGCAAGCCGGAGCCAATGCGAATGGCGTAGCTGCGCTCGCCCAAATCAATGTGGAGTTCTTGGGTCATGACTCACTGGAGGTGAAACGGTGGAAGCCCGGTCGTCGTGCCGGGCCGAGGCGCGGTTGGCCAATTCGGGGGGCAACAGGTCAATCACGGCATGAATCAGGGAGCTCACCCGGGGCTTGGGCAATTCGATCACGTGATGGGCGGCGTCGCGATACCAAGGGTCGCGCGTTTGAAACAACTCCCGCAGCCGGGCCATGGGGTCGGCCACTTGCAACAAGGGTCGGTTCAGGTCGTTGCGCAATCGGCGATGGATCTCTTGGGGCTGGGTGCGCAAATAAAAAACGGTGCTGTGGGCCCGCAATTGCTGGCGGTTGACGTCCCGAATGACGGTGCCTCCGCCCGTGGAGAGCACGGAGCAAGGCTCCTTGAGCACTTCGGCCAGCATGGTGGACTCGAGGTCACGGAAAGCCGCCTCCCCTTCCCGCTCGAAATGCTCCCGGATGGAATAGCCCAAATGGGCTTCAATCCGATGATCCAAATCGATGAAGGGAAGTTGGAGCCGCCGGGCCAATTGACGCCCAACGGTGGATTTGCCGCTACCGGGCATGCCAACCAGTGCCAACAACGTGAAAAGTCCTCACGGGGAAATGTCCCGCTCTGCAAGGATTTTAGGGGTGATGAACACCAGCAATTCGCGCTGACTGTTCTGCTGGGTGCGCTGCCCAAACAACCAGCCCAACACGGGCCAGGACACGGCGCCCGGCACCCCCGCCTGCCCTCGCTGGTCGCTGCGCTCGTAAATGCCCCCAATCATGACGGTGCCCCCGTCGTCGATGCGAACCTGCGTGCTCAGGTGCTTGGTGTCAATGGCATAGCCCGCCGCCGTGAGCTGGCCCACGCTGTCTTTGTGCAAGTTCACGTGCAAGATGACGGTATCGGCCTCGGTGATTTGCGGCGTGACCTCCAGCCGCAAGTTCGCTTTGCGAAACGCGATCGATGTGCCCCCGTGCGAGGCCGACACCTGATAGGGCAGCTCCGTGCCCTGCTCAATCACGGCCTGCACCTGATCGGCGGTGACCACGCGCGGATGCGACAACACCTGGCCATCCCCCGAGGCTTGCAAGGCGCTCAGGGCTGCAGCAATGCGGCGCTGCTGCCCCGGCGCAAACACCGACACCAAGGCCTGTGCGGGCGCTTGCCCACCCAAAGCCGTGGCTGGAAATGCGACCCCCGGCGGGCCCTCGCCCACGCCCAAAGTCACTCCCAGGGACTCCCCGAATTGGGTGCTGGCTTCCACCACCCGGGCTTCAATCATGACTTGCCTTTGGGGCACGTCGATGCGGGCCAACAAGTCCGCCACCACCGCCAGCCGCGAGGCAATGTCGGTGACAAACAACTGGTTGGTGCGCGGCTCGCTCATGACACTGCCCCTTGGGCTGAGCAAACGCGCTTTGGCCCCAACGCCACCGCCCCCCGCTGGCACGGCGCCCCACCCACCGGGAGGCAGGGGGGACGCCGCGCCCGGCCCCGGCCAGCTCAACGGCAAGGCCACCGCCTGAGGCGAGGGGGCAGCTGGCGTTTGGCCCATCAGCTGGGCCTGCACGTCAGCCGCACGGGCGTAGCGCAGCACGTGTGCCCGGGTCTCCAAAGGCTCCAGGGCTTCGAGCGAGCGCCGTTGTTCCCATTCCCGCTTGTCTTGGGCGGCCAAGTCGGCCAAGGGCGCCACCCACCACACGCCCGCTTGCTGCTTCACACCCAGGGCTTTGGCATTCAAGATGGCTTGCAGCGCGACCGGCCAGGTCACGCCTTGCAAGCTCAGGGTGAGCTGGCCTTTGACCGCATCAGACACCACCAGGTTGACGCCGGCCTCGGTGGCCAGGGTGTGCAAGGCCAAGCGCACGTCGAGTTGA
>JAYPFZ010000083.1:0-9638 GCA_038126555.1 Betaproteobacteria bacterium
AGCAGGTGTTCCTTGATGGGCGCATCCCCTTTGAGGGCGCGCTGGGTTTTGCTGCTGAGCATGCCCAAAATGCGGTCGGAGTCGCGCACCGAGGACACTTCGGGGTTGGTCACCACCAGCGCCTCATCGGCGAAATGCATGGCCATGAGGGCACCGGTTTCAATGCCAGCGGGGGAGTCACACACGATGTATTCAAAGCCCATTTCAGAGAGCTCACGCAAGACGCGCTCCACACCATCGAGGCGCAAGGCTTCTTTGTCGCGGGTTTGAGAGGCCGCCAGCACAGACAATTTGTCGCAATGCTTGTCGCGAATCAGGGCTTGGCCCAAGGTGGCCTCACCTTGGATGACGTTGACGAAGTCATAGACCACGCGGCGCTCACAGCCCATGATGAGGTCCAGGTTGCGCAAGCCCACATCGAAATCGATCACGGCCGTCTGGTGGCCTTTGCGGGCCAGACCGGAAGCAAAACTGGCGCTGGTGGTGGTTTTGCCAACGCCGCCTTTGCCAGAGGTGACCACAACGACTTTAGTCATTTGAATGTTCCTAGAAATAGATGGCGCGAAGTTTACATGGGCGCCATCACCAGGCGGTCGTCCTCGAGCCGGACATGGGCCGGTCGGCCTTGAACGTCTGGGGGCAGGGGGGTGTCGCTGGTTCGATAAACACCCGCAATGGCCACCAACTCGGCCTCTAGGCTGGTGGTGAAGATGCGCGCACTGGTGTCGCCTTTGGCCCCGGCAATGGCTTTGCCACGCAAGGGGGCGTAAACGTGAATGTGGCCATCGGCCATGACTTCGGCGCCGGGGTTGACCATGGCCAACACCACGAGGTCGCGCCCACGGGCATAGACCTGCTGGCCCGAGCGCAAGGGGCGATCCACCACCATGGCGGGCTGGGCGGTGGGAACGGCCTTCACCGCCTCCACTTCGCGCACCACCTCGGCCGTGGGAGCAGCGGCAGGGGCTTGGGCCTGCGGTTGCGGCTTGGCCGGCTGCTCGGCCACAAACAAGCCGCTGAGCTCGGCATGCGCCAGGTGAGACGGGTCTAGGCTGCGCAAGGCCACGGGGTTCATGCGATGGCGACGCAGCAAGGCACACAAGGCGGGCAAGTCCACGGGGCCGGCATCTGCGGCCAGGGCATTGAGGTCAATCAGCACCGCTTCGCCATCAAAAAAGCCCGGGTTGTCCGCCAGCTTGTGGGCCAGCGTGGCCTCAATCGCTTGGGGGTCAGCCAATTTGAAATGCAAAGCCATCATGGGGGCTTGCGTGAGTTTGATGTCGAATGCATGCATGGGGGTGGCCACCTCGGAAAAAGCTGGGAATCAGAACCCGGCGGGATGAACTGTAACCGCAGCTTGGGCCACACAAACTGCGTGACAATTCGTGCCAGTTCAGGGGAGTTGGCGTGATCGAGGGCTTTGCCATTTACTTGTTGCTGGTGGTTGGGGTGTTGCTGTGGCGAAGTCGGGCTTTGCGCGGCCCTTGGTGGTTTTTGTTGCGCAGTTTTTTCCCCAACTGGAAGTTCTACGATGTGGTGGGTCACCTGCCCCGCGTGTGGTTGAGTTGGCAAGATGCCGCGGGCCAGTGGTCAGAGCCCGAACTCTGGTGGCCTCGGCAGCCCATGCGGTGGTGGCGCTTGTTTCACAACCCCCAGGGCAACGCCTTGTTGGCCCGTCAAAACCTCATCGACCATTGGGCCAGCGACTTGGCCGGCAGCTCGGTGTCCTCGCCGCAAGCCGCTGAGGTGAGTGGTGCCTTGGTGCGGCGACACCTCCGTCACGACCTGCAACAACGCGAGCCCCAAGCCCAAGCCTTTCGCTACGTGCTGCGCATGGAGCATCCGCAACACCAGGGTCCAGATGCCGTTTTGCAGGTTTGGCAGTCTGAGGTGATTCCCTTGGAGCGGCCATGATCACCGGGGCCGCTCTGGTTCGGGCCACAGAAATCCTGTGTGCACTCAGCTTGCTCATTCAGGGCTGGGAGTATTGGTCGATTCGCGGCTTGCAAACCAGCCAAGGGCCTTGGGCCTGGTCGGTTCAAGGCCGCGATGTGCCGCCGGGTGGGCTGCATCGCCTGCTCGATGTGGTCTTTGCCGATGCCGTTCATCAAGCCCACCTGTTGTTGCGTTTGGTTTTGGCGGGCGTGCTCGCGGTGTGGGGCGGCAGCCTGGGTTTGGTGCTGGCGCTCTGGCTGGGCCAAGTGCTGTTCATGATTCGATGGCGTGGGGCCTTCAACGGTGGCAGCGACTTCATGACTCAAGTGGTGCTCACCGGGCTTTTGCTCGGTCATGGGCTGATGGGTTTGGGTCGGAACGATGTGGCTTGGCCCCTGGGCTTGGGCTGGATTGCAGTCAATGCCACCACCTCTTATGTGATTGCCGGTTGGATCAAATGGCTGCAACCGGAGTGGCGCAGTGGCGCGGCCCTGGCGGTTTTCCTCGACACCGGCTTGCACGGGCCTGTGCCCGCGAACAGCGTCTGGCGCCGTCCAGCCGTGGCGCGCGCGGCCGCTTGGGCGTTCATGGCTTGGGAGGCCACCTTCCCCTTGGCGTTTCTGAGTGTGCCCATGGCCCTGTTGGAGTGTGCGGTGGCCTTGGTTTTTCACCTGTTGGTGTTTCGATTTTTTGGCCTCAATCGATTCGTCTGGGCCTGGCTGGCCGCCTTCCCGTCCGTGATTTGGGGGAGTATTTGGGTAGGTCTTTCGCTCGCTTAGCCATTGACTCCCTAAAGGATCAATGGGTTACGTCGATTAGTTCGTGTGGTGCAGGGCGCCACCCTTCAAAAAGCTTGGATGCACGGGGTGATTTGCCTAGAATCAATACCCCCCAACGCGCATTCGCCCGACTTGGGGCAAGCAGAGAAAAGACCTGGGAAAGCGAAACAGCAGATGCAGTTAATGTGGTTATCAGGACCCACGGGCGAGGTCAAATACATCTCGGTGACCTACCGAACGGTGTTGGCCGCTGGCATGGCCTTGGCCACTTTTTTGCTGTTGCTGGGTTTTTTGCTGCATTTCGTGGGTTTCAAGATCGCGGTTGAATACAACCCCGACTTGGCGCGCAGCATTGGCGGTGTGACCACCGAAGCCGAACAGCAGCGCATGGAATCCATTTATCGGAACAACGTCGACCAACTGCGGGCCAAGTTGCAAACCACCGTGAACGAGGTGCGCGACCTCGAGGCCGCCAAAAACCGATTCCTCGAATTGGCCACCCCCCCGGGCTTGCGCGACCAACTCCTCAAGAGCATGCGCAACAACAACAAGGGCGGCCCCATGGTGTCGTTGCGTCCTTTCGCTTCGGTGTTTCGGATGCCTTTGCCCAATGAGTTCGAGCAAGTCCAAGACGACATCGACCAAACCCGCCGCGCTGTCAACGACATGCAATTGCAGTGGGAGCAGCAACTCAATTGGCTCACCTCCATGCCCATCACCTTGCCGGTGCATGAAGACCACCGCGTGAGCAGTGGCTTTGGCATTCGCACCGACCCCTTCACGGGGGGACTGGCCATGCACGAGGGCCTCGACTTCGTCGCTGTGGTGGGCACCCCGGTGGTGGCCACTGCGCCCGGCGTGGTGGTTCGCTCGGAACGCGATTCCGCCTATGGCAACGTGGTGGATGTGCAGCATGCCGATGGCTTTCTCACCCGTTACGCTCACCTGAGCGCCCGTTTGGTGGCCAAGGGCGATGCCGTTAAGCGCAATCAAGTGCTGGGCAAAGTGGGCAGCACCGGCCGCTCCACTGGGCCTCACTTGCATTACGAAGTGCACCGCAAAGATCGTCCCATCAACCCGGTGCTCATGATCCCCCGCTCACGGGGTTGATCGCACCCTTCCAACTGGACCCATCATGTTTGAAAAACTGCGTGACAAGCCGATTGCCGCCTCGCAAGAGCGCTTTGACACCATCATTGGCAAAACCACCCAAATCTTTGGCCGCTTGGTGCTCCACGACAGCGTGCGCATCGATGGCAAAGTGATTGGCAACATCGAAACCACCAAAGACAACAAAGTCACCGTGGCCATCGGCACCACGGGCGAAGTGTCAGGCGACGTCACGGCCCACCGCGTGATGGTGGCTGGCAAGGTCGAAGGCAACATCTACGCCAGTGAACGTGTGGAGTTCCACAAAGATTCAGTGGTGCACGGCGACATCTCCTATGGCTCCATTGCGGTGGAACACGGTGCACGCTTGTTGGGCCTGGTGATTCAAAACCCCGCCGGCACCCAAAACCAAAACCCCACCAACGAGGCCAACAACGCCATCAAAACGGCCTCTGGCCGTTGACCCCGTCACCGGCCCATTTCCAAGGGTTTTGCCATGCGTCCCTCGCCCGATTGGCTCGATGCCCAATACAACAACCGGTTGTTGGTTCCCGACTTTGCGCGACACCTCACGCAATGGCAGCGCGATTCCGAGCAAGCCCGCCAAAACGCGGGAGTCCTCGACCTGAGCTATGGGTCAGGGCCGGGCGAAACCCTCGACATCTTCCCCAGCACGCAAGCCAATGCCCCGGTGTTGGTCTTCATTCATGGCGGTTATTGGCGCTCCCTGGACAAGTCTGACCACTCCTTTGTGGCCCCCGCGTTTGTAGAGGCGGGCGCTTGTGTGGTGGTTGTGAATTACGCCTTGTGCCCCAGCGTCACCGTGCCCACGATTGCCTTGCAACTGGTCAAGGCGCTGGTGTGGGTCTCGCGTCACATTCACCATTGGGGTGCAGACCCCCGCAACGTGCACGTGCAAGGGCATTCTGCTGGCGGCCATTTGGCCGCCATGATGCTGGCCTGCCAATGGCAACAGGCCGATCCCGATGGGCCAGCTGAGCGCGTGCGCACGGCCTTGTCCATCTCTGGGCTGCATGAGCTGGAGACCCTTCGCCACGTGCCATTTTTGGCCGCCGACTTGCGACTTACAGCGGCTGATGCTCGGCGTTGCTCGCCGGCCTGGATGCCTGCACCTGCTCACGGGCAGTGCGTGTGTGTGGCCGGTGGTGACGAAAGCGGCGAATTTGTGCGCCAAGCCCATTTGCTGCAACAAGCCTGGGGTCGACGCCGAGTCCCGGAAGTGGCCATCTTGCCGGGTCTGAACCACTTCAGCATCTTGGGTGACTACGCCCGAGCCGGCACACCCTTGCACCAACGCGCCTTGCAGTGCCTGGGGCTGGCCTGATCCCCTACCGCTCAGCGCAGCCCAGGGTGGGGCCTGCCTACAATGCGCCCCATGATGCATTTGGTCGCGCGTTGCCTTGAGGGGTTGGTTTGAAGGTCTTGCTGGTCAAGCTCACCTCATTGGGCGATGTGATCCACACCCTGGCGGCAGCTCAAGAGGCCCTCGCGGCGTGTCCCGACTTGCAATTGCATTGGGCTGTGGATGCGCAGTTCGCCAGCGTGCTGCAGGCCTTTCCCGGCTTGGCGCAAGTGCATGCCTTGCCCTTGCGCCGTCGGGGTTTGCGTTGGTGGCACCCCGATTGGCAATCGGCACTGTCCACCCTGCGTGCAACGGCGTTCGACGCCATCATCGATGCCCAAGGCCTCACCAAATCCGCCGTGGTGAGCCGTCTCGCCCGCTTGGCACCCACCGGTCGCCGTTACGCCTTGGGCTTGCAAACCGATGGCTCCTCCTACGAAGCCCCCACCCGCTGGGTGGCGGATGTGTGCATCGACACCCCCGTGCACATTCATGCGGTGGACCGTTCTCGGGTGTTGTTGGCTCAGGCTCTGGGCTATGACTTGCCCGAGCGGGTGAACACCCTGGAACGGCCTTGGCTGCAGGTGCAGCCCCTGTCGGCGCTGCCGCCACTCACCGTCGCCCTGGTGCACGGCACCTCCCGTGCCGACAAAGCCTGGCCCCATGACCATTGGCTGGACTTGGGCGAGCGCTTGTCGCAGCAGGGCTTTGCCTTGGCTTTGCTGCATGGCAACGACGCCGAGGCCCAGCAAGCCCAGACCCTGCGTGACCAAGCGGGTTCGCGTTGGGGGCCCTGCGAGATTTGGCCGCGCAGCGACCTCACCACCTTGAGTGCGCGTTTGGCGGCTTGCGCGGGCGTCGTGGGCGTTGATGGTGGGGTCAGCCATGTGGCGGTGGCCCTGGGTCGGCCGCACGTGCAAATCTACAACTTCGACACCGCTTGGCGAACCGGACCCATGGGGCAGGCGCATCAACTCAGCGTGTTTGCAAACCCCACGCCCTCGGTGGATGCCGTCTGGCAAGCCTGGCAGACGGCTTGGGCCGCTCAACGGGCCACGGCCCCCAGCACGTCATGAGCGGCCTCATTTACAACCTCATGATGCGCACCCTCAAGCCTTGGGTGGAGCGCAAGCTCGCGCGCCGAGCCGTCCAAGAGCCCATTTATGGGCAACAGGTGGCTGAACGTTGGGGGCACTACGACCACCCCGCTCAAGCCATGGACATCTGGTTGCACGCGGTGTCCTTGGGTGAAGCCCGCGCGGCCCAGGCCCTGGTGCGGCGGCTGAGGCAACAACTGCCCCAAGCCCGTTGGGTCTTCACCACCGGCACGGCCACCGGCCATGCCGAACTCGCCTCGGTGGTCCAGCCTGGCGACGTGCTGGTGTGGCAGCCGTGGGACACGCCCGAGGCGGTGACCGCTTTTTTTCAGCATTTCCAGCCCCGTTTGGGTTTGGTGATGGAAACCGAAATTTGGCCCAACTGGGTGGCCCAGGCGCAGCGCCGACAGCTGCCCTTGGTGGTGATCAATGGCCGCTTGTCGGCGCGCTCGCTCAACAAAGCCCGTCGGCTGTCGTTTTGGTCGCGCCCCGCCTATGCGGGCTTGACGCGGGTGTTGGCCCAGACGGCAGACGATGCCCAACGCTTTCGCGAGGCAGGTGCCAGCGATGTGGTGGTCACCGGCAACCTCAAGTTCGACGCCGAGGTGAACCCCTCGCAATGGGCGCTGGGGCAGGCGGTTCGGGCGCAACGCCAGCGGCCAGTGGTCATGCTGGCCTCCACCCGGGAGGGCGAAGAACAAGCCTGGCTGCAGGCCTTGCGCGAATGGGACGGCCCAGCGCTGGAGGTGCAGTGGTTGGTGGTGCCTCGACACCCGCAGCGTTTTGATGAAGTGGCCCGTTTCATCGAAGCCCAGGGCCTGCATTGCCATCGACGTTCAGCCGCACCCAGCGCTCAGGCCTGGGCCGAGGGTTGGAACAGCGGGGTGGGGCTGGGCGACAGCTTGGGCGAAATGGCCATGTATTACGGGCAGGCCGACTGGGCCTTGCTGGGGGGGAGCTTTGAGCCCCTGGGCGGGCAAAACCTCATTGAGGCCTGTGCCTGCGAATGCCCGCTTTTGGTGGGGCCGCACACCTTCAACTTTGCCCAAGCCACCGAATGGGCCATTGCGGCGGGTGCGGCCGAGCGGGTGTTGGATTGGCGGCAAGCTTTGGCGCGCACCCAGCAGTGGCTGGCTGATCCCAAGGGCCTGGCCCAACGGCGTGCCCAAGCCTTGGCGTTTGCCCAAGCCCATCAGGGGGCGTTGGCGGCGACCAGCGACGCCGTGATGGCGCTGTGGGCCGAGCGCGTGGCCAAGCCCTGACGGTGGCCTCGCGCTGAGGCCGCGCTCAAGAAGCGATCAGGCGGTTGATGGCTTCGATGTCTTGCACCGACAGCACGCCAGCGGCCAACTTGAGCTTGAGGGTGGTCAGGATCACGTCGTAGCGCGCTTTGGCCAGCTTGGCTTTGGTGTCGAACAACTGGCTTTGCGCATTGAGCACATCGATGTTGATGCGCACCCCAACGGAGTAACCCAGCTTGTTGGCATCCAGGGCCACTTGTGACGATTGCTCGGCAGCCTCCAGCGCCTTGACCTGCGCCAGCACGGATTGCAAGGCGTAATAGGTGGCGCGGGTGCTTTGGGTGGCGTTGCGCTCCATGGCTTGCAAATCGGCCTCGGCCTTGTTGAGCAAGGCGGCCGTTTCCAAGCTGCGGGCCGTGATGGCGCCGCCGGCATACAAGGGGTAATTCATCACCAGGCCCAAGGTGTTGGTGATGGATTTGGCGCTTAGTTTGTCCGAGGAAGCCGAGCCGTTCACGAAGTGCGTGGCGTTGCTGGTGGCTTGCAAATCCAGCGTGGGCCAATTGGCGGCCTTGGCTTTGTCGACTTCTTGTTTGGCAATTTGCAAATCCAGCCTGGCCTTGATCACGCCCGTTTGGCGGGTCAAGGCCAAGTTCACCCATTCGTTTTCGGGTTGGGTGTTGAGGCTGGCCAAAGCGGCCTGGGTCTGCAAGCGGTTGGGTTTGGCCTGCGCTTGACCCACCAGTTGATCGAGCGCCAGTTGCTTGACCCGCACGTCGTTTTCGGCGGCAATTTCTTGGGCCAGCACCAGGTCGAAACGGGCTTGGGCTTCACGCGTGTCGGTGATGGTGGCGGTGCCCACTTCGAAGTTGCGCTTGGCCGAGGCGAGCTGCTCGGTGACGGACTGCTTTTGCGCGCGCACAAAGGTCAGGGTGTCTTGGCTGGCCAGCACATCGAAATAAGCCTGCGTGACGCGAATCATGAGGTCTTGCTCGGCCGCTTGCAATTGAAGCTGGGCTTGCTGGCGTTGCAACTCGGCAATGTCGGCCGTGCGTCGGTTGGCGGGGCGATACAAGGGTTGGGCTGCGCTCAAGGTGGCACTGCTGCTGCCGTAGTCGCGATCAGCGGCCACGCTGGCTTGCGCAGGGCCATCGGGAATGAGCCCGGTTTGCGATTTGTTCACCCCCAGGCTCAGGTTGACGCTGGGCCTCAAGCCGGCTTGGGCTTGATCGGCACGGCGCTCATTGGCCTGCACCAAGGCTTTGGCGGAACGATAGCCCGCATCGTAGGCTCGGGCGGCCTCCAACCAGTGCATGAGGCTTTCAGCGCGGCTGGGCAAGCTCACCAGCAAGCTCAGGCTGGCAACCAATGGCAAAAGGCGTGCGTTCATCTTGTTCCTTGTTTAGCGCAAAGCGAAGCGGAGTGGGGCAGGGTGGGGCGAAGAGGCCTCAGTAGGTGGGGACGCGCGGATCGACTTGACCGGACCAGGCATGAATGCCACCCGTCACATTGGCGAGTTTTTGAAACCCGTTGTGAGCCAAGAACATCGCAACGTGCATGGATCGTCCTCCGTGGTGACACAAGCAGGCGATGGCGTCCTTGGGATCGAGTTGCGCCAGTCGCATCGACAAGTCTCCCATGGGAATGTGAACCACAGGCAAATCTGCGTCTTGAATGCGAGCCGTGTTGACTTCCCACGCTTCCCGAACGTCGAGCACATAGGCTTTGCCTTCGGCGTTGGCGGCCTGGACCCAAGCCTTGACGTCGGTTGGGTTGAGTTGATCAATCATGATTAAAAACTGAATTGTGAATGTTCTGCAAAGCCGCTCAGGCGAGGGGCAACGATGTCCCACAGCACTTCCATTTGGAAGTCGTGGTCGCTCACTCGGGTGTGGCGCTCGACCCGCATGATGGGGGCGTCGCCCACGATGGCCAACAAGCGGCCATGGGGTTTGAGCAAGCCCAACAAGGCCTCGGGCACATCGGCCACGGAACCGTTGAGGATGATGGCATCAAAGGCGCCCAAATCGGTCAAGTCTTGGCTGGCGTCGCGCGCCAGCACCTGAACCGTGGTGAAGCCCATGCTGGCGAGCCGGGCTTGGGCGCTTTGCGC
>JAYPFZ010000084.1:0-9573 GCA_038126555.1 Betaproteobacteria bacterium
TTGCATGTGTAAAGCATTCCGCCAGCGTTCAATCTGAGCCAGGATCAAACTCTTTAGTTCGATCTTGAAAAAGCTTCTTTCGAAGCAACTCATCAAACGGAATTGAAGTGAACTTCACTTCAGTTTGTGAGCATCTGTCTTTCGACATTTACCTGTTTATGGCAAATGCATTCAACAGCGCCCACACTTATCGGCTGTTAATTTTTAATGAACTCAAACTGTTTTTTGCAGTTTGCCGCTGTGATCAGCGAAGCCTTGAATTATGACACAGTTTTTTCCGCTTTTCTCACAACTGCTAAAAATATTTTTTAGCGCTGTGTTTGTGTCACGTCTCAAGCGAGTCCAAGACTATAGCACGGTTTTTTGGCCTGCGCAAAAATATTTCTGTCTTTTCTTTGACGGCGTCACTTTGGGCTCGGTTTCAGAATGGCGTCATGACCGCTCAAACCTTTCTAGTGCGCCACGCACAAGCCTCCTTTGGCCAATCCAACTACGATCAACTCAGTGACCTAGGCGCTGTCCAAGCGCGGGAATTGGGGAAACACCTTCACCAAGCCGCCATTCCTTTTGAAGCGGTCTATTGTGGTCAGCTGCGCCGTCATGGCCAGACTTTGGAAGGCATCTTGTCTTCCGGCATTGCATTGCCCACTCCATCGCTGACTCCCGCTTTGAATGAATACGATGCAGACTCATTGTTGCAAGCTCTGGGTGAAAGCACTGGTGTGGACACGCAGAACGTTGCTTCACACTTTCGACAATTGAGAATGGCACTGCGAGCTTGGATGCAGGGCGAGCTCACACCAACTGGCATGCCCACCTTCTTGGACTTTCAAGAAGGCCTCAAAGATTTGTTGAAACAAATTCAGTCGCAACATTCAGGAAGGGTATTGGTGGTTTCAAGCGGCGGGCCCATCTCCTGCTTGGTAGCCTCATTGCTGGGCGCAGATGTTGATGCCACCATCGCCTTGAATTTCCGCCTGCGCAACGCGTCCATCACTGAGCTTGCCTACGACGTGAAGCGGCATCACCTGATCAGCTTCAACGAAGTGAGCCACCTTCGGCCGCATCAAAACCCAGGCTGGGTGACCTTCGTTTAGTGCCAGGCCAACCAGCTGCTTCAGCGGGTGGTCATTAATTCTTGGACGACTTGCGCCAAGCGCTGGCCCACATGACGCCACAGCGCCTGTCCCGCCTCTGGGGTGGCCAAGGTGGCATCGCCCATGGCACCCGAGGCACTGTAATCTTCAGCCATCCAAGCTTGCTTCACCGATCGACCATCTCCCACGATGGGGAATCGTTCGGCTTTCTCTTGCGATTGGGATGGATGCCGAGCCAAAGCCTTTGCGTTTACCAAGTCAGGCTTCATGGCCATCATCAAAGCCGTCTCGGCTGCGCCACCGTGCATGCCAAAGCGCAATTCATCCGCTGGCCAAAGCTGCGCTAGAAACCCCGGCTCTACCAATTGATTCCAGCTGGTATGGAAAACATGAACTCCGTTTTGGTAGCGAATCTCGCGCCCAGCCAAGTCCATGAGCCCCACATTGCCGCCATGCGCATTCATCATCAGCAACCGCTTAACGCCACATTGCGCCAAAGCCTGCCCCGCGCTTTTGCACCAGCTCAAAGCCAGCTCTGGCGACAAACTCAGGGTTCCGGGGAAGTTCAGGTGTTCGGTGCTCACCCCCACCTGAAGCGTGGGCAAAACCACCACCGGGTCATTGGACTGCAAGTGCGTCATCGCCTCCTGAATGAACGCTTCCACAAGAAACGTGTCAACACCCACAGGCAGGTGAGGGCCATGTTGCTCAGTCGCGCCAAGGGGCAAAATGGCCACTGCCGGTTGGCTAGCAAGCGCTTTCAACTCGGAGCTGGTGTGGTCAATCCACAAATATTTTTGCTTCATGGGCACATCATATCGAGGACGGCCTTTCCGCAGAAAATTCAAACATGACTCGAATCCCCCTGTTTTTGCAATCGTTGCTGCTGTTGCTGTCCCTCGTGCTTCCTGCAGCGGGATGGACGCAATCGTCCCCCTCTCCCCTGAATGCGAACGCCAGTGCGCAGCAAGTTCAAGTGCAGTTGCTCACACATGCCCCCGATGGCATTCGGGCCGGCCGCACCTTTTACTTGGGCGTCCAACTCAACCACAAGCCTGGCTGGCACACCTATTGGCGCAATCCCGGCGATTCAGGATTGCCCACCCATTTGGAATGGGACATGCCAGCTGGCCTGACGGCACAACCCATCCTTTGGCCGCTTCCCAGCAAGCACGTTGTGGCCGACATGACCAACTACGGCTTTGAGAACCAAGTTCTTTTGGTCGTTCCCGTGCAAGTTCAATCCAGTTTCCAAGCCACTGGCCCATTGAAGATAGGCCTGCATGCGAGTTGGTTGGCCTGTGAAAACGCCTGTATCCCCGAAGACACCCAACTCTCGGTCGAGCTGTCTCGTGACCCACAAATTGCCCACGCCACCCAATTTGAGGCCGTCTTTCAACAGCAGCCCCAAGCCTTGGGGCCGGCTCTCACGGCCAAATGGCAAAACGACACCCTTGACATTCGAGTTCCCGGTTTGCCCAGCAGTTGGGCCAACACCACCGTGGAAGCTTTCCCGGTTCAAAAGGAAGTGTTGGCCTCCAACATGGAGCGCAACGGTTCAGCGCAGTGGGAATCGGGCCAATGGCGCATGCAAGCTCGCGTGCACGACATGTTGGATCAACCGCTCCAACGAATCAGCTTGGTGCTGGTCTCTCGCACACACGATCGCACAGAGAGTCGTTGGGTTGATCTCAACGTGGAAGGCGCTTGGCCAACACCCAAACCGGCCGAGGCCCTGAAGGCGCCCCAGGCACCGGTTCGCCCCGCAAGCTCATCAGCAGCAGTTGACTTCGTCCCCTTGTTATTGGCTTGTCTTGGCGCGCTGATTGGCGGCTTGTTGCTCAACCTCATGCCCTGCGTTTTGCCGGTGCTGTCCATCAAAGCCATCGGATTGGCCGATCCACAGGTGTCAGTTGCCAACCGCCGCGCCCAAGGCCTGGGTTTTTTACTGGGCGTCCTCAGCTTCATGCTGTTGTTGGCGTTGTTGCTCATGGGCTTGCGTGCCGCTGGTGCACAACTGGGCTGGGGCTTTCAGCTTCAAAGTCCGTGGGTGATTGCTGCGCTGTGTTTGTTGTTCACCCTCATCGGTCTGAACTTACTGGGGGTCTTTGAGTGGCCCAGCTTCACTTGGAACGACGATGGCCAAGATGCCAAGCGTCACCCCATGTTGGGGGGGTACTTGTCGGGTGCGCTGACGGTTCTCATCGCTTCGCCATGCACCGCCCCGTTCATGGGCGCCTCCTTGGGGCTGGCCTTGACCCTGCCCAATGCCGCAGCCTTGCTGATTTTTGCCAGCCTGGGGCTGGGTTTGGCGCTGCCCATGCTCGCCTTGGCCTGGATTCCGCAATGGTCCACCTGGCTGCCCCGGCCGGGCGCATGGATGATCAGCCTGCGAATTGGCCTCGCCTTCCCCATGTTGGCCACGGTGTTGTGGCTCTTGTGGGTGCTGGGGCAACAAACCAGTGTGGACGCCATGGCCTTGATGTTGGCGGTCTTATTGGCGCTGGCGGCCTTGTTGAGCGCCACGCACATGAAAGGCAAGGCGCGGTGGCTGGGGTTGATCCTCATGCTGTCACTCACCGGCGCGCTGGGGGTTTGGCTGGCCCAACACTTGAGCCAACCACCAGCCAGCGCGGCCCCTTCCACGGCTGGGGAATCTTGGAGAAACTGGTCGCCAGAAGCAGTTGATGCCGCATTGAAGCAAGGTCAACCGGTCTTCATTGATTTCACGGCGGCGTGGTGCATCACTTGTCAATTCAATGAGAAAACGGTGCTGAACCGTTCGGATGTGCAGCAAGCCTTCCGTGAGCGCGGCGTGGCCATGTTCAAGGCCGACTGGACACGGCAAGACCCACAAATCACGCAAGCCCTCAAAGATCTGGGCCGAAGCGGAGTGCCCGTTTATGTTTTGCAAGCCCCCAATCAGGCCCATCACCTCTTTTCGGAAGTGTTGAACGCCCAGGAACTGCTGAATGCCTTGAACCGCTTAGCGCCCAACCCCAAGCCACGCCAGCCCTGAGATCCGTTTTTCAATTTTTTTCAAGGTTTATTGCTTTTGCTTAGCACACTTATGCACAAAATTCGTGCCGTATACAAATGCAAACCACTTTGCTTTTTGAAAGTCAAGCACCAACGTCAAATTTGTAAGTCATTGATTTTTAATGGCTTTAAACATTGCACGGATTTCATGCAGTTTAATCAAAGCCTTGAAAACCGGGGCTTTCACGCCGGCAAGGGTCATCTATCAACAAAGTTATCCACAGAAAAGTTGGATGTGTTTTTGCCCCACGAGAAATCAATCACTTGCGTGATTTTTTGAATCAACCCACCCCATGAGCCTCCCCCCTTCGCCCGTCATCGCCCATCAGATTTGGGTGGATTTACCCGCTCACGCCGGGCTGGAGATGGGGTTGACCTATGGGCATCATCAGGCGCTGAGCCCAGGACAATTGGTTCAGGTGCCTTTGGGTTCTCGACAAACCTTGGGGGTGGTGAGTCAAGTGCTCACCGACTCGGCAGCGACCTCAACCTGGGGTGAACTCAAAGCCATGACCGAGGTTCTGCACCATTGCCCCCCCTTGGGGCAAGCGTGGCTGGACCTGGTGCGGTTTGCTGCGCGTTACTACCAACGCAGCTTGGGTGAAGTGGCGGCCATGGCCTTGCCCAGCAGCTTGAAAAAGACCTCGGATGCCCAGTTGGCCAAGCGCATGGCGGCCATTCAGAAGCGAATCGCACAGGCAGCCCCAGCAACGTCTGCACCCGCGCCAATCCCGCCCGAGCTGTCCAAAGAGCAGGCGCAGGCGGTTCAAGCCTTGTCCTCGCACGCAGGCACCAGCTTGTTGTTTGGAGCCACCGGAAGTGGGAAAACCGAGGTCTATCTGCGCCTCATGGCGTCCATCCTGAGCCGAGATTCGAACAGCCAAATTTTGGTGATGGTTCCAGAAATCAACCTGACCCCTCAGCTGGAGGAGCGTTTGCGCGCGCGATTCCACAACCTGGGGCCCCATGCTGTGGTCAGCTTGCACAGCGGCTTAACCCCCGCTCAGCGTTTAAACCATTGGCTCATGGCACACCTGGGCATTGCCCGGGTGGTGTTGGGAACGCGCTTGTCCGTCTTCACCCCCTTACCTCACTTGAAATTGCTGGTGGTTGATGAAGAGCACGACCCCAGCTTCAAGCAATCCGATGGCCCTCGCCATTCGGCGCGCGATCTGGCCGTCATGCGCGGGCATTTGCAAAATCTGCCCGTGGTGTTGGGGTCGGCCACGCCGTCTCTGGAGAGCTGGCACAACAGCGCGCGTCCCGCCAAAGAACCGGGGGCCTATCAGCGCGTGCTCATGCCGCAACGTCAGGGCAATGCGCCCATGCCCACCTTGCGGCTGGTGGACATGAACCGCCATCCGCGCAACACCCTGCTGAGCAAGCCCCTTGAAATGGCCATGCAAGCGCGGATCGCCCAAGGCGAGCAAGTCTTGTTGCTGCTCAACCGGCGTGGCTATGCTCCGGTTTTGTTTTGCTCACAATGCCAATGGACCAGCGACTGCCCCCATTGCAGCGCTCACCAGGTCGTGCACAAGTCCGATGGCCGACTGCATTGCCATCACTGCGGCGCGCAAGCGCGCTGGCCTGCCAACTGCCCCAACTGCAACCACCCCGACCTCCTGCCCCTCGGGCAGGGAACCGAGCAATTGGAAGAGGCCCTCATTGAACGCCTGAGCGGCTGGTCACGGCCTGATGGCCAAACCGTTCGGATCATGCGCATCGATGCCGATGTGACCCGCCATCGGGGCGCCCTGAATGAACGCTTGGAAGCTTTTCACGAAGGACACGCCGACGTGCTCATCGGCACACAAATGATTGCCAAAGGCCATGACTTCCAGCGGGTGGGCTTGGTGGCTGCGTTGAACCCTGATGGGGCTTTGTTCAGCAGCGATTTCCGCGCGCCGGAAAGGCTCTTCGCTTTGCTTTTGCAAACGGCAGGGCGTGCGGGTCGCAACCCCTTGCAGTCCAGCGCGAGCGAGATGTGGATTCAGACCCATCACCCTGAACACGGGCTGTATCAAGCCCTGCGCCAATTCGATTACGCTCAATTTGCCAACGATGAGCTGCAAGCCCGCGCCCAAGTGGGATTACCGCCCTTTAGCCATCAAGCCTTGTTGCGCGCTGAAGCGCGTCAAGCCGAACAAGCCCTGGGGCTACTGACAGCTCAACACCAAGCCTGTCTCGAGCTGGTGCAAGCGCACGATTTGCCCATCACCGTGAATTTGCCCGTGCCCATGAGCCTGAGCAAGCTGGCCAACGTCCACCGAGCTCAACTGCTGATTGAATCGCCTTCGCGTCCGGCCTTGCAGAAATTCCTGCGCCTTTGGCAGGTTGAAAACGCCCCTCAACTCAAACGACAGCATCGGGTGTTGCGCTGGGCCTGGGATGTGGACCCAGCCCACATTTAGCGCTCAGGGCTTGAGGACATTCACCATCAAGGAAAAGCTGGGGAAGGCCAAAACCGTAGAGACCAGAATGATGCGGGCAATTCGCCCATTGTTGGCGCCCAAGCGCTCGGCCAACAGCGACACGTTGCTGGCACTGGGCAGTGCAGCCACCAAGACCACCACCACCACGGCGAAAGCATCCACCTCAAGCCCAAACCGCCGCGCCAACAACAAAGCCAGCAAAACCAGCAAGGGGTGCAGCACCAGCTTGAACAAAGCCACAGGGACATATTCGCGCCAAGGCACATTCAGGCTCGGGTCATTTTGAGTTTGCCGAACCGACCGCGCCAACACCGCACCAATGGTGAACAAGGCCACTGGCGAAGCGGCTTGAGCCAGCAAACCCACGGTGGCATCGATGACCAAAGGCAATTGCCACTGCGTGGCAGATGCCAGCGCCCCTAAGCCAATGGCCCAAGGCATGGGGTTGGTCAGCACGCCTTTGAGCGCCAGCTTGATGGCACGCCACGCCCCCTGACCCCCGGCATGGTCCAGTCGCGACAAGCCCACACACAGGGATGAGATGACCACCAAATCACACACGATGGTGACGATGGCAGGCCCCGCAGCGGCCTCCCCCAACAAGGCCACCAGCAGGGGCACACCCATGAATCCGGTGTTGGGAAAGGTGGCCACCAAGGCCCCCAAAGCGCCGTCGTTCCAACGAATCCGTGCGCTCAGGGTCATGGCCAAGGTGAAAGCCACCATGATCAGCCCGCAAGCCAAATACACCAGAAACAACGGCACATCGAGCAATTCATTGAGCGGCGTGTTGGCGCCAAATCGATACAACATGCAGGGCAAGGCAAAAAACAGCACGAATGCGTTGAGGCCAGGGATGGCATCCAACGTGAGCATGCGCCGGTATGCCGCGACATAACCCGCCAGAACCAGTGCAAAAAAGGGAAAAGTGACCTCGAAAATTTTGAGCATGTTGCTAGCACCAATAGACCGTTATGATTTTCACTGATGCCGCACCCCGCGGCTTGTTTTTTTATGTCTGCTGGCCTTAATCTTCCCCAACTTCAAGCGGTGCATCACTTGCATGGTCCCTGCCTGGTGCTCGCCGGTGCAGGTTCTGGCAAAACGCGGGTCATCACCCACAAAATCGCCCAGCTCATTCACGCTGGCATTGCCCCAGAACGCATTGCAGCCATCACCTTCACCAACAAGGCCGCCGCCGAAATGCGCGAGCGCGCTCGCCAGTTGGTGGGTAAAGCCGCTGGGGCCGTTCGCATTTGCACCTTCCATGCCTTGGGGGTGTGGTTGCTGCGACAAAGCGCAGAAGCCATCGGCATGTCCCCCCAGTTCAGCATTTTGGACGCCCACGATGTGCACGCCCTGATCAAAGACGCGGGTGGCACCACCGACAAAGGCCAAGCGAATCAGTGGCAATGGCAAATCAGTGGCTGGAAAAACAAAGGCCTCTCGCCCGAGCAAGCCCTGGCCGAAGCCAGTGATGAAGCCAGCAAAACCGCAGCCCTGGTCTACGCCCGCTATCAGGAACGACTCAAGGCCTACCAAAGCGTTGACTTTGACGACCTGATTTTGTTGCCGCTGCGCATGTTGGAAAAGGACGCCGAGTTGCGTGCGCATTGGCAAAGCCGGTTCGATCATTTTTTGGTCGATGAATACCAAGACACCAACGCCATTCAATACGAGTGGCTCAAGCTGCTGGTGGGCCAAAGCAGTCATTTCACTGCGGTGGGCGACGACGACCAGTCCATCTACGGCTGGCGTGGCGCCACCCTCGACAACCTCAAGCGGCTGCCCGAAGACTTTCCCGCCCTTCAGGTCATCAAGCTCGAGCAAAACTACCGATCCACCTCGGCCATTCTGCGCTGCGCCAACCAGCTCATTGCGCCCAACCCCAAGTTGTTCCCTAAACGCTTGTTTTCTGAATTGGGCGAAGGCGAACCCGTTCGCATCGTGGATGCCGATCATGAAGAGCATGAGGCCGAGCGCGTGGTGGCCCGCATCCAAGGCCTTCGTGCAGGGCAACAAGCGCTGGCCGCTGGCAGCTCGCAAGCCAAAGAATGGAAAGACTTTGCCGTGCTGTATCGCGCCAATCACCAAGCCAAAGTGATTGAGCAGGCCTTGCGCCGCGCCCAAATTCCCTACCGCGTGTCGGGTGGGCAAAGCTTTTTTGAACGTGCCGAAATTCGTGACTTGTGTGGCTGGTTTCGCCTCTGGGTGAACAACGACGACGACCCAGCGTTCTTGCGCTCGGTCACCACCCCCAAACGGGGCATTGGTCACCAGACTCTAGAAAAGCTGGGCCAATTCGCCCATCAACACCGCGTGAGCCTGTTTGAAGCCTTGTTTCAAAACAGCTTGCACACGGTTTTGTCTGGCCGCGCCCTCGATGGCCTGAAAAATTTTGGCCAAACGGTGAACGACTGGGCGTTTCGAGCCCAGCACGCCGTGGGGCAAACGGCGGCCTTGGCGTTCATGATGGAGTGGCTCAAGGAATTGGGCTACGAGCAGCACCTGTATGAACAAGAAGACAACGAGCGTTTGGCCAGCGCCCGTTGGGACAACGTGTTGGAGTTTTGCCAGTGGATGTCGCGCCGCTGCGGGGGCGGCGATGAAGATCCCTTGGGGGTTCAGCTGCACACGCCAGAAAAATCATTGCTGGAAGTGGCCCAAAGCATTGCCCTCATGTCCACGCTCTCTGAGCGCGAGCAAGATCAAAACGTCGTCACCCTCTCCACCCTGCATGCCGCCAAAGGCTTGGAGTGGCCACACGTCATGCTGGTGGGGGTCAATGAAGGCTTGTTGCCGTTCCAATCGGGCAGCGAACAAGAGCTGGGCGTTGAGATGGACCCCGAACGCCTGCAAGAAGAACGACGCCTCATGTATGTGGGCATCACCCGTGCCCAACGCACGCTGGTGGTGAGCTGGTGCAAGCGCCGCAAGCGGGGTCGAGAGTTTCAGTCGGCCCAACCCAGTCGCTTCATCGAAGAAATGGCCCTGCCGGCCGACAC